>NZ_JAMPLL010000009.1:0-180011 GCF_039962495.1 Leptolyngbya sp. AS-A5 | reverse complement strand
TTAGCACCGGGATAGCAGATTCAAATGTCTACGTCATAGAACCTACAGCGTAGACATGTACATAAAGTAAAAGCTAGTTTTCAAGGCATTTTCAGCGATTTAGCTGTAGATAAAATGAGATAATGTCTGCCTCTCCGGCCTGTGCAATCTGAATCACTTCGTCTACATTCTCAGTATGCTTGACTGCCAGACCTCCGCGCTTTGTCAGAATTTTGGAGAAGACTCTCGCGTTAATCAGATCATCCTCCACAATCAGAACGGTTTGCATTATAAATTCCTCTTACGAAATGCACTGGATACGGCAAAATAGAACGATTGTAAGGTAGCTCAACTGTATTAGTATTTTCAGGCAAGAGCGATCGACCCTTCGGAACCCCCAAAACTCCGACTATTGTAAAAGTTCAGCAGGATAAATAGGCTCATGGCGCGGACGCAACCTCAATCACAACAGTTAAACATTCTCCCAACCGGACAGGTGATCCCAACTGCTCTACATACGGAGATGCAGCAGTCCTATCTAGAATATGCCATGAGCGTGATCGTAGGACGTGCGCTGCCGGATGTCCGCGATGGTTTAAAGCCTGTTCATCGTCGTATTTTATACGCGATGCACGAATTAGGCTTAACTCCCGATCGACCTTACCGTAAATGCGCCCGTGTTGTCGGGGATGTCTTAGGTAAATATCACCCGCACGGCGATCAGGCGGTTTACGATGCGCTGGTGCGAATGGTGCAGGATTTTTCTAGTCGCTATCCGTTAGTTGGGGGTCACGGAAACTTTGGATCAGTTGATAATGATCCGGCTGCGGCGATGCGATATACCGAGACGCGACTCTCTGCGATCGGGAATGAAGCTTTATTAAATGAAATTGGCGAGGCAACGGTTGATTTTGTTGGTAACTTTGATAATTCACAACAAGAACCAACCGTATTACCCGCGCAGTTACCGATTCTGTTGCTAAATGGCAGTTCAGGGATTGCGGTGGGGATGGCGACGAATATTCCACCCCATAATTTAGGTGAAGTTATTGATGGGTTGGTGGCGTTGATCGATCGACCTACCTTATCAGATGATGAATTACTCGCACTAATTCCGGGGCCTGACTTCCCCACAGGCGGCGAAATTATTGACACAAATGGAATTCGAGAAGCTTACTTAACCGGACGCGGAAGTATTCCCGTTCGCGGAATTGCTAATCTCGAAGAAGTTAGCACTGGACGCGGCAAGCATCGTAGAAGCGCGATCGTGATTACAGAGTTGCCTTTCCAAGTGAATAAGGCAGGGCTAATCGAAAAGATTGCGGAACTTGTGAACACAGGCAAGATCGAAGGCATTGGGGACTTGCGGGATGAGAGCGATCGCGAGGGGATTCGCGTGGTGATCGAACTGCGCCGCGATGCGAATCCTCAAAAAATTCTTAACCTGCTCTACCGGCAAACTCCACTGCAAACCAATTTCGGCGTAATTTTGCTGGCGTTAGACAATGCTCAACCGCGCCAAATGACGCTGCGAGAATTACTGAATTCATTTTTATCGTTCCGCGAAACCACCCTAACTCGACAATATCGCAACGAATACGGGCAAGCCGAAAGCCAACTTCACATTGTTGAAGGTCGATTAAAAGCGTTGTCGAACCTTGATGACGTGATTCAAATTCTGCGGAATGCTCCGGATGGCGGCACTGCTAAACTTCAGTTGCAAGAGCGACTGGATTTGAGCGATCGACAAGCCGACGCAATTCTTTCGATGCCGCTGCGCCGTCTCACCGGAATGGAGCGTCAAAGCCTGCAAACCGAGCATGACGAACTTGTTGTGAAAATGCAGGAGTTGAATAAGCTCCTCAGCGATCGCCGTGAATTACTGAAAGCGCTGAAGAAAGACTTACGATCGCTAAAGAAAAAATACAGCGACGATCGACGAACTAAAATCGTTGCGGCTACAGAAATTGCAGCCGAAGTCAGCGAAAAAGATGATGTTCCTGCGGCAAAATCAACAACAAACTTATCGTTTGAGTTTGAGGAAGAAGAACAGTCCGCAGTCGTGGAAGTGACACAGCGCGGATATGTGCGGCGAATGACTCCGAAAGTGTACGATCGCGTCAGCAAGAATCGTAACGATGACACCGCAACGAAAGAACTCGAAGACGGAGACGATTTCGCAACGCAAACCGATTTCACTACAACAGGTAAAACGCTAGTTGTCTTCACGCGCAGTGGAAAAGCTTTTGCGGTAAAAGTTCGCGACATTCCACAGGCAAATAATAGTAAATCGAAAGGTACACCGCTTGTGGCACTCTTACCACCTGCCGCACAAGCAGAACCAGATTCGATCGCAGGCACGTTCATCCTGCCCGATGCGATCGAGGATCAATTTGTCCTGCTGCTCACCGAACAAGGACGCATCAAACGATTACCGCTCTCTGAGTTCACCGATCTAACCGGACGGGGGCTCACGGCTCTGAAGCTCAAAGAAGGCGATCAGCTTTTGTGTGTAAGTCCGGTGCAAGTCGGAGAACAAGTCTTACTTGCAACCTCAAGCGGACGAGTCTTGAGATTTGAGGTGAACGATTTGCAGATTCCGATCGCAACTCGCACCTCTCAAGGTCAAACCGGAATGCGCGTTTCTAAAAAAGAACGGATTGTTGGTTGGGCGATTGCTAACGAAGACGATACGTTTCTGATGATTTCCGAGCAAGGCTACGCGAAACACATGGGGGTGCAAGCCTTACGTCGTGCAAGTGCGGGAGAACTCGGAACCCAATCCTTCCACTTCAACAACAAAACGGATGTAGTAGCAGGAATCGTTGCCGTATTGCCTCAATCGCTGGTGTTCCTGTTAACAAATGAGAATCACTTAGCGCGGATTGATGTAGACGTGATCGATCTGAGCGCGAGAGACGATCGTGGATCTCGCATCGTCAAACTCAGCAAAACCGAGCATGTGACTCATGTGAGCTTGCCCGTGCTGTATGGGGACGAAGAAGCGATCGAGTAGATCGATGTTGCGGTGGGCAGATGGCTAAATCTCTGATCATCGCGACACAAATGAATTAAAGCTGCGACTTAAAGGATCTTGTTAGCTTAGGTAGCGCAAAAAAATGATTTGTGAATCTTGTAGCGGACAACCTATCTTCAAAAAAGTGAGACGACAACATTGGACAAACTTCAGCATCAACATTGTTGAAAATGTTGATGCTGAAGTTTGTCCAGGCTGTGGAGAGCGCTATTTTCATGCCACCGTTTTAGACAAAATCGATCGGCTCCTCACTGCAGAACATCCAGTTAAGCAGCGCCTTGATGTCGAAGTTGTCAGCCTGTGAGACACAATACGCCAGGAAATCGAAGACAATCTCCTTTTACCGATCGCCACGCTCCGAGAACGCTTACCTAAGATGTGTGGAGAGTGAAGAACTTTGGAGCGATCGCAGATTAATTAATCGTTTGCAGAGAAGGCGTTTTGATTAGATTTTGCTCCATTGTGGCGAGTTGTAAATCGTAGTGAATTGCAGTAGTAGCAATAAAGCGATCCGATGGATCTTGGTGAGGGCAAGCTAATGACGGCTGAGGAGCGCAATTTCATGATTGAGTACGGCTGACTTTCCAATTTCTGCAAAGCTTGATTAATCCAAGTCATCGGATCAGGTGGCAACGATAGCTTTCCTTTCTCCGCAAGGAGCATGACTTCCCAGATGGTGATAGGACTTAGCCATAATTCAAAGTCTGAGATTATATTCTTCAAGATCTGGGAAAGTTGTGGGTCGTCAAACAGATACCAGAGTCAAATGTGCGTGTCCAGCAGGATTTTCATTGCAGCACTTCCCAAGGCTGCTCAATGGGAGAAACGATATCACCTAAAATTTCATCACGACCCTTCATAAATCCAGCAGCAGGACGGGGCTTATGAGATTGCGCTGGATTTATGATCGCAATAGGTTTGCCCTCATGAATTACAGTGAGGGGTGTATTGGTTCGTTGAAGTTTTAACAGTATTGCTTGCAGAGCTTCAGGAAGGTCATTCGTCGTAATCGTCATTGAGTTATATTGAACGAATAAACTCTATTTTATTCGTTACTCATTTTCTGAGTTGATTTGAGGCATTCGCGATCGCACCCTCACACGACGAAATGTAACAATTTGTCAAGACAAATGAGAGAATCCCCTTTCGCATCGTGCCCGAAACTCGGTAAACTACAAAGTGACTTCTGAGATACTGCAATAACAACATGAGCGTAGTTAGCCAAGTTATCCTACAAGCCGACGACGAGCTTCGTTACCCAACGAGAGGCGAACTCAACGGGATAAGAGAGTTTTTTCAAACCGGAGAACAGCGCACTCGGATTGTGAGCGTTCTGTCTGATAGCGAAAAGAAAATCGTAGAACAAGCCAGCAAGCAATTGTGGAAAAAACGCCCCGATTTCATTTCTCCGGGCGGTAACGCTTACGGAAACCGGGAACGGGCGCTGTGTTTACGCGATTACGGCTGGTATTTGCGCCTAGTGACTTATGGCATCCTCTGCGGTAGTACTGACCCGATCGAGAAAATTGGAGTCATCGGTGCGCGGGAAATGTACAACGCGCTCGGTGTTCCAGTTCCGGGAATGGCAGAGGCAATTCGCTGTCTCAAAGAAGCTTCTCTGGGTCTCCTGAGTGAAGCTGATGCAGCAGAAGCGGCTCCCTATTTCGATTTCATTATTCAAGCGATGTCATAAGGCATTCAACTTAATCGACTCCCCGGAGTCTCTGGCAGACGATCGTGACACTATCGCGGCGTTTTTGGAGGCTTTGGGGAATTTTGCTTTTTAAAGTTCCGAAATTTTATAGAGATTGATTGGAGAAAAAGATGACTGCTGTTGAAGTTTTATCGTTCTGGTTCGGGGACAAGCTAGAAATGCGGAAGGAATGGTTTACCAAAAATCCAATTTTTGATGCAGAGGTACGATCGCGCTTTCTCCCCCTTTACGAGCAAGCCGCATCGAATCAGCTTGACGACTGGAGCAGTTCTCCCGAAAGCTGTTTAGCGTTGATCATTGTGTTAGATCAATTTCCGCGCAATCTGTTTCGGGACACACCTCGATCGTTTGCGACAGATACTAAAGCATTAGAAATTGCGAAAGATGTGATCGATCAGCAGTTTGATCAGCAAGTTGCCCCAGTCCAGCGATTCTTCTTCTATTTGCCGCTCGAACACAGTGAAGATCTCGATGATCAAAACGAATCAGTCCGTTTATTTGAGCAATTTAAAGGCAATCCTGAGTTAGAAGAAATTTACGATTACGCTTTGCGCCATCGAGCGGTAATCGAGCAGTTTGGGCGGTTTCCTCACCGCAATCAAATTCTGGGTCGTTCTTCTACGCCAGAAGAAATCGAGTTCCTGAAACAGCCCGGATCGTCGTTCTGAAATCTTTTTAAGCCAAAATCATGAACATTGCCGCTGACACGATTCCCACGCTTGAGCAAATCAATCAAACAAAATCTGCGATCGATGCCTATATTCAATCTCTCAATCAGAATCCTGATGGTAGAGACGGTGCACTGCCGTATTACTTATTTCACGAACCGGGTCGATCGATTCGCGGCACGGTAATGATTTTTCACGGATTCAGCGCCAAACCGCATCAAATGTGGCGATTGGCAGATTATCTCTTTCGCAATGGGTTCAACGTTTATCAACCCTCGATCGCAGGACATCCGCTCATCAATCCAGCCAAAAACTGGTGTCAGGTCGATCTCAAGCCCGAATATGCAGAACCGATTAAAGAAAAGGTGCAAAAAGATCCGGTGCTGCAAGCGTATATCAAAAACTTCACGAATAATCCAGGAGCTACCCGTCCCGGATTTATGCAACAGATGGGATTGATGGCGCGATTAGTCATGATTGAGCCGCAACTGCTCGATATTATCAAAGCGCTAGAATTGCCCGATGATCCAGATTTCGATCGCTATTTCATTTCTTCGCATTTACGCTATCTCACCGAAGCGCAAGCAAGATTAAACGAACTTGCGGCAATGCCGGGAGATATTTTCACGGTGGGCTTGTCGGTTGGCGGTGCGGTTGCCTTGGGATTAGCGGCATCGCGTCCCGATCGCGTCCGGAGAGTGGTTGCTTATGCGCCCTTGCTGAAGATCTACGGGGAAGAACGGCGGCGCTATGTGAACTTAGCAGGCCCGTTGGACATTAGCGAATCGGGTTGGGATGCGAATTTGAGATTTCCGGTTGGATGTCTGACGGCTGCCGATCGCTTTGGGAGCAGCATGGTTTTGAGTGACAAATCGGTGCGATCGCTCTCAAACATTCCCACGTTCTTAGTCTTGACTGAGAACGAAGATGCAGCCGATATCGAAACGAATCAAGACTTTTACCAGCGCATTGGTGGAGAAGGCGAAGGACACCGATTCTTCCTGTATCCCAAAGAAGATCTCGTGCCGCATCCGATGGTTGATCCAACTGAAGTCAGCCAAAATATGAGTAATCGATTCTGGCAGAGCCTGTATCAGGAGACGTTCCGCTTTTTGACTGCTGGACGAGTAAACACGACCAACTTGCATAGCATTGAGCAAGATCCAAATTTACCGATCGTGCCTCCTGTTTAATTGCAGTTGCGATGGGTGCTTTCTGAGCGCAGCGATAAAAGCACTCATCGCCCAGCGTTGAGAATTTGTTCTGCGGTAAGTTGCAAGTGTGGAAATGTGGGAGAAATGACGCAATTGCTCCCCTGAAATCGCTCGACTTGATAGACTCCATCCACCAACGAGTACACGCTAACGGTCGGACGTTTTGGAGAACCAATATACTTTGCCGCTCCAAACGGATCAGGATCAACAATCCAATATTCTCGAATTCCTTTGTTTTGGTATTCTGTCACCTTCTCGCGGTAGTCTTGCAGCGCAGTGCTATCGCTGACAACCTCCACGATTAGAATGGCAGCGATCGTTAAGATAGCAGGTCGATCAATAGATTCTTCAACTGCTTCGATTGGCACGATCGCGACATCTGGAAGGCGAGAGGTGTTTTCTTCTGTTTGCTGTCCAGGATCGCGATGTGCTTCCCAGGGGAGCTGTCGCCGAGTAATCTCATCGTCGAATGCGCGTTCTAGAAATTTAGCAATTCGATAGTGTAACCAAACAGGCGGAGCCATTAGCTGTAATTCTCCCCGGACTAATTCGTAGCGCTCTTGACTTGTTTCACAGAAGTCCAAATATTCCTGAAAAGTCAGCTTCTTCGTCTTTGCGATGTTCATGCGATCGTGCCTCGCCACTCCGGTAAGACAATCATAGCGAGCGTCGTAGTTCTTGAATACTCTGACGAATTAGGGGAATCGTTGACACTAAGATTAATCCGGCGATCGCTAAGCTAATCGCGCCATCTGCCCACATCCAATGAAAAACAGCAACGGAGAGCGCTGCAACAATCACCCCAATCGCCCCTAACGCGTCCGCGACAACGTGCAAAAATGCCGCACGTAAGTTCAAATCGTGATCGCTGCCTTGATGCAAGATTGCAATATTAATACCATTCACCGCTAAACCAACGATCGCAGTAATTAGCATCGGTAAGCTAGAGATCTCAGGTGATGTTGTTTGAAACCGGGCGATCGCTTCCCACATAATCCACAGCGACACTACGATCAGTCCAACTCCGTTTAGCAAAGCTGCCCAAGTTTCCGGCGAGCGACTCGGTTTGATGGTAACGGTATTCTCGCCGATCCAGCCCCACTGCATCGGAGCCTGAGCCATCCGCGTCGCTAATAATGCCAACACCAGCGCAAAACAATCAGACACTAAATGTCCTGCCTCCGCCACCAGCGCGAGACTGTGACTCGATAAGCCGATCGCGCCTTCAACTCCGGCAAAGCTGCCTACCACAATCAGCGCAGATAAAAGCTGACGTTGCTTGGTTTGGGGATCGTGGACCGGACAGGCACAATTGAGAGAATGAGGAGCGTGCATCGGCATCTCAACGAATACAACGGGATCATTGACTGTGACCAGTGTAGATGAGTTTCCGCTGAACGCTCCAGAAATCTACCACTTCTTGTAGGGCAGGAATTTACCATTCATGGTCAAAAGGACGCGATCGCCCTTCGGATCTTCGATTTTCTCGATGTCGAGGGTGAAATCGATCGCGCTCATGATGCCATCCCCGAATTTTTCATGAATGACTTCTTTGATCGGCATTCCGTAGACCTGCATGATCTCGTAAAAGCGATAAATCAACGGGTCAGTCGGAACAACAGGGCCTAAACCTTTCACAGACGATTGAGTGAGTTCTGAAGCAAGATCCTGACTCAATCCCAAAGCGTGTAATAGCTTTGAGGCTTCATCCTCAGAAGCCGTCGCTTGGCGGTAAAACAGGGACGCAATCCAAACTTCGTCGCGTCCGAGCATGGCTTCTAGATCGGCGAAGCTCAACCCCTTTTCCTTTTTTGCGGCTAGGAGTTTTTGTGTGATTTCTGGGATAGTCATGGGATGTATCAAATTCGGGTCGGTTCTACTTGTAGGCGAATTTGATCCTATAGATGTGTTGCGATCGCTACCGTTCGATCATTTGGAGCGATCGCGATTCCTGCAAAAATAAATAGAGACAAGTCACCGACTTGTCTCTACCATCGTTTGGATTTCCCGACACAATCCAGGAATACAGCCAATCAAAATTCAGTTTAAGGCTCAGTAGCTGCCTCGTCTTTCGAGGGTTCGACAGTTTTTGCTTGGGCGCGTTCCTCGCGTTTCTTGCGATCGGCAGCCAGCGCATCTGCAATCACCGCTTGAATCTGCGTCATTTTCTCCAGATTGCTGCGGTACAGTTCCAAATCTTTTTGCATCTTGTCTTGCGACACGTTCAAGGCTTGACCGACTTGTTTTAAGGCTTCAGTTAGTTTGGCAGTATCCTTGACCGAATCGGGGCTAGCCGTTTCGAGAACCGTGTACAAACCAACCGCAAATAAACGGCTGTATTTGAACTTCGGATTTGATGCGATCGCGGCTAGCACCTCGCGAAACTCACCCGCCTTGTCGGGAATTACAAGGTTCTCCCAAGGATTTTGCGATGCGGCAGAAAGTAGGTGCTGGGCATCGTTGCGATACTGCTGCGGATCGGATTCGAGGGCGCGACAGAGCGAGCTGAAAATCGATTCTTTGTCAGCTTCAGGGCGATATCCCTGCATAAAGCGATCGAACGTCGTCACCACACCCAGCGCATAGAAGGGGTCGTAGCGGAAGTCCGTGTTGACGGCAAGCAGGTGCATTTCGACCATCAGTTCTTCCACCACTCGCCGGAAAATCGAATTCACCGGACGGGTGTGCAGATTGTAAAACGATCGCTTGGTATCAGAAACGGTACGAACACTATTCACGGGATTTTTCGGGGATCTACGTTAAATCATTGTAGAGGGTAACGGGAGATCGATATTGTTTTTGCCGCGATTCGCTCTCGATTTAGAAATTTTGATCTGTCAGAATCGTTCAAATTGATTTTAAGGGAGATGGGTATGAAAACGGTGGCGACGGTAGCGGTGGCGCTTGCAGTGTTGGGTCAGGGTGTAGCAATAGCGGCGCTACCCGATGTGGAGACGTATGAATTTGTGGCTAAAAAATACAATTTGCTGATGCGTCAGAGCCGCGATGGTTGTGTTTTTTATGCTGATCCAGAATTTATCGTGGCGCGAAGCGAAAAGCCCGATCGCTCCGATAAAAATATTCGCCAACTGATTGTGCTGCAAACGATGACAAAAGACGGCGGTTCGGCTTGTAGTGGTGTGTTTCAGTTTCAATATGCGGATGTGAATTGCAGAACCAACACCATCACCTACACTGATGGTGTTGGTTCTCCCGCAACTTGGAAAACGTCTAACTATTCTGATCCCGCAATGGCTAGGAAAATCTGCGCTTTACCGACGGTTGAATTTGCCACGCCTACTCAGAATCTGCCACCCGCAAGATAGTTTTCGAGACTAATCGCGTTTTTTTGCGATCGGCTTCCGATAGTTCTCCGCCTGCATTTAACTGAGTTGCGTTATTTTGCAAAACGGTTGCGGCATTGCGATCGCCCAGTTGAAGCGCGGTTTTTGCTGCCGTTTGCAGCATTGTGACAGCACCTTGACGATCACCCTGCTGTAATTTCGTTTCGGCGATTTGGGTTTGGCGGTATTTCGCAAGTGTCAAGATATTCTGCTGAACTTCTGGATCAAGTTTGGGTTGATATTGTGCTTGCGAAGCGATTTCGACGGGGAAGGTTTCAGACGCGAATCCGCTCTGTCTTGCTGCGGGATCATCGTATCTAATCTGAACTTCGGCGATCGTGTTTTTCCCTTCGGGTAACTGATTGACATAAAGATTTGCCAGAATTACACGGGGCGCATTGGTCATCAAGTCGCCTAATCGGACGATCGCTAAATTTCCTTCTTGCTGTACCAAAAGTTCGATCGTCTCCGGAGCAACTTGAGCGATCGGTTTAAGTTCTGCAAGCCGAGTTCCAGGAGCCAGCGTGAGGTGCAGAAACGCATTGGTAAGTCCGATCGATTGAATGCGATCAAACAGTCGTCCGAATTCTGTTACCGCTTGTTCGGGTTCCTGAATGTACGAGAGCGCCCCACCACCCGCATCGGCAATCTTTTCTAAAACATCTTGATTCCAAGAGTCGCCAAACCCAAGGGAATTGATCGATAAACCTTGATTGGTGGCAACTTGAGCCAGCTTGAGGCAGCGATCGTTATCGCCATGCTCGTTTTCGCCATCGGTGAGGACAAACAGTTGCGAAATGGCTTCTCTTTTACCTTTAGCAGTTTCTTCGATGCCCAATCGAATGCCCTCGTCGATCGCCGTTCCGCCTGCGGCTTCGAGCCGATTTAATGCTGCTTTAAGACGGTTTGGATCCTCGACGATTTGATTTGGCAGGAGAACTTTGGCTTTGTGGTTGAACGTGACGATCGACAGCCGATCTCCCGGTGACAAGCGATCGATTAATCGTTCTGCGGCTTGCTTGACGGTTGAGAGCGATCGTCCTTCCATCGAACCGCTTTGATCGAGTACCAGACAGAGATTAAGCGGCACTGTGCGACCGGAGGAACTGGGGAGCGCTTCAATTGCGATCGAAAGTTGTCGTTGGCTACTTGATTGAGCAGCATCTAGATGAGCATCACTCAGCGCACACTTTAAACCGACTTGCATTGCAATCACTCCATCTGTGGAGAATTCAAACTTGCTAACAACTACAGCTTATCTCAGGCATTCTCCGCATTCGGATTCCCGCCTTTGGAGTCAGCCATCTTGACGAAATTCGCCCCAGATCAATTAGTATCTTTTAAGTCTGCATTGCTCAGGTTGTCGCTCAAACATTATTCATGCAAGCCAATTCTCTCGTCATTAAAGTCGCATCGTTTGAGCGCGATTACAGCGATATCGTCGCGATTCGGACACGGGTTTTTCAGGAGGAACAAGGAGTCGATGCAGCGCTGGAATTTGATGGGCGGGATCAAGCCGCGACGCATTTTCTAGCGTATTGGGGAGAGCAAGCTATCGCAACGGCGCGGATTCGACTTCTGGATGCAAAAAACGCAAAATTGGAGCGACTTGCAGTTTTAGCGACCTTCAGAAATCAGGGAATTGGTAGAAAAACTGTAGAAACTGCTCTAGAATTTCTGGCTGATAAAAATATCTCTGATTTACGCATTCATGCTCAAACCTCGGTCGTTGCGTTCTATCAGCAATTAGGATTTGTTACGGAAGGTGAGGAGTTTGAAGAAGCGGGGATTCCGCATATCAAAATGAACTACAAATTTCCGTGACAAATGAACTACAAATTTCCGTGACTTTAGTGAACTGGGATTGACGGGAGTGATTGCAAAGCAGCAAGAGCAAAAGTGGGTAAAAGGCTTCTGGGTCGTGGTAATCGCTTGGGCGATTGGGGCGGCGATCGATCGCATTTGGTTTGCCGTTGATCGATCGATTCCTGCCTGGGATCAAGCCGAATATCTAACGGGCGCAATGAACTTTTGGCGGGCTTTTCAGCAGCCGGATTGGTTTTCTCAGGCTTGGTGGACAAGCGTTTGGTTGCTTTCTTCTAAAATGCCACCACTTGTGTATTTAACTACTGCACCATTTATTCATTCATTCGGTTCTGGACAAGATCGATCGACGCTCGTTAATTTGCTATACAGTGCAATTCTACTTGCATCAGTTTATGGATTAGCGGTTCGATTATTCAGTGTTCAAGTTGCGGTCTGGTCGTTGGCATTGTGTCTAATATTGCCTGGATTATATGTAGTTCGGTTAGATTATTTGATCGATTTTCCACTGGTCGCGATCGTTACGCTGACGTTTTTTTGTCTGACACTCTGGGCAACAGAAACAATCACACCTAAATCTCATCATTTGTCGGCGAGCAGTGATCAAGCTGCTTCTGTACCCATTACGCAATCGTTTGCGATCGTACAATCTTTTTCATTTCCAAAGATTCAATCCTTACGATCGTGGTTCTATGCGGTTGCATTTGGAATTTCATTAGGACTTGCGTTTCTGACAAAACAACCTGCACTCTTTTTTCTGTTTACACCGATCGTTTGGCTTAGCATTCTCGCAATCAGAAAAAAAGCATGGCAGCGATTGCTGCAATTAGTCTTAGGTCTCATCATTGCGGCTCTAGTCTGTTTGCCCTGGTATCGAACGAATTGGCTGATTACTCTTACGGCAGGAAAACGCGCAACTGTAGATAGCGCGATCGCAGAAGGCGATCCACCGTTGACCACTCTGGAGGCTTGGATTTATTACTTCAAGGCTCTACCCGCTTTAGTTTCTGTACCGCTATTCGTCGTGGGCTTGGTGGGATTGTTGCTGTACTGGAAGCGATCGGTGATCCAAGAACAGTGGGAATGGATCGACGGGCGATGGCTGAAAATCGCGGATTATGGTGGTCTGGGCAGACGGGGATACCGCCGCGAGATTCATCACGCTTGGTTGCAGTCGGTTCGCTGGTTATTGATCTTTTTGATTGGCGCGTACATTCTTTGTTCTGCAAATGTGAACAAAGACGATCGCTATATCGCACCCTTGCTACCTGTGTTGGCGATTTTACTCGCACAAGGATTGCTGTTATTTCCCGATCGCTTACGTATTTTTCGCTGGGGCGCGATCGTGCTTTCAACCATTTTTATGATCGCGAATTTATTACCGATGCAATACAGTCCTCGATTTCTGCAAACAGCTCACGCTCGTCATGCAGTGCTTTCGAGTAATTGGCATCAAGCGGATGTCGTGAATGAAGTGATTAGTGCAGAACCATATTTGCAAAGTACGATCGGGGTTTTGCCGTCGCTCCCAGAATTGAATCAGCACAATCTGAATTACGCTGGCATCTTAAGAAATTATCAAGTGTATGGGCGGCAGGTCGGAGCTGATCGAAAGCAGGTTGAACTGGATGCGCGATCGCTCTCCTGGTATGTGACAAAAACAGGCGATGCCGGATCAATTCGTCGTCCAGAAGCTTACACTGCGGTCAGCCGAGCGATTGCCCATAGGCCAGATTTCCTGCTGCACAAGTCCTGGGAACTGCCCGACAACAGCAAACTCGAATTGTATCGTCGCTTGATCGCACCCGTGCGCGTCGCGCACTCTCCTCAACCCGCCGAGCAAGTCAAACTCGAACAAATTCGCATTCCCAACCAAGCCGCTCCCGGAAAGCCGATGCCGATTACCTACCGTTGGTCAGGTTCTTGGAAGCAGTTACGCTCTGGCTCTGTGTTGCTGACTTGGACGCGAATTGCGGACGATACCACTAAAAAGCCTAGAGAGCGATGGTTTCACGATCACGCGCTCGCGCTCGGTACGCTCCATTCTCCCGCAAACTCTGATAACGCTGCTTTCCAAGTCACAGAGAGCATTGCTGCATTACCGGCTCCGAATACTGAAGGCGTTTACACCCTCACGGTTGCCTATCTCAATCGCGAGACCCAAGCGACTTACGCGATCGACAGTCCTGATGTGCGTTTAACCATCGCTCCAACCGCTACGATCGAATCGCCCGAAGTGGATGCCGTGACTCAACTCCGCGCCCTCGCTGCGACCATGCCACAGGGAATTAAGGCGCTCGATCGTATCTTTGCAAAAGTTGGACAACTGAATCAATACGATCCGAATCAAGATTACGTTACACAAGCGAGACAGATTCTAGAATACCGACTACAACAGGAACCGAATAATCTAGAGTTCGCTTATGGATTAGCTTTAGCGAATGTTTTGAAACGGCGGGTACAACCCGCGATCAACGCTTTTGAGCGTGTGACTCAACTCGATGCCAGAAATCCGATCGCCTACGCTTATCTTGCTTTTGTCAATTTGTATGATTTTCGTCCTCATGCAGCACAAAAGGCAATTAATTCTGCGATCGCGCTTGATCCGAAACTCAAAGAACTGCATACGTTGAATGCTGTTGCTGGATTGATGCAGGGAAATTTGATACAGGCTTGGCAGGAATATCAGCGATCGCGCTAAAGTTCCGCCCACGGCATCAACATTCGAGTGCTAGGCTGAAGGAGCGCAACTTATTTGAGTTTGATCGTTTTCCAGTGACTTCTCCTTTCTCGTCCGAACGCCTATTGTTCATGCCTGCAACACCGATCGCAGACGCAGTTCCGCTTATCTTTGCTTTTCCAAACGAATACAGTGTCGGAATTACGTCACTCGGATATCAAGTCGTTTGGGCAACGCTGGCAGCACGATCGGATCTCGATGTGGCGCGATTGTTTACGGATGTGCATGAATCTTTGCCGTCTGAACCAGAGCTATTGGGCTTTTCGATGTCCTGGGAATTGGATTATGTCAATATTTTGGGACTGTTGGAATCATTAGACATTCCGATTTGGAGCCGCGATCGCACGGATGAGCATCCGATCGTCTTCGGTGGCGGCCCGGTACTCACCGCGAATCCTGAACCCTTTGCAGATTTCTTTGATGTGTTCTTACTTGGAGATGGAGAAATTCTGCTGGATGCGTTTATCAATGCGTATCAAGAAGTTCGTCACGCCGATCGCGCCACACAACTAAGGCATCTAGCACAAGTACCGGGAATCTATGTTCCAAGCTTGTATGAAGTGACTTACGAAAGTGCAGAGGGTGCGATCGCGGCAATTGTTCCGACTGATTCGACTGTTCCCGCTCAAGTTCAGAAGCAAACCTATCGCGGCAATACGCTTTCTGCTTCGACTGTTGTGACCGAGAAAGCGGCTTGGGAAAATATCTTTATGGTCGAAGTGGTACGGAGTTGTCCGGAGATGTGCCGCTTCTGTTTAGCAAGTTATCTCACCTTACCGTTTCGGATTGCAGATGTTGAAGCTTCATTGATTCCAGCGATCGAACAGGGCTTGAAGTACACCGATCGATTAGGCTTACTGGGTGCATCGGTGACACAGCATCCAGAGTTTGAGAGCTTACTGGACTATCTTAATCAACCCCAGTTTGATCAAGTGCGATTAAGCTTATCTTCGGTACGAACCAATACTGTGACCGAAAAGCTTACACAAACATTGGTGAAACACGATGCGAAGTCCATCACGATCGCTGTTGAAAGTGGCAGCGATCGCATCCGGCAGATTATCAATAAAAAGCTGTCAACTGATGAAATTACCCAAGCTGCAATCAACGCCAAAGCAGGCGGGTTAAGTGCGCTGAAGCTTTACGGCATGGTGGGACTTCCCGGCGAAGAGCAAGAAGATTTAGAACAAACCGTTGCAATGATGCGATCGCTGAAAAAAGCGGCTCCAGGTTTGCGGCTGACACTCGGATGCAGTACCTTTGTGCCGAAATCACACACTCCGTTTCAATGGTTTGGTGTGAATCCGCAATCCGAAAAACGCCTACAATTCCTGCAAAAACAACTCCGATCGCAAGGCATTGATTTTCGTCCTGAAAGCTACAACTGGTCTGTGATTCAAGCAATCTTATCGCGAGGTGATCGCCGACTTTCTAAGTTTTTAGAACTCGTCCGTAACTATGGAGATTCACTCGGCAGCTATCGGCGAGCATTTAAGGAACTGAAAGGACAGTTACCAGATTTGAATCATTATGTGTTCGATCGCTGGGAACTCGATCGCGTGTTGCCTTGGAGCCATTTACAAGGCGCATTACCGCAAACAACTTTAGAGAAGCATTTGGCAAGTGCGATCGCACTTGCTTAGAGATTCGTCTAACTTCTAGGTGAGAGCTATAATTTCAAAAATCTGCTGCGTTTAATCCTAGCAGAAGATGTCCTGTTCAGGTTCTTCACATCTTTTATGAGTCTTCTCATCCCTGACGAATTAATTAAAGCTTCTGGACTATCCGAAGTTGAACTGCTACAGGAATTGATTCTGATGCTATTTCAGCGCGAGAAGCTCACGCTTGGCAAAGCTGCACAAATTCTGGGCATGACTCAACTTGAATTTCAAGCCCTTCTTGCAAGCCGTGACCTTTGTATTCACTATGATGTTGAAGACTTGCACGAAGATGTTAAGAATCTGCAAGAGCTAGGGTTACTGTGATCATCGTTAGCGATACGTCGCCAATTGCAAATCTGATTGTAGTGAATTACATTCATTTGCTTCCACAGCTTTTTGGCGCGATCGTCATCCCTGATGTTGTTCATCAAGAACTACTCGCCAATGGCATTGATCACCCTGTTACTCAGACGATTCAAACTGCGACTTGGTTAGAAGTTCGTTCTACCACTGATCAGCAGAAAGTTTTAGTTTTGGAAAACAATCGTAATCTCGATCCTGGAGAAGCAAACGCAATTGTGCTTGCATTAGAACTTCAGGCGACTCAAATTCTGATCGACGAACGCCTCGGACGGCTTGAAGCAAAACGCCAAGGTCTATGAATTACCGGGATCATGGGTGTTTTACTTGCTGCCAAGCGTCAAGCCATAATTACTTCAGTTCGCCCGATTGGAAATGCTTTGATTCAGCAAGCAAACCTTAGAGTGAGCGATCGACTGTATCAGGAAGTGCTGCAACTTGCAGAAGAAAACAATGAACAATCAAACCTTTAACTGTGTAATCGCAATCTGACCCGATAAGCAAACATCCACATCAGAACCTCGATCGCGCTTTCGTGCCCCATAGTTACCACAGTAGTAAAAATCATCGCCCTCAATGCGAAAATCACTCGGAAGCGGTTGTGTGCAAGGTTCGCAGAAGACAATTTTCGGATCAGGCGCATCCGGCTCAACATAGGGAAGATTCACATTCCAGTAGAATCCCGGCTCATAGGAACGATCGCTCAATTCCTGCAAAACTTTCGCGGCGAGATTAGTCGATCGATTCCAATCCACCGGAATCTTACCTTTCTTATATTGCGAAATGGCAATCCCTGGAACGCGATGAAATGCTGCTTCTCGAATGGCTGCAACCGTTCCAGAGATATAAACATCAACGCCCATATTTCCACCTGCGTTAATACCAGATAAAACCAGTTTTGTATCAGGAAAAAGATAGTTTAGAGCAATGCGACTACAATCCGCAGGAGTGCCAGCGATCGCATATTCTCGATCGCTGCGTTTTTCCACTCGAATCGGTTGAGTCGTTGTCACTTGATGACCACAGCCGGAATAGTGACCGCTCGGTGCAACCAACACTCCGGTTCCATTTACCGCACTTAACAATGCCCGAATTCCCGGCGCATCAATGCCATCGTCGTTCGTCAAGATAACCGTCATCAGTCTCCCAAATAAATTCCGAGTTCACGCGCAGTCTTCACCACCAGTGTACTGTCTGCATCGCATCAAGCTCCAGTAGCCGATACTCGTTAAAATTCCGATTCGTTTGACTTCAGCCATAATCTCATACACTGAATAAGCTGTGAGTTTAGTACGATCGAAACCAACAGTATCCAAGATTACAGAATAGATTTAGGAATGTCAGAAGAAACAGACATTTTCACGATTCCCACCGCACCCGAAGATTATCGATCGGGCTTTGTCGGCATCATTGGTCGTCCCAATGTTGGCAAGTCCACGATTATGAATTTCCTGGTGGGTCAAAAGATTGCAATCACCTCCCCAGTCGCACAAACCACGCGCAATCGGTTACGCGGCATTCTCACCACGCCTGAGGCTCAGATTATTTTCGTAGACACCCCCGGAATTCATAAACCGCATCATCAACTCGGACAGGTGTTAGTCAGAAATGCTAAGGGCGCGATCGATGCGGTTGATGTGGTCTTATTTGTGGTGGATTGCTCAGTCGAGCTAGGTGGCGGCGATCGCTATGTTGCCGAACTGTTGGAGCAAACGGAAACACCTGTGATTTTGGGTTTAAACAAATCAGATCAGCAGTCTGATGATGCTTTAGATAGACAGTATCGGGAATTAGCAGAAAATAGAGGCTGGACGATCGCGAAATTCTCAGCGCTTCAAGGCGATCACATGGAAGCACTGCAAACCGCTATCATCGAAAAGCTAGAACCGGGGCCATACTACTATCCGCCCGATTTAGTCACCGATCAGCCAGAGCGCTTCATCATGGGCGAACTCATCCGAGAGCAAATTCTACTTTTGACCCGTGAAGAAGTGCCGCATTCAGTCGCGATCGCGATCGAAAGAGTTGTCGAGGAGCCGAAGCTGACACGAGTTTTTGCCGCAATTAACGTCGAGCGTCCTTCACAAAAAGCAATTCTTTTAGGAAAAGGAGGCAGCATGATTAAAACGATCGGTACTGCGGCTCGCGAACAGATGCAAAAACTGATCGAGGGCAAAGTGCATCTAGAGTTATTTGTGAAAGTGCTGCCGAAATGGCGACAATCGCGGGTACGATTGGCTGAATTTGGCTATCGAGAAGAAGATTAACGATCGTTCACTAAGTCTCTAAAACTCGCCCAAATTTGTACACTTTTGTACACTGAAGAAGACAAACGTTGGTGTCCTCTTATGGTGCGATTGCGGATTTGGCAATGGATTGTGTTGGCCCTTCCGATCACGCTTGTGGTCGGATTTCTACTTGTTGCCGCAGGCTTGCAAATTCAAGCTTGGGGCATTAGCTGGATTTGGGCGATCGTCGGATTAATCTTCTTCGCTTGGCGATGGTTGTTAGTTAAATGGACACAACCCGCCTTACAGCAAGTTGAAGCCATTGTTGCCGAACTATCCGAGGAAGCAACCGAGTTAACGGATTCACCCGCAACTGAAGTTACTCGAAAAGTTGAAGCCGAAGTCCAAAAGATTTTGACGGAAGCACAATCTGATTCGCCGCTCTGGGAAGACTGGAATACTTTTTGGCAGCGCTGTTTGGGCATGATTCGAGCGATCGCATCAGTCTACTACCCAGAAGCTCAGAAACCCTTATTAAACATCTATGTTCCGCAAGCCTACACATTGTTGCGCGGAACAGTCGATGACTTAGATCAATGGATGCGCCAACTATCCCCTGTGCTAAATCAAGTCACGGTAGGACAAGCAGTACAAGCTTACGAGATCTATCAAAAACTTGAACCCTCCGCCCGAAAACTTTGGAAGGCTTGGGGTTGGGCACAATGGTTACTAAATCCAGCCGTAGCAGTCACTAAAACCGTCACACAGCGTAGCGGCAATCAAGCTACACAAGAACTACTCGGAAATCTCAGTCAGCTATTGCGAGAAGCCGCATTACGAAACTTAGCTCGACAAGCGATCGCGCTTTACAGTGGCACAACTCCCCCAGCATTAACAACGATCGGGCAACCTGCTACACCTAAGTTTCAAACCCTACGAGACATCATTGCTCAAGCAAATCCAACGGATGTCGTCGAACAAAAACCTGTCAGCCTATT
The DNA here is from genome assembly GCF_039962495.1 of Leptolyngbya sp. AS-A5. NCBI lineage: Bacteria > Bacillati > Cyanobacteriota > Cyanophyceae > Leptolyngbyales > Leptolyngbyaceae > Leptolyngbya > Leptolyngbya sp. AS-A5. The sequence continues at coordinate 160,244 of NZ_JAMPLL010000009.1, read as the reverse complement.
GTTAGTGGGTCGCACCGGAGCCGGAAAAAGCAGTGTGATCAATACTTTGTTTGTTGAAGCTCAAGCCCAAGTTGATGCGCTCCCTTCAACCGATCAGATTCAAGACTATCAGTGGCAAACAGAAACCGGAGATACACTTACACTCTGGGACACACCCGGGTACGAACAAGTCGAGCGTCCTGAACTACGTGATCGAGTATTAGACTATGCCAGAAACACGGATTTAGTGTTGCTAATCACACCTGCACTCGATCCAGCCTTACAGATGGACTTAGACTTTCTGAGTGAACTACGATCGCTCTCATTACCAACCATTGCGGTCGTCACTCAAGTTGATCGCTTACGTCCAATTCGCGAATGGAATCCGCCATACAACTGGCAATTCGGCGATCGACCAAAAGAAATCTCAATTCGTGAAGCAGTTGCTTACCGTCAAGAAGTATTAGGTCACGTTTGCTCATTTGTGCTGCCGCTTGTGACCCTTGGAAACAATCGTGAACCTTGGGGAGTAGATGCCCTATCGATGTCGATTCTCAACACGATCGATCCCGCTAAACAAGCCCGGCTTGCTCGATTCATGCGAAACATCGATGCTCGAAGCGCCGCAGCAGCAAAGATTATCGATCGCTACACCTTCCAGATGACCACTACTCAAGGTCTAACTACCTTTCTAAAAAGTCCCATCCTGCGATTCATCTCAGAAATCACAACAGGTTCACCTACGCTTGCATTTCTCTTAGCCGAACGCATTCCGATCGAACAATTGCCGATCGTCATTGGCAAACTACAGATGGCTTACGATCTCTACACACTGCTACAACCTAAAACTCCACTTGACCTTAAATCACTGTGGAACTTGATTGTAGATAACACAGCCACTCCGGATCGGGTTGCTTGGGCGTTTGGTCATGCACTGACCGAATACTGGACACAGAATTTATCGATCAACCAGCTTGAAGTCCGCTATCACAACTATCTCAGCCCTGAGCAACAATCTCCCAAGTGAAGCACAGATTATTACAAATTGTGTGTTTCTAGCACAATCAAACCATTAAATTCGATGATTCCGAACAATTAAAGCTTAATCTAGTTTTAAATTCAGATTAACCTTGAGCATCGCGAGTTTGTTTATTGTATTGAAGGGTTTGTTCGCCAACAATTCCAGATTACTTTTTATTGTGAATGTTCTTCAAATTTCCACCGATTGACAACTCTGAGCAGTTTGCTCGATCGCTGTTATTGGCTCACTTATGCGATCGCCTGGATTATCCATTACGCCTAGTTTTTATCAAGCCTCTATCTTAGTGATTGACGATGAAACTGTCATTCTCGAATCGCTCACTTCAGCCCTGACTCAAGAAGGATATCGAGTCTTGACAGCCAGAGATGGACAGCACGCACTTGATATTATTGAATCCCTAAAGCCCGAAGATCCGGCGATCGAACTCATCATCCTCGATCTCATGCTGCCTCGCTTAAGTGGACTTGATTTATGTCAAATTCTGCGTCAGCGAGGAAACACAGTTCCAATTTTGATACTAAGTGCCCGCGCCAGTGAAACTGATATTGTTGTCGGTCTAGAAGTCGGTGCAGATGACTATCTCACCAAGCCGTTTGGACTGAGAGAACTGATTGCACGCTGTCGAGCATTGCTGCGCCGTCGATCGCAAGACCAACCCGAAACACAGGCGATTTTGCAATACGAAGAGATCACACTGTATCTGCAAGAGTATCGCGTTTTCGTGCGGGGACAGGAGATCAATCTATCCCCCAAAGAATTCTCCCTGCTAGAACTGTTCATGAACAACCCGCGCCGCGTGCTCTCGCGAGAACAACTGTTAGAACAAGTTTGGGGAATAAGCTATCTAGGTGATTCTAAAACCGTAGATGTGCATATTCGCTGGTTGCGCGAGAAGCTAGAACTTGATCCAAGTACACCGCTATACATTACAACCGTTCGCGGATTTGGCTATCGATTTGGATAGCAATCTAACGACGATCGCCCCGATATTCACCTACAGTGCAGGGACGATTCGGCGAATCCTACGGGAGCACGATCGACCTACGTTAACCAGGTTCCCACCTGCGGCACGATAAATTTGTTGATCAACCATCCCACCCACAAGCCCTCCCAGCCAATTATCGTTAACGTCCGCATCACAGACGATCGGCGAAATCCTGCTCGTTCCATCCGATACTTCGCTCCCCCAACCGCCCACAGCCAAATGCCTGTCGCTACCAACCCCGCCGCACTCCACCGCGCCAACTCTGCGTTTTGATCCCGCAGCAGCACTCCTGCGATCGCACTCACGCCCGCCAAACTCAGCACCACTAGCCCGCTTCTACCCAACTGAAGCGATGACCCAACCGCTACTGCCAGCGCCGCCAGCGCCGCACAGACCCAAATGCCAAACGCCACCCGCGAAGCAGCAAGCCCCCAGCCAGCCAGCACATAGACAATCCACAGCAATGTCAGCCCAGATAGCGGAACGCGATCGAGTTCCCGGCGTGGAACCCGAAACGCCGCGATCGCGCTTAACACTCCTCCCAAAACCGTAATCAGCACATCTATCTGTGTCGGAACCTGAAGCATTCAACCATCCTTAGAAACCCAAACTGCCTCCAGGTTATCAAACCCGTTCATGTGTTACCCTAGATAAGCTGTTAAAACTCTCACATTCAGGATTTCGGGTGGTGCATTCTAACGAATCGCTGCTTTCTGAATGGACGATAAACCCGAACTAGGAGATCAATTCATGCCAGTTGTTTCGTTGGCTCAACTACTTGAGTCGGGAGTCCACTTTGGGCATCAGACCCGCAGATGGAACCCCAAAATGAGTCCCTACATCTACACCGCTCGTAACGGTGTACACATCATTGACCTGGTGCAAACCGCTCAATTGATGGACGGCGCATATAACTATGTGCGGACTGCATCAGAACAAGGGAAAAAATTCTTATTCATCGGCACAAAGCGTCAAGCTGCGGGCATTATTGCTCAAGAAGCAAGTCGCTGCGGCGCATATTACGTCAACCAGCGCTGGCTAGGTGGAATGCTCACCAACTGGGCAACGATCAAAACCCGCGTTGAGCGCCTCAAAGATCTAGAGCGCCGAGAAGAAACAGGCGGACTCGATCTGCTGCCGAAGAAAGAAGCATCGGTGCTGCGTCGGGAATTGGAGCGACTCCAGAAATATCTGGGCGGTATCAAGAATATGCGGAAGCTGCCTGATGTGATCATCATGGTCGATCAGCGTCGGGAGTATAACGCAGTTCAAGAATGCCTGAAGTTGAACATTCCGATCGTGGCGCTCCTCGATACCAACTGTGACCCTGATACCGTTGATGTCCCGATTCCGGCAAACGATGACGCGATTCGATCAATCAAGCTGATCGTCGGACGCTTAGCGGATGCAATCTACGAAGGTCGTCATGGTCAACTCGAAGCCGAGGAAGAGTACGACTACGAAGGCGCAGAAGAAGAGTACGAGTACGACGAAACTGAAGTTTCGGACGACGAAGAAAGCGCAGAATCATAGGACAATGTGGAGGAGAATATTTCTCCTCCATCCTCTCTAAAGACATTGGGAACTGAGGCAAATGGCAGACATTTCAGCAAAAGCGGTGAAAGAACTGCGCGAAAAGACGGGCGCAGGGATGATGGATTGTAAGAAAGCGCTGACCGAAAACGGCGGCGACATGGAAAAGTCGATCGATTGGCTTCGCAAGAAGGGTATTGCGTCGGCGGGCAAGAAAGAAGGCAAAATCACGGCTGAAGGTCTGGTTGACAGCTATATTCACATCGGCGGACGGATCGGTGTTTTAGTAGAAGTGAACTGCCAAACGGACTTTGTGGCGCGCAACGATGCGTTCAAAGAGCTAGTTCGGAATATTGCCAAGCAGATTGCCGCAAGCGCGAATGTAGAGTATGTCCGCGTTGAAGATATCCCGGCAGAAATTGTTGAGCGGGAAAAATCGATCGAGATGGGCAAAGATGATATCGCTGGCAAGCCCGACAACATTAAGGAAAAGATCGTTCAAGGTCGGATCGATAAGCGCTTGAATGAAATGTGCTTGTTGCCCACTCCTTACATCAAAGATCCGAATATCACCGTTGAAGAATTGGTGAAACAGAACATCGCGCAACTCGGCGAAAATATCCGGATTCGTCGCTTTGTTCGCTTTGTCTTGGGTGAAGGTATCGAGAAGGAAGAAACCGACTTCGCTGCAGAAGTCGCCGCACAAATGGCAGGCGGAAAGTAAGGATTTGATTGATATGAAAAAGCGAGGAGATTGATCTCCTCGCTTTTTTGTTTCATGCCTTGTGGGCGACGATCGTTAACTCTTATCCTCGCTTCGCAACCCTTTTGTAATCCGAGACAGATCGCTCTTCTCATCGATCGCAACCCGAGTCGGCGACCCACTAATAATGCGCTCAAAATTGCGGAACGAATCCTTAATCTCAGGCCCTTGATCGCTGATTGTATACTCCCGGATTCCTTTATCGTGCCAAGATCCGCGCATCTTAAACACATTCAGCGCTCTCGACATTTCTCCCCGAATTTCTACATATTGCAGCATGATAATCGTGTCGGTAATCGTCGAGATATGCGAATCCGTGATCGAATGTGACCCCATAAATTGATCGGTAGTGTTCGTGAAGAAACCTGTAATCTCTTCTTGCTTTGCGAATCCAGTCACCCCAATCACAAACTGACGAAACGCATTATTACTCACCCCTCTTGCCAGCGCCGAAAGCGAATCGATCGCAATTCGAGACGGCTTGAATTCTGCAATTTCAGATTTAATAATCTGCAAGTGATCCTCAAGTCCTGCCGACTCCGGATACGCGCAAATAATTTTCAATAAGCCCTTTTGCTCTAGCTCCTCAAAGTCAATGCCCCAAGAGTAGGCGTTTCTCGATAATTGAGCGCGAGACTCTTCGTAAGCAAACAGAATCGCCCGATCTCCCCTGGTACAAGCCTCTTGTAAAAACTTGCTCACCAGCAGCGTTTTTCCGGTTCCGGTTGCACCCGTTGCCAGAATGATCGAATCTTTGAAAAAGCCGCCGCCGCACATTTCGTCGAGCGTTTTTACACCTGAAGAGACGCGCACATTCGACGATCGCTGAGTCAAACGCATCGCGCCCAACGGAAAGATATTAATTCCCTGATTCGTAATCGTGAACGGATACTCTCCTTTCATATGCGTCGTGCCACGCAGCTTCAGAATCTCGATCGTTCTTCTACGCCGTTCGCCTTCCAGCACATTTCGCACGATCGCAACGTTATCCGAAACGAACTCCTCTACTCCAAACCGCGCCACCTGACCATACTCCTCGATGCGCTCTGTGGTCATAACCGTCGTTGCGCCCACTTGTTTGAGCCGCGCCACTAGGCGAAAAATCTCGCGCCGCACCACCGATGCTGCATCATACTGTTGAAACACAGCCGTCACTGAATCGATCGACACCCGCCTCGCTTTGTATTTACGAATCGCATATTGAATGCGTTCGATCAAAGCAGATAAATCAAAATTTCCAACGACATCTTGACCCTCTGGATCGGGAGAAGCATCGAGAATAAACAGCTTTCCTTCATCAATAAATTTTTGAAGATCCCAGCCGAAGCTAAAGGCATTTTTGATAATATCTGCGGGCGATTCTTCAAACGTGACGAATACGCCTGCTTCATCAAACTGAGTAATACCGTTGTAAATAAATTGAACTGCAATCAGCGTTTTTCCAGTGCCAGAAGTGCCGCTTACTAAAGTTGTCCGACCAATCGGTAAACCGCCATGACTAATATCGTCAAAGCCTTCAATCATCGTGCGGATTTTCTGGACACCGGTAAGCTGCGGAGGGTTACGTTGTTCGATCGGGTTGCTCGAAGTCATAGGGTTAGAATGTCACACAAACGGAGCAAGCTCCTTATTAATTATGAAAAGAATTAAAACGGGACTGATTCATCTATTTACCACAAAACTTGCAACTAAAAAGTTTGATTCAGTGTTGTCAGGCTGTTTTATTCTGCATCAATTTCTTCTTCGCGTAATTCTTCATAAAGCAAATCCAGTCCAATTAAAACTTTTTCTCGATCGGACAAATCTCCAATAATTTTACGCACAGGTGGGGGTAGAATTTTCGCCAATGTGGGTGTTGCAAGAATTTTGTCTTCTTCGGCTAACTGCGGATTCTTTAACACATCAATGACTTTCAGCGCATAAACACCTTGAAACTCCTTTTCAAGAATATTATTCAGCATCTTTAGTGCACGAACCGAGTTTGGTGTATTGCCGGCAACATACAGCTTCAAGACGTAGGTTTTTTTCAAAGGACTCATATTTTAATCGATCGCGATGAACACTAGCGTAGCGCTCACGATGGGCTGAAGAATCCGAATTCTAAGTTAAGATTCACGCGGAATTGAGCGACGGTACATCTCGCAAAGATGGGCGATCGTATCAATCAAGGTGAGCCGATAATCGAGGAGAATTTCTTCGCTTCTTCCTTCTAATTTTAGCTGTTTTGCAAATTCGTCCATCAGCTCCATATGGATCTCAACGATGTGCGACACAGGCACATCTGCAAAAAACGCCGCATTGACAAAATTGTCGATCCGTTGATTCAGATCGTGCTCGTCCTGGAAATAACTCAAGATAATGACGCGATACTCGATCCGAAGCTGCTCTAGAAATTCCGCCTGCTCATTGGGAGGTAGGTTTTTGAGAAAGACTTTTGGACTGCGTTTGTAGTAGATTCCTAAGTAGCCTAATCGCTCTTTGAGTTTGTCGGTCAGTCGGCGCTGTTGCATCATTAGAAAGTTCTGCGCGAGCAGATCGCGAGTAAAATCCGGGGTCGTAATCGGGTCAGGAAGCTGACACATCGGGGACAACGCTAAAAACGCTTCGATCGCTTGAGCAATCGAGATATCGAGGCGATCAAGGTCTGCGAGTGACACCCAGATCTTAGCGGTGTGGTAGAGAAAGGCGAGTTTGTGGTCAATCTGCCGTGGTTCAGGTTGAACAATCACAACCGGAAGCAAGGTCGCCGCTGTATGGAGCCACTCTAGGACAGACATTAAGTTCTGCCCGTCCTCTAAAATCAGACAATCTAGCTGCTGTTTTTGGTGCTCAATCAGTTGGAAAAAATCGGCTTCGGACTGCGCGATCGACAAAGCATAGCGGTCTTGTAGCATCTCGCCTAAAAGTGACTGCTCGACTAGCCGAGTCAGATCAGGGGAATCGAGGTACACACCGATCGAAAGCTGCGGACGCACGATCGAAGAAACAGGAACTGTCAAAACGAAAAACCTGAATGGAATGAAGGGAGCTAAATCGTATTCTAAGATTCTTCCTACAAAAATGTTGAAGAGAAAGTGCCAGAGTTAGGGCACAGACTTTTATCAAAGGTCTAATTTAGATTGAAGCGTTTGGCGCTCCGTTAATTATAATTACATAAAGCTTTTTCTCTCATATATAGGTTTCCCACTGTGTCATGATTTAGGCTTAAATAAATTTAAATTCGCTTCAGTTGAGTGTGAGCACTCAACCTCATATAAATTCCATTTCAGTTAGTGCTTTTGCAGCTCGATAAACCGTAATCAGACCTTGATCAGCGATTAAAATCAAGGACAACGCTGATTTGCAATCTTCTGCCGAATCGGTCAGGATAAAGCGATGGTGATCTATCCAGCCTCGATTCATGATTTCATCGAGCCTGCCCCCGTTTGTTTGCAGTCGGCAACTTCGGCTGAAGTAATCGAACTGCTGGGGCGATATCACGCTGACCGCTTGGTGTTCGTGGATGAGCGGCAGTCTCCGATCGGCGTAATTCATGCGTATGCGTTGCTATCTCGGGTCGGACAGGCGGAAGAGTGCGACCTTGAATTTTTGATCGAGCCGCTACCGACGATCGTGGACACGACGGATTTACTTGGACTTGAATTTTCGAGTCCGATTCGGTATTGGGCAGCGGTGAACGCAGCGCATCAGTTTCTCGGATTAGTCGATAGCGTGGTGTTACGCACCTGGTCAGAATTTTTGCAATCCGAGCCGATTAAGCCGAAGGTTTCCTCTGAATCCCTCTGGCATCGCGCCAAAGCCGAAACCTGTGCAGAACTGGAACGATCGCGCCTGAAGCTCTCACCTACAATGAATCAGCTTCAGCAGCAAATTCAAACTCAGACTGCCAAACTTGGCTATGAACTCGTTGATTGCTCTATACGCTTTGATGCAGTCGCTGAACCTGACTCAAACGCAACGTTAATGCAATTTCTGGATCACCTACCGTTGCCCTTGATGCTGCAAACCCAAACTGGAGAGGTGATTGCTCAAAACAAAGTGTGGGCAGAGCAACTGGGAGATATCCTCGATCCAAACTGGGTGCAGCGAGATGCAGCCACGATCTTAGAGCTTGCCGCGCCTGCTGTCCAATCCTCAACCCGTAGCGCACCCGTGGTTGCCTCTGTGACGGCTAACCTTTGCCAAAAAGGCTCTGCACCAAATACCTGTATTTGCGTTTGTCCGCTAAAAAATGGACAAGAGCGCGTGTTACAGTTTGCCAAAATTCCGCTTGGGGAACTGTTCTCACACCAGCATATTCCAGCGGTAGATTCTGATTCAGCGTTTCGACTGGCAGCCTTTGAGCAAGGGACAGCGCACTCCGATCGTTCCCAAGGGCCGACGCAAGAGAGTGTTTGGCTGGTGCTGGCGCAAGACATCACGGAACAACAGCAGCTTTCGCGAGAACTCGCAGCCAAAAATGCCGACCTGATTCAGCTCAATCGTCTGAAAGACGAATTTCTTGCCTGTATCAGTCACGAACTCAGAACCCCACTCACCGCCGTTCTCGGCTTATCGAGTTTGCTCAAAGACCAGCTTTCTGGAACGCTGAACGAACGCCAGATTCGCTATGCCCAACTGATTCACCGCAGTGGGCGGCATCTGATGGCGATCGTCAACGATATTCTCGACTTGACGCGGATTGAAACTGGACAACTCGAACTGACCTTTTATTCTGTCAGCCTGAAGTCTCTGTGCGATCGAGTAATCGAGCAAGCGCAGCAAGTCTGTTTAGAAGAAGAGAAACCAGAAACTAGAACAGTTCTCGACGCGATCGGAGCTTTGCCAGCATGCACCCTAGAAATTGAGCCAGGACTGGAAGCCTTAGTTGCAGATGAATTGCGCCTGCGTCAAATGCTGGTGCACTTGTTGTCGAATGCGTTAAAGTTCACCGATATTTCTGGCAAAATTGGCTTAAAAGTAAGTCGTTGGGAAGGCTGGATTGCTTTTACCGTCTGGGATACCGGAATTGGGATTCCTTCTGAAAAGCAGCATTTAATTTTCCAGAAGTTTCAGCAGCTTGAGAATCCGATGACTCGTCGATTTGAAGGAGCTGGATTGGGATTAGTGCTGACGCAGCGTTTAGCACGGCTGCACGGTGGCGATGTCTCGTTTGTGTCTAAGGAGGATCAGGGCAGCGAATTTACGCTTCTGCTGCCGCCCACTCATCCGCATCCCACCGATCGCATTGCTGTTTCTCGCCCGAAATCGAGCAGCAATCGCCTCGTTCTAGTCGTCGAAGCCGTAGTGAAGTCGATCGAACTGCTTTCAGAACAGCTTGCCGAGCTAGGATACCGCGTGGTGATTGCGCGATCGGGAACCGAAGCGATCGAAAAAGCCCGTCGTTTACAGCCTTGTGCAATGTTTATCAATCCGCTGTTGCCGACGCTCTCCGGTTGGGACGTGCTGACGCTGCTGAAAGCTGAGCCTGAAACGCGAGAGATTCCGGTGATTGTGACGGGAACTCGTGGCGATCGCGATCAAGCCTACCGCAATCAAGCCGATGGATTTGTAGCATTGCCGATCGTGCAGAAAGCGCTTCAGCAAGTCCTCAACCAACTCACGCCCGATGAGGTATCGGTGCCGCCGATCGTGGAGCCACTGCCCCAAAGCATCGTGATTTTGCGGCTGAGTCCAACCCGCTACGGGGAACTGCATCGGTTGGGAAATCGATCAGGGATTGATCTGAATGCTTTGCTGCACAGCCAGAATTACCGCGTAGTCGAAGCAGACGATCTAGAGCAAGCCGAACTGCTCGCACAGGTCTGGAAGCCGAATATCGTGCTACTCGATGCGGCGGTCTCTGACCCCATTGGCTACCTGAAGCTATTAGGAGACTGTAGTTTTCTAGCTTCGCTACCCTTGGTCACGCTCGATCCGGTGACAGCACAAGCCGCGAATCAAGTGCCTGGATTAACTGTGTTTCCTTGCTTAGCACCCGTTGACGAAAGCGCAGAATCTTCCGCACTGCTGCAAGTGATTCAAGTGGCAGCAGGCTTTGCTTGGCGACCGTTCGTGTTGGCGATCAACTCTGCTAAGTTGCGCTCTCCCGAAGCTAAGCGCTCAGACTGGCTACAAGCCGTGATGCAATACTTTCAAACGGCTGGATTTCGCGGCATGATTGCGCGATCGTGGCAAGATGTCCTACAAAAGCTCGATACCCAAAGCATCGATTTACTCTTGCTTCATGCTTTGGACTTGGATCAATCCACGATCGAGCAGCTTTCACCCTTAAAGCGATTCCGGGAAAAAGTTGCGATTGTGGTCATCAATCATCAGCCCGAAAATACGCCGCTGCTCGAAGCGATCGCGACCGTTGTACTGCCGCCAATGCCCATGGAAGATTTGCTCAATCGCGTTAACAGCATTTTGACGAAATGATCCTGCACGAAATTGCGGATATCAATGCCTGGGTTGAGCCGACGTTTTCGATCGACTGTCCTTATTCTCTCGACTCTGTGTTAGATGAAGACTGGCCGCCCAAAAGTTAGTCCGTTGCTAAAAACTCTAAATATGAACTGCTAATTTCTTTGACTGCCAACTCATAGAATTGTTTACCGTGTTCGGGAGTGGCAAGTGCAGGATTCGACCCCATGCGTCCGTCAGGGTAGTGATTGCGAAAATCGATCGCGCCATAAATTCGATGCCCCTTCGCCACAGGCTCACTCAACGGCGCAGATTTAATCGCTTCGGGATAAACATACTGAGTTAGTGCAACTTCACTCGGCGTTGCATGAGATCCCTCTTGATCCCCGTATAACTCTTTTGCCAGCTTATACACCGAGCCGCACATATACCAATTACTCACCACACACTGAACACTGCGCGAAATTCCTGAATCCGATAGATAATCATACGTTTCTGAAAATGCCGCTTTTAACGTTGCAACATTTCCCCCGTGTCCGTTAATAAAGAAAAATTTGCGAAATCCCGCTTTCGCCAAACCGGAAACGTAATCCCGAATCACCAGAATCATCGTACTCGGCCGTAAACTCATGCTGCCGGGGAACGCCAGGTGATGCAGCGCCATTCCCACATTGATCGTTGGCGCAACTAAGGCATCGCTCGACTGCCCGACCCCTTTGGCGATCGCCTCCGCACAAATCGCATCCGTTCCGATCAATCCCGTCGGCCCATGTTGCTCAGTCGAACCGATCGGAACAATGATGCCCGTCGATCGCGTCAAATACGTCTCTACTTCTTGCCAAGTCGATAAATGCAGCAACATAACTGTTTTTTCAAATTCCTCCTTCCAGTTTCCTTCATTTCGCCTACAGAATCGCGTTATCATTTCCTATATTGACGTTGCTTAGAAAGCCGATCCCGTAGGCGCTGTGGACTTAAAACAAATATTCAAAACCCAAACCCCCATCATTGGGGTGGTTCATCTCCTGCCCCTGCCGACTTCTCCGCGCTGGGGCGGTAGTTTGAAGACCGTTCTTGATCGTGCCGAACAAGAGGCGACTGCCCTCGCCGCTGGCGGCGTAGACGGGATTATTGTGGAAAATTTCTTTGATGCCCCGTTTCCCAAAGATCACGTCGATCCGGCAGTGGTCAGCGCCATGACTGTGATTATTCAGCGCTTGCAGCAAATGATCACGTTGCCGATCGGGATCAATGTGCTGCGGAATGATGCTCAGAGTGCGTTGGCAATTGCCTCTTGTGTGCAGGCGCAGTTTATCCGCGTCAACGTCTGGACAGGCATTATGGCAACGGATCAGGGCTTGATCGAAGGACGTGCTCATGAATTGATGCGCTACCGTCGCGAGTTGGGCAGCGATGTGAAAATTTTTGCAGATGTTTTGGTGAAACACGCTCGTCCGTTAGGATCGGTGAATTTGACCACAGCGGTACAAGATACGATCGAGCGTGGATTAGCCGATGCAGTGATTCTGTCTGGCTGGGCAACGGGCGATCCACCTAACCTAGAGGACTTGGAATTAGCGCGGGATGCGGCTGAAGGAACTCCTGTATTTGTGGGGAGCGGCGCAGATTGGGAAAATGTGCCGCAAATGATGCAGGTCGCAGATGGTGTAATTGTGTCAAGCTCGCTGAAGCGGCAGGGCAAGCGAGAGAATTCGATCGATCCAATTCGCGTCAGCCGATTTGTGGAAGCGGCGAGAAGAGGGGTTCCGCTGCAAAAAAATGAGAAGTCAGTTCCGCCCGTGAAGCTGCGAAACTTTTAAGTTGCCAAAATGCCGTAATGATGAAATGTGATCATGCTTCACTCATTCACGTTCAACCGATGGCTTCAGTCGGCGAACGAGTTGAAGTTGAGCAGTGAGATCGCTAGAACGGAGAGTTGATCGAGCGAAAATGCGATCGTTGAGATCGTCTGGCAATTGTCGATTATTTGCTCTAGCAGCAGCGAAATTAGCCATCAATGAATTGATGCTTACACCTGAAACGGATGTAACTTTGTCTACCTCTTCCCTTTCCGTTCTTACGGATATGAGTCGATTGACATTCTGGGCATTGCATTAAAACTGATCCCAATTTCTTCCTCTATTATGCAATGCCCAGATTTTTGCGAGTTGCTTCTCGATAATGCTGTCCTCAAGGGTGCTTATCTTGATCGCTCAATTGCCCCGCAGTTTCCCGGCTCGTTGCATCGTGTGGATGACCATTTAGATGACCATCCACAGTCTGATCTGTCCTGCCATTCACCGTCACAGTTCTCAAGGGTCGTTTAATCCGATCCTCAAACGACTTGATCACAATGTACAGCACTGGAACAATAAACAAGCTGAGGAAGGTTGACACCGCCATCCCCCCGACGATCGCAGTTCCGAGGGATTGTCGAGCTGTTGCACCAGGACCCGTCGCAATCACAAGCGGCACAGCCCCGATTGCCGTTGCGATCGCGGTCATCAGAATTGGTCGCAGTCGTTCCTGCCCTGCGGCAATCACTGCACTCGCAATCCCTTTGCCGCGATCTCGTTCTTCGTTGGCAAACTCCACAATCAAAATCGAGTTTTTACTTGCCATCCCAATCAGCATGACAAAGCCGATTTGAGTGTAAACATCATTCGAGCTTCCCCGCAGTAACACTGCCAGTAATGCACCTAAAATTGCCAAGGGTACAGTCAGCAGAATGATAAAGGGATCAACATAGTTCTCGTACTGTGCCGCAAGCGTCAAGAACACAAAGACGATCGCTAATCCAAAGATAAAGAGTGCTGCACCGCCTGACTCAATTTCTTCGAGGGATAGTCCTGACCACTCGAACCCAAACCCTTTGGGTAAGGCTTCTTTTGCAACCGCTTCCATTGCCTGAATTGCTTGTCCTGAGCTTGACCCCGGTGCGGATGCGCCGTTGATTTCCACTGAGCGGAACAGATTGTAGTGCGTAATGATCGAAGGGCCATTCTTTTGGCTCACTCTAACTAAGTTCCCTAGCGGAATCATGCGTCCGGGTTCACCATTTGCACCCGCACTGCGAACATACAATCGCTTGATGTCTTCAGGATTCGATCGAAACTGTTGGTCAGCTTGTACATACACGCGATACGCTCGGTTGAACTGGTTAAAGTCATTAATGTAAGCAGAACCGAGAAAGATTTGCAGTGTACTGAAGATATCTTGAATCGAGACATTGAGTTGATTCGCCCGATCGCGATCGACTTCAATGGCAATCTGCGGTGTATTGCCATTGAAGTTCGGGCGCAAGCCAGACACTTTCGGACTTTGTGGCGAAGGATAAGTAGAGGCACGCTGCATAAAGTTACCTAGCGTCTCACCGAGAGCCGGAAAGCCTAAACCCGTGCGATCTTGTAAGTGAAACTCAAAGCCACCAAAGTTACCGATACCCGGAACCGCAGGTAAGTTAAACGGCAGAACTACCGCTTCTTGAATAGCTGCCATTTTTGGAAACAGTCCGGTTGGTCGAGGGAAAAAGCCACCAATGATAGCTTCTAGTGATTGATTCGCTCCGGTTCTTTCTTCCCAAGGTTTGAGGGTGGTAAAAATCAAGCCATTGTTCGGTGTTGCTCCACTAAAGCTAAATCCACCCACCGCGAAGATGTTAGCAACTTCTGGCTGTGCTTTCAGAATTTCCTCAGCTTGTTCTAGAACTTTCTCGGTGTAGTTGAGTGAAACTCCTTCAGGGGCTTGAACAATGGTGATAAACACACCTTGGTCTTCATCTGGAATGAACGCTTGAGGCACAAAGTTATAGACAAAGTACGTCAGCGTCAATGCTCCTGCGAACAGTGCCAGAATCAATCCTTTTCGACGTACCGCCCGATCGAGGTTTCGTCCATAACTTTCACGAGTTTTATCAATGATCCAATTCACTCGCCGGAAAAACCAATTGTTGCTTTTGGTTTGTCCGGGCCTGAGCAACAATGCCGACAGCATTGGCGTAAAGGTCACCGCATTGAAAGTTGAAACTATAACTGAAAATGCGATCGTTAATGCGAACTGTCGATAAAGCTGTCCGGTTGTTCCCGGAAAGAAAGCTACAGGCACAAACACAGTGATCAACACCAATGAAGTTGCAATCACCACACCAAACAATGTGTTCATCGATGCGATCGCAGCTTCTAAAGGTCGCTGTCCTTCCTCCTGAATCCGTCGGGTAATGTCTTCAATGATTACGATCGCATCATCTACAACTAATCCCGTTGCCAGTGTTAATCCAAACAATGTGAGCGTGTTAATCGAGAATCCCAGCAGTTTCACAAAGATAAACGTACCGAGAAATGCGATCGGAATCACGATCGAGGTAATAAACGAAGCTCGCCAATCTTGTAGAAACAGAAATAGAATCAACACCACTAGAATGATGGCTTCAAACAGCGATCGGATAACTTCTCTTGCACCGGCTTCAATAAAGGTTGTGGTGTCAAATGCAATCTCATATTTCAGTCCCGGCGGAAAGCTTGCCGAAAGATTTTGCATTTCCTCTTTGACCGCTTTTGCAACATCGAGCGCATTACTGCCAAACTGTTGGTTCACGCCCAATCCTACGCCTCGGTGGGTCACCCGATCTTCGGTTGTAAATCTCAGCAAAGAACCATAGTTCTCGGCTCCAAGCTCTGCACGACCGACATCTCTCAGCCGCACTAAAGTTCCAGTCCCCGCAGTTTTAATAACTAGATTGTTGAATTCCTCAGTGTCTTTGAGTCGTCCTTGTGCAGTGATCGAATACTGATACTGCTGTCCTGGAGCTGCGGGAGCTTGTCCGATTTGTCCGGCTCCTACCTGGATGTTTTGCTGTTGCAGTGCAGCAATCACATCTTGAGGCGTGAGTGTTCGACTAGCTAATCGCTCTGGATCAAGCCAGAGACGCAGTGCATAAGTTCGCTCACCAAAGATCTGAACTTCACCGACACCTTTAATCCGGCGAACTGCATCTGCTAGATACAAATCTGCATAGTTACTGAGGTAAAGATCGTCATAGAGATCCTGATTTTTCGCCTCGTCTCGCTCGGAATACAGCCCGATCGCTAACAGAAAATTATTGTTCGTTTTAGCAACTTGAACTCCAGTTTGCACCACAGGGGCAGGTAAACGCGACTGCACCGTGGACACTCGGTTTTGCACATCCACCGCAGCTAAATCCTGATCGCGCCCCAAGTCAAACGTTAGATTAATCTGACTCACGCCATTGTTGGCGCTAGTGGATTTGATGTATTTCACACCATTAATCCCGTTCAGTTGCCGCTCTAGAATATTCGTGACCGTTGATTCGACGACTTCAGCATTTGCGCCCACATAGGCCGAAGTCACACTGACTTGAGGCGGAGCAATTTCTGGGTACTGCGCTACAGGTAAGGTCGGAATACAAGCCAGTCCCAGCAGCGTGATCATGATTGAACACACTGTTGCAAACACAGGGCGTTTAATGAAAAACGTGGAAATTGAGAAAATCATAAATTAGCGCCATTGACTAAGGTGAAGGTGGACGCTGAATCTGTGCGGCATCTGCGATCGGCGCACAGTTTTGCAGTTGTAAAATTCCCGAAGTTACGATGCGATCGTTGGCTGTGGCTCCTTCTAGCACTTCTTGTTCGTTACCGATAATTCTGCCAAGCTGAATGGGCTTTTGTGCTGCAACTAACTGATCGGGAGTCACTTCAATTTTTCCACCTCCTCTAGGAGCAGCAGGCGCTTCACACCCTGAAGCATTAAACGGAGCCGCGACAAACAGAAAATCTCTTCCGCCTAAGCGCGAAATTGCTGTTGTTGGTACTAGCACACCCGGACGAGTCGCCCAAACCACTCTCGCTCTGACAAATTGCGAAGTTCGTAGATTTCCAACATTGGCAAATCGCGCTTTCGTCAGTACAGATTGCGTCGTCGGATCAACGTTCGGTGCAACAAAGGAAATTTGTCCGGTTTGGATCGCTTGGTCTTTCTCGTTTAGCAGTTTGACAGGTAATCCCGTCTTGAGCGCGGAAGCTCGCTCTAGAGGAATTTGAATCTGAATTTCTAACTGTTGGTTTTGCGTGACGTTGAGTAGTTGAGTTGTATTGCTCACCGTGTCACCCACTTTCACAGGAATGTCCCCGATCGTGCCTGCAAACGGTGCTGTAATCGTGAAATTTTGTAACTGGGCAGCGCCTTCAGCCGTATTCGCTTGCGCCTGTTCGACGGCTCGCTGATTTCGAGCAACGGTCGTTTCTGCCCGCTGAATGGCGGCACGTTGAGCAGCGAGATCCGCACTGGCTTCTCTGAGGGCAGCTTGAGCCGTTTGCAGCGCATTTAATCGCTGATCCACGACCTGCTGACTGGTTGCGCCTTCTTTTTGCAGTTGCACAAAGCGAGTGTATTCTTGTTGCGCTAATTGCACATTTGATTCGGCGGTAGCGCGTCGAGCATCAAGCGATCGTAGGGTTTCGCTCGCGCTAGCGACATCTGCCCGTGCCGATTCCACCTCAGCTTGAGCGGTTTGTGTTGCAGATTGCCGACTCGCAAGTTGGGCGCGTTGCTCGGCGGAATCAATCTGAATCAAAGGTTGCCCTGCCTCTACTCGCTGTCCGGGTCGCACAAAAATCGCTGCAACTTGCCCGGAGACCCTTGGCTGCAATGTCACCGACTGACGAGAATCGAGGCTGGCGGCATAGTCAGAGCTATCTTCGATCGTCGCTGCCTTCGGATTTGCAAGCGGTACCGGAGTCGGTTGCGGTTTCATCTGACTGGCAATCATGATCGGCAAAATCAGCCGATTAAACAGAATCCAACCCAATCCGCCGACGATCGCAGCTCCAATTAAAGCAGGAACCAAATATCGTCGCCAACGAGGAGGTTTTCGTTCTGGAGGGGTTTCGGTAGAAGTCTGAAGCGTCAGATCTCGATTAGTTTCTTCGCCGTTCATTAGTTTAGCCACTAAGGTCTAGATACGATCGGGCGTGGAGCGTAAGGACAAATTCAAGGATCAAATGGCTTTCTATATTACTATGGATGCGAACTATTTGATCTCTGCCTGTTGATAGAAGATCTATCTGGGGATAGTTAGCAAGTCGGCGAAAGTCCTTCAGCAGTCAGATGTACGAACAGTTTCAGAACAGTAATACTTTTCAGACAAAACAGTTTTACCATTTATTTTTATGAGTAGCCCGATCGAATTTAATGTGTTCGCCCCACGCAACGAAGCGGTTCATCTCGTTGGTTCTTTCACTCAAGAAGATATCCCAATGCAGAAGGGCGAAGATGGGTTTTTTCGGGTAAAAGTCAATCTCGAAGATGGGCAATATCAATACAAACTGCGCGTAAAATCAAACAGTCCCGCCTTGCAAGGACAGTGGGTTGAGACAAATGATCCATACATGACGGAGATGGATCGTAAAACAGAAAATGGAGTTGTACGAGTAAAAGACGGACAACGCATTTCAGATACATATACCTGGCAACACGATCGTCAACCGCTTCCCGAAAATCGCGATGTGATTCTCTACGAAATGCACATTGCAGATTTCTGCGGAAAAGGCACTGATATCTCTGATCCCACTAAGTTTAAGCAGGTCTTAGACAAGCTCGATCATTTAAGCGAATTGGGCATTAATGCGATCGCCCTCATGCCCGTTACCGAATACGATGGCGACTATCGCTGGGGCTATATGCCGCTTCACTTTTTCGCACTTGAAAGCAGCTACGGCAAACCCGAAGACTTTAAACGCTTGATCGATGAATGTCACGGGCGCGGAATTCGCGTTTTGATTGATTGCATTTTCAATCACACAAATGAAGAAAGCCCGTTGTTAAAGATCGATCGTGACTATTGGTACTACCACGATCGGCATTATCCCGAAGATGATGCAAACTATTGGGGGCCTGAGCTGAGCTACGAAAATTACGACAGCGATCGCAACATTCGACCGACCTGGAATTTTGTTCGCGATGTAGTGCAATTCTGGATTCGCGAGTATCACATTGATGGTATTCGCTATGATGCCGTGCGCCAAATCGCAAACTATGAATTCTTTGGCTGGTTATTTCAGCAAATTGAAATTAAAGATAAGCCTTTTTATCAGATTGCAGAGCATATTCCTGATACCAGTGAGGTTTGCAGCCCCAAAGGTGTGTTTGATGCTTGCTGGCATGAAAGCTTCCGCTACTTCCTGAAAGACGCGCTTATCGGTCAATCGGTCGATTTAGAGGAACTCAAGAAAGCGATCGATGCTCGTCAACAAGGGTACGCTGGCGCAACCTCAGTGATTAACTATCTAGCAACACACGATCGCGAACACATGATTGTTGAACTGGGCGATGTTGGCATTTTTGATCAGCCTGCTTTCGATCGCGTCAAATTCGGCGTGATTCTTCAGCTTACTGCTCCGGGTATTCCCATGATCTGGATGGGTGATGAATTCGGACAAGCCACCCACAAAACGCAAACAACTCTGGAGCCGAACCAATTAGATTGGTCGTTGCTCGACCACAATCGCGATTTGTTTGAGTTCTACAAACGAGCGATCGCCCTCCGTCACGAAAAATCCTCGCTCCGCACTGACAATATCGAATTTTTCTTCGAGCATCTAGACGATAAAGTTTTGGCGTATGTGCGCTGGAACAATGACGGCGAAAGGGTGATCGTGGTCGCAAATTTCTCTGACCAAACTTATGAGAACTATGCGATCGAGAATCTTCCGATCGATTGCTGTTGGCAGGACTGGAGCGATGGCAGCGAAATCGAAGTGAATGAGGGGAGAGTCGCGCTCGATCTGCCAAGTTTCAGCGCCAAAGTTCTGTTGAGTCAATAATGGAGTCGGGGAAAGACCCTATTTCCCCAAAATTTCCCTTACCGCTCCCCCGAATTGCTGTGATAATATTAAAAACTGCCGTATTCATCGCAATTCAGGACAAACTCTCAATGGCACTGGTACAAGAACGCAAACAAGAAATTATTAGCCAATATCAAGTTCACGAAACCGACACCGGATCGGCAGACGTGCAAGTGGCAATGCTCACCGAGCGCATCAACAAGCTCAGCCTGCACCTCAGAAGCAACAAAAAAGACCACGCTTCCCGCACCGGACTGCTGAAAATGATTGGTCAGCGCAAGCGCCTTCTTGCCTACATCCAGAAAGGTGATGCCGATCGCTATCGTGCTCTGATTACCCGTCTTGGTATCCGGGGTTAAATCCATGCCCGATAACGCCCCTGATCCCAACTCAGAGCGACTTCCATTCGAGCCAGGACGCAAGAAAGCGAAGTCATCCGCAAAACCCGCGCCCGAACCCGCGAAAACTCCCGCAAAAGAAGCAAAGCCCGCTCTAATCGAGAAGCGCCCCAAATCTTCTCCGAAAAAGGCTCAGGCCCCCGCTCCCAGCCGCGAAGATCTCGCTGTCCCTGAAGTGGTCAGTCGGCGGATGGCGCGGCGGATGGCCTTCTTTTGCGGCGTTCCGACGACGTTGGGCATCGCTACATTTGTGGTCAGTTATTTCATCGTGACCCAAGGCATTTACAAATTGCCGAATACTGCGGTTGTGCTTGTGAGTATGCTCTTTTTTGGGTTAGGGGTGGTTGGATTGTCCTACGGCATTCTCTCAGCCTCGTGGGACGAAGATCGCGTCGGTGGAATTGTTGGAGCCAGCGAATTCTCGACCAACTTTGGACGACTGACCGGAGCCTGGAAAGAAGCCCGCGAGCAGCAGCGCCAAAAACGCAGCCAGAATTAGGGATTCGATCGAGTACGGTACGATTAATTGACAGCAGACTGATCCGGGCAGTTCACTGCTCGATCGGCACAAGAATCAACACATTCAGCAGGAACGTTTAACATGATTGTGGTTATGAAAGTCGGCTCCCCGGAAGCCGAAATCGCCCGCCTCACCGAAGAGTTCTCGACTTGGGGACTCTCTCCCGAAAAGATCGTTGGAAAGCATAAAGTCGTGATTGGCTTGGTCGGTGACACGGCTGAGATGGAGCCACTCCAAATTCAAGAATCCAGCGATTGGATCGAGCAGGTTTTACGAGTTGAGCAACCCTTCAAGCGGGCAAGCCGCGAGTATCGCCACGGTGAAGCCAGCGAAGTTCCGATTTCAACCCCGAATGGTGTCGTTTACATCGGTGAGAATCACCCGATCGTCACGGTCGCAGGCCCTTGCTCGGTCGAGAACGAAGAGATGATCATTGAAACTGCTCGTCGAGTCAAAGCAGCAGGCGCACAATTCCTTAGAGGTGGCGCATTCAAGCCCCGGACTTCTCCCTATGCATTCCAAGGACACGGAGAAAGCGCACTCGGTTTGCTGGCAGCAGCACGTGAAGCGACCGGACTGGGGATTATTACAGAATTAATGGATGCCGCAGATCTAGAACCGTTGGCAGAAGTAGCTGACGTGATTCAGATCGGCGCACGCAATATGCAAAACTTCTCGCTGTTGAAGAAAGTTGGCGCTCAAGACAAGCCGATTCTGCTCAAGCGGGGAATGGCAGCGACGATCGAAGACTGGCTGATGGCAGCAGAATACATCCTTGCTGCCGGAAACCCGAATGTAATTCTGTGCGAACGCGGAATTCGGACATTCGATCGCGAATACGCCCGAAATACTTTAGACCTCGCAGCGATCCCCGTTCTCAGAACGTTGACCCACCTGCCAATCATGATTGATCCAAGTCACGGAACCGGACGCGCTGAGTACGTTCCTGCAATGGCGATGGCATCGGTTGCTGCGGGAACTGATTCGCTGATGATCGAAGTTCACCCGAATCCGAAGAAAGCCTTGTCGGATGGGCCGCAATCGCTCACCCCGGATCAGTTTGATCAATTGATGAAGCAGCTCGCGATCGTCGGTAAACCCCTCGGACGCTGGACAGAACAACGTCAACCCATCGCCGTTTAGGTCTATCGGTTGAAATCTTACGCCTCCTGAAGATCTTCAGGAGGCGTTTGTTTTTGCACTTCTACCGCAATGGAGAGATGATCGCTACAGCCGCTTCGCTAGAATCCTCGACTGATAAATCAAAAGGAGGTGTGAATTGCGATCGCGCAGGTTTATCTTCACGGTTGTCTTAAGCATCTTACTGATGTTGAGTTCTTCGGCTCTAGCGCAGAATCCTGTTCTACCGAGTCCAAAACTGGAACTCCCGCAATTTAGCAATACCGAGGTCAGAACGGCTCCAGTCCGTCTAGATGGACGAGAACTGTTTCAGATTGCGGTTCCAGCCAACAGTGGAGCAAGTCAGCCGAACCAAAGCAGCGCGCTTCAAGTCCGAGTGCAAGGCATCGAAGCAACGCTACAGCGCCTCGCAAATCAAACCAGCGCGGCTGCACCGCAAGTTACCGCTACGATCGACACCAGCAGTAATCTGCCTATAATTACGGTGAATCGGCAGTATCTCATGACTGTGACCACGCTGGATGCTCAACTGCAAGGACAAGAACTGACGACTTATGCAGAAAGTCTGACGCAAATCATTCGGGACGGTCTGATTCAGGCACAGCGCGAACGGCAGCCTGAATTTATTGCACAACAGGCAGGGAAGGCGAGCGCGATTTTGTTGGGTATGGTTGCTTTAAGTTGGCTGGTTTCTCGTTTGCAAGCTTACCTCCAAAGCCATCAAAGACACCAGCACAGCGAAGCATTATCTCTCTCTGAATTGCCACCCAATACGCCTGAAATGGCGAGTTCTCGCACTCAGTTGATGGTGAAACAACAGTTAGCAAATCGTCAGCAACGCACCATGAAAGATGTGCGCCGTCGATCGCTTCAGCTTGTGCAGCTCATCATTTGGGCAACGGGTGGATATACGATTTTAGGGCTGTTTCCGCAAACGCGATCGCTTCAGCCGCTTGTGCTTTCAACTCCGTTGAAGGTACTAGGAATTATTGTTTTAACCTATCTAGCGATTCGATTTAGTGAACTATTAATCGATCGTCTCTTTATTGCGCTTGATATTCCCCAGCAATCTACTCCGGATGTTTCTCAACGAGTGGCGCTGCGTGTCTCGACTTTCTCCCGCGTTGTCAAAGGGTTATCTACACTGATTTGGGTCAGCATTAGTTTGATTACAATCTTATCGATTCTTGGGATCCAAGTTTTGCCATTGTTAGCAGGTGCGGGAATTATTGGACTTGGCATCTCTTTAGCGTCGCAGAACTTAATTAAGGATGTGATTAATGGATTTCTGATTCTGTTGGAAGATCAGTACGCAGTCGGAGATGTGATCCAAGTTGGAACGATGACGGGATTTGTTGAATCAATTAGCTTAAGGATTACGCAGATTCGCAATTCAGAAGGGCGATTAATTACGATTCCAAACAGTGCAATTTCGATCGTTGAGAATCTTTCAAAGGATTGGTCGCGGGTTGATTTATCGATTGCGATCGCGTTTGATGCCGATGTGGATCAGGCGATTCACTTAATCGAAAAAGTTGGACAGGACATTAGCCACGATCCAAACTGGCAAACCAAAATATTAGAAACACCCCAAGTCTTAGGAGTTGAAAATATCAGCAATGAAGGAGTCACAATCCGAATTTGGATTAAAACTCAACCGTTGCAGCAATGGTATGTGGGGCGCGAATTTCGGAAGCGATTAAAGCGAGCGCTGGATGCGGCAGGAATCTCGATCGCCATTCCGCAACAAGCTTTTTCGGTGCGAGGCGCGATTGACGATGAAATTTTTGACCCCAATGAGAATGAGAACTCTAACCTTCAACAATCCTCTAACCCTAATAAGGCGAATTGATGTTAAAAGATCGAACAAGTCACAACTGCACCAAACGATGCTTCGATATTCCCTTATTACGCGAGATTTAGTAATTGTTGAATGCTACGACTTCAAGCTCCGATCTCTCAATCAGCGTTTCTAATGCCGTTTTCATCTCCGTTGTCGTTGTCGTTGTCGTTCCGAATCGTCTCACCACAATACTTGCTGCTAAATTGCCTAACACCACTGCTTCCCAGACCGTTGCGCCTGCAATTAATCCGAGTGTTAACGCAGCGACCACCGTATCTCCGGCTCCAGTCACATCAAAAACCTTTGTGCGATTGAAAGCGGGAATATGCTGTTCGTTGCCGGAACGATCGAACAATGTCATCCCTTGTTCACCACGGGTGATCAGAATGTATTGCGCGTGCGTTAATCGTAGTAAATCTCGCCCTGCTCTAGACAGCGATGCAGCATCACTGATCGCATATCCAACGGCTAACTCTGCTTCGGGTAAGTTAGGCGTAAAAATCATTGCATCCTGATAACGCGGAATCTGCTTTTGCGAATCAATGATCGTTCTTGAATGCTCTAATGCTGCTTCGATCACCGGTTGCGTTAGCGTCCCATCGCCGTAATCAGAGCAGACGATCGCATCAACGTGATCAATCTGATCGCGAATATAAGCGGCTAACTGCTGCTGAAGTTCAAGCGCGGGTAACGCATTCGATTTACGATCAATTCTCACAATCTGCTGAGTGACCGATTGGCGCGAGTGTCCTGTAATTCGAGTTTTGGTTACAGTGGGTCGATCGACCTCCCAAACAACCCCTTCTATATCGACTCCTGCTGCTTCTAACAGTTGTGCTAGTGCTTGCCCTTGAATGTCTTTTCCGAGGAGTCCCACTGCTTTAACTGTCGCTCCCAATCGGGCAAAATTATAGATTGCATTCGCGCCGCCGCCCGGAATTTGCTGCGTTTCTTCGTGGCGCAGAATCAGCACCGGAGCTTCCCGTGATACTCGTTCGACTTCCCCATTGAGAAATTCATCCAGCGTCAAATCTCCGACCACTAATACAGTCGCTTCAGAAAATCGATCGATTAATTCAAATAGCCGATCTCGATGCGATCGCAGTAACTCAATCCCGTCATTCATAGCCCAGCAAACCTTCAATTTGCGCTCTATTATGTCGGAAATGAAAAAATTCAGAATGCTGCTTGAGACAGATGAAAGCAGTTTTTTCGTATTCAGCAGGTTTTGTGAAAGTAATAGTCTTTCGGCAGATTTCTTTCATGTAGAACATAGTTCAATGAAAACTATAAGCAACATTTTTGCTTACGACTACTCATCGAACCCACAACACTATCATGCAAGACAAATTTAAAATCTCCTTCAAAAGCCTAGCAGACCTAGAAAAGGTAGTTGCCCTCATTCTTGGCATTACTTTTCTAACGATCGGAATCGCTGGATTTCTTCCTCAATTCATGGCACTACCTGGAAGTGCCCCTGTAACGGGTGATGTCTATATTCCTCGCCTGTCTTCTTCGGATGGTTACGGTCACTTATTTGGATTGTTCCCGACCAACTATGTGCATAATGCAGTGCATATCGTTGTTGGTTTGTTGGGACTTGCCGCAGCAACTAGCTTCAGCGGTTCGCTTGTCTATAACCAAGGTTTTGCAATCGCTTACACCGCGATCGTGCTGTTCGGCTTGATTCCTGCAACTAATACCACCTTTGGTCTGATGCCAATCTACGGTAACAACGTTTGGTTTAACGCTCTAACGGCTGTACTCGCGGCTTATGCGGGATTTGTAAAACCCGCGGAACTGGCAAAAGCAACCGAGGCATAATTTCGCTAGATTACTTCTCGCACAGGCGTTTTCAAAATTCGTTTCATGATTTCAGGAATCTCAGAAGGGCGTTCAGCCACTGGGATTCCTGCACGTTTAAAGGCTGCAACCTTGCTTTCTGCGGTTCCCAAATCAGGCCCAACATTCGCAGCCTGTAAATCAATAATTGCGCCCGCGTGTCCCATGCGGCGATTTCGGGGAGCGCTACGACCAGCTACATACGCAATCACAGGTTTGTCGATCGCTTCTGCAATATATCGGGCTGCGGTTTCTTCAAAGTCCCCGCCAATTTCCCCAACCAGCACAATCACATCAGTCTGATCATCTTCGTCCAAGATCTGAAGCCACTGCGGAAACGTGGAACCAGCGATCTGATCACCTCCTAAGCTCACTGCGATCGATTGTCCATACCCCGCCTGTGTCAGCGTCCAAGCCACTTCATACGTGAGCGTTCCATTGCGGCTCACAAGCCCGATCTCACCCGGTCGGTAAAACTCTGGCGGATGAATCCCTAGCAGCACTTGTCCCGGTACAATCACACCCGGACTATTTGGACCCACAATCAAGGTTTCAGTTGCCTCAGCTTTGCGGATCAGATGTACCATATCAAGTGGGGGGATTCCGTGACTGACGAGAACAATCTGACGGATGCCAACCGAGATTGCTTCGAGCGCTGCATCCAACGCGGCATAAGGTGGCGAAAAAATTACTGTTGTATCTGCCCCACCGACCTTTGGTAATGCCTGTTCGAGCATATCGAACACTGGAATCCCTGCAAGCGTCTGCCCACCATGACCCGGACTCACACCTGCGACAATTTGTGTGCCATACTGCTGCATGAGTGGTGCATAGAGTTTTCCCAATGGCTCTAGGATGCCCTGCACAATGACTTTGCTAGCTGGCGTAAAATTCATAAGAAGGTAGGTAAGCAAGGGATAAATAAATCATTCCGAGGGATGACGTTGGTTACTGTTCAAAGTGAGCCTTTTGCTAGGAATATAAACGGTCAGTTTCGACGAATGCAACCTGCCCAAATTGTTGAAACGAGCGGGTACGTATTCGTCTTTTGTAAGACTTACCGAACAGTGAGCAAATTGAATTTGAATCTATCTTTTTGCCGAGTGCTAGAACAGGCAAACTTTGGCTATTTCTCAAATTATAGAAGGCGCAGCGAGATTGGAAATCCTTAGATTTGCCAAAATCAACAAATGCAACTTAATTTTGTCTAGAAAAATCAGTAGAATTACCTGATTATATTTTGGCTAAGAATAGATAAGAGCGCTTAACTCTCTCGTTTTTTCGCAAGAGCAATTAACTGCGCGATCGCACTATCCAAATCATCGATCAGAATGGCTGGAGTGACCGAGAGTTGCTCTTTTGCTTCGGTTAGGTTCGTACCCAATAGCCGCACAACCAACTTTGGTGATGGAGCGCCCCGACTGATTCTAAGATCTTCTTTGTTACTAAGGGCTCTTGTCGGCGCAGGCGGACGCAGAAAGCGAACGATCGCGGTTGCAACTTGGTCGCTCTTGACCGTTCCGCTCACCATGTTGATTAATATCGCTTTAACTTGCTTATTTCTTGATAGCAACGATAAACCTTGCTCTAGTCGATCGCACAGCGTTTCGGGTTGCCAGTTGTGGTGCGTGTCACTGCCGATATTGACATAGTGCAGTAATTTTCCGCCTGCTTGAGCGATCATATCCATCGTTGTCATTGTCAAAGCGGCTCCGTTGCACAAAATCGCAATCTGTCCCTCTGGATCGATCGTCGTTAACGACTCTGGTAAGCGATCGATGCCAAACTTGCGAGGACGGGGATCGAGAGCAGCTAACGCAGGATGACGACCCAAAGCGGCATCATTGACGGTGATTTTCCCGTCGAGTGCCATTAGCTCACCTGTCGCACTTACGCCGAGTGGATTAATTTCAACTAAATCTAAGTCTTTGTCGATGAACAGGCGATACAGTCGCTCAACAATCTCACTGAAAGCGTTAATGAGGTTCCCTTGTAGTCCCATTTTCAGCGCTAAGCGTCGCGCATAAAACGAGGAGAATTCTTGATCAATGATGACGTGCTGCATTTCGTCGATCGCCGTTTGCACATCGATTCCCCCTTTTGTCGATCCCAGAATCACAGGTCGTCGAATTGATTGATTGAGAACAACGGCGAGATAAAGCTCCTGCTGCGCCTCATACTTTGCTTCTGCCAACAAGACTTTGGGATATTCCCCCATAATTGGCAGATTAAAAATTGAATACGCCGCTGCGATCGCGTCGATCGTATTCGACACAAACCGCACCCCCCCAACCCGTCCACGCTCACCCACATAGACTTGAGATTTGAGCGCGATCGGATACGGGATTTTCAGCGCTTTGAGATCGGTCGGACGCTCGATACATTGCGAAGGCAGCACCGGAATGCCGACTTCGCGGAACAAATCTTTGGCTTGATATTCGAGGAGATCCATTACAGGGAGGGCTGACGGTGACGAGTTTTCCATTCCTTGGCAACGCGATCGATGCCGTAGAATCTTTGCCAAAAGCGATCGACGATCCATGTGGGAAGTGCCTTTGTCATCATAAATATAGTCAAGCCGCCCGCAGTGGCTGCGATGTATCGAGAGCGGGGAGATTTGGCAACGATCGCCTTCGCGATCACAGTCGCGACCCGCTCTGAACTCCAAGCCTGACGTTTTGTAATTTTATCTAAGTTTTTCAGTTGCTCAAATGCGGCTCGATAGGGTGTATTTTTCCCATCGGGGATAGTGCTATGAACTTCACGCTCGACCACATCAAAAAATTCTGTGCTGACCGGTCCCGGTTCGATCACGCTGACTCGAATGTTAAACGGCTCTAATTCTCGCCGCAGACTGTCACTCAGCGATTCCAGCGCAAACTTAGAAGCACTATACAATCCACCAAACGGAAACGCAATCCGACCTCCGAGCGAACTGACATTAATAATTTTGCCGCCGCCGTGATCGCGCATCACCGGAATTAAGGCTTGAATCAGTCCGATCGCCCCGATCACATTTACCTGAAACTGTCGCTGAACGGATTCGATCGGAATC
This sequence comes from Leptolyngbya sp. AS-A5, assembly GCF_039962495.1. Lineage (NCBI taxonomy): Bacteria > Bacillati > Cyanobacteriota > Cyanophyceae > Leptolyngbyales > Leptolyngbyaceae > Leptolyngbya > Leptolyngbya sp. AS-A5. The sequence goes on along the minus strand of NZ_JAMPLL010000009.1, from coordinate 131,878 downwards.
AACTCAACAGGCCCCATCTGTCCGTAACCCGCATTATTCACCAGTACATCTACGCGCCCAAACTTGTCGATCGCCGTTTGTGCCAGCGCCTTGACCTGATCCGGTTGTCCCATGTCCGTTGCGACAACGAGAACTTCAACTCCAGACTGACGAATACGATCGGCGATTTTTTCTAATTTATCGATGCTCCGAGCCGCCAGAATCAATCGGACGTTGGGCAAGCGATCGGCTAACGTTTGCGCGAGTGCGGCTCCGATTCCCGCCGATGCACCCGTAATTAAAACGACTTGAGACGACGCAGACATAAGCAAAAGGAGTGATTTCTTCTCATCGATCCTATGCTATCTGAATCAATCCGAGCAGCAGAGTTATTAGAACTTCTCAATCGGCGTAGTAATATCGGCAAGAAATTACGGTTAAAGGCTCGTCATCTACTGCATAAATACTGCATAAACTAAGTGATGGGTCTCATCAATACGCCGCGACCAAAATCCTGCCAAAACTATTTCTTGTACAAGATTACTCATTTCAATTTGAGTCAGCAATGGTTAATTGAACCTTTCTAAACCCGTTGCCGTCTAAACAGTATCTTGAATAGATGGCACTCGGTCAGTGACTACGGCAGAAATTTCTTGGATAGGTTCTATATTCCCGGTGCAAGCAGACGATTCTCCCTCAAATTTTGCCGATCAGGGCGATCGCGAACTGATCAAAGACAGCATTGCGGGAAATACTCAAAGCTTTCGCCGCCTCTACAGACGCTATCAAAATCGCGTCCGGGCATTGCTCTACCAACTGTGCGACCCTCACGCGATCGATGATTTGGTTCAAGAAGTATTCTTGCGGGTTTGGAAAGGCTTACCCAAGTTTCGCCAAAATTCCCAGTTCTCCACTTGGCTGTATCGAATTGTCTGGAATGTGGCATCCGATTACCGCCAAGCGGCAGCAAAAAGCCGATCGCGCCTCGAAGTCCTGACCCAACACGCCCCCACCCAGCAAGATGCCCCCGATCTGATGCAGATGCACTACGAAGATATTGTCATGCGCGGCTTGAAGGAATTGAGCTTCGACCATCGCACGATTCTAGTGCTGCATGACTTGGAAGGAATGCCGCAAAAAGAAGTCGCTGATATTTTAGAAATTCCGGTTGGTACAGTGAAATCAAGGTTATTTCATGCACGTGGGGCAATGCGCCAATTTCTCGATCGTCAAGGAGTCCAACTATGAAGCCATTTTCCCAAGATGACGAGGATCTCGCTCAGTTTCTTCGGCAGCATCGATCTTCACCGCCTGCTGCAGCACCGGATTTAGAAGATCGAATTATTCAATCTTTGCCAAAGCGTCGCGTTTCTCGTCCGCTCATCTTATTTACTGCGGGAATTGCAGCAAGTTTTATTGGTGTGATGATTGCTCAACCTGTTCGATCGCCTTCACCCGATGCTGCAACCCTGGAAGCCTTTATGGAAAGTAGCTGGTCAACGGTTTTAGACGGAACTAGCGATACCAATTCTGATTACCTTGCGCTGGTCGATTCTACTAATTAGGAGTTCAGTACTATGTTGCGTCGTGTTGCCCTGATTGCAACTTCATCAGTTTTAGTATTAGTTGGAAGTGCAGCAGTATTACGGGCGGTAGATTTCCGACAAGATCGTCTCACCGAAACGATTGCCCAAGTTCCCGATCGTTCAATGCGCGATCGTCCCGGTAGAGGCGACGGAGGATTGATGCGTGAACTGAATCTTTCAGCCGATCAAATGACCAAGATTCAGCAGATCCGATCGCGCTATCGGGATGAGTTAAGTAACGATCGAAACGCTGCTCGCCAAGCACAGCAAGAACTCCGCGCTCTGATGGCGGGAACTGCAACCGATGCTCAGATCCAAGAAAAATATCGTCAAGTCAAAGATCTGAGAGCCAAGGTCGCAGATGCTCAGTTCAACAGCATGTTAGAGATCCGAAATGTGCTGAGTATAGAGCAGCGGCAGAAATTTGCGGAGCGCATGGACAAACGTAGAGGAGAACTGCGAGACCGATTACCGGGACGATCTCCAGGGATTTAGCGGGGAAGACTCCCCGCCCAGAGATTCTAGAAATCTTCTTCGTAAGCGGAAGTATCTCCACCTTCGTTGTCGCGCTTTGAGCCGAGAAGCTGCAAACGATCAACCAAAACCACAGGACTCGATCGGGCGGCTCCCGTGTTTTTGTCTGTCCAGGTATCCAGCTTCAGCGATCCTTTAACTCCAATCAAGCTGCCTTTGCGAACATAATTTGCTGCCACATCCGCTTGCTTGCCCCAAAGCTCCAAATTAAACCAATCGGGCTGGTCACTATTTTTTGTTTGTCGATTCACCGCCAGCGTCAAGCGACATTTAACGCTGCCCGACTCAAAATACTTGACATCAGGTTCCCCGCCAACCCGTCCAACCAGCGTCACGACATTTAAGCTCATAGTTCACCTGTACTCTATTTACCGATCGCCTCTATGTTAATCGATTTTGCTGCCTAAACGAAGACTTGATCGCTTTTGGTGAATTTCATCTCACGGCTAGGTAATTCTTCGGAAATGCCCCTAGACTCAGGGTGGAAACTATAATAAGATCCACTATCGACTGACATCATTGCGTAGCATTGCAATCTTCAGCATACTCATTACACTTTAAGAGGCAGGAATCTAGTGGGTCTTTTCAGTCGCTTCTCCCTCTCGCGGGACATGGGTATCGATCTCGGTACCGCTAACACCCTAGTCTACGTATCTGGCAAAGGCATTGTTTTATCTGAACCGTCCGTTGTCGCGATCGACCAAACCGATAAAGTTCCACTAGCCGTAGGTGAAGATGCCAAACGCATGCTGGGTCGCACACCCGGAAACGTAGTCGCTCTGCGCCCCCTCCGTGACGGTGTAATTGCTGACTTTGATACGGCTGAGCTGATGCTGAAGCACTTCATTCAGCGCGTCCACGAAGGCAAAGCGCTCGTTTCGCCCCGCATTGTGATCGGTATTCCCAGTGGAGTCACTGGAGTCGAGCGTCGTGCGGTCATGGAAGCAGCCTCACAAGCCGGAGCGCGTGAAGTGTATTTGATCGATGAACCTGTTGCTGCCGCGATCGGGGCGGGATTACCCGTAGCAGAACCGACCGGAAACATGATCATCGATATCGGTGGAGGCACGACTGAAGTTGCGGTTCTGAGTTTGCAAGGAACAGTCTTGAGCGAGTCGGTACGAGTCGCAGGGGATGAATTGAGCGATGCGATCGTTCAGTACATGAAAAAGGTTCACAACCTGGTGATCGGGGAACGCACCGCCGAAGAAATCAAAATTCAAATTGGTTCTGCCTACCCGAGTGCTGCTGATGAAGAAGTGATGGAAGTCCGGGGCTTGCACTTGCTGTCTGGGCTGCCGCGAACCGTGACGATTAAAGGACCTGAAATTCGCGAGAGTATGTCAGAGCCGCTTTCGGTGATTGTCGATGCCGTCAAGCGCACGCTAGAGCGAACCCCCCCGGAACTTGCCGCAGACATTATCGATCGAGGAATCATGCTGGCAGGGGGTGGCGCATTGCTCAAAGGACTAGATACCCTAATCAGTCACGAAACCGGAATTGTGGTTCACGTTGCCGCCGATCCGCTCAGTTGTGTTGTGCTGGGGACAGGTCGCGTGTTAGAAAACTTTAAGCAATTAGAGCGCGTCTTCAGCACTCGTCCGCCCCGCTAGTTGTCCTGATCGGGCGCATCAAAGCGTGGAAATTGTGTAAAGTCTTGCATTGGTAAGACTCAGTTTGCTATGCAGTCTATCCCTTGAGAATGCTGAATGTACGAATTGCGCCGCTGGTGGGATCGCTTTGGAGTCCCATTTACTCTTGCTACCCTGGGACTAGGAACGGCACTCTTAGTTCGGCAGACTCAAGCTGGCTTTGTGATGGAAACCTATCAATGGTTTACCCGGCCATTTCAGTCCAAGCCTGTTTTACCCGAACAATTAGCCACCGCTCAAAATAACGAACTGCGCCAGCGGTTGATTGAGCTAGAGAGCAAAAATCAGAAATTAGAAGAATTACTGGGACTGGCTCGATCGAAGCCAGTGAAAGGGATTCCGGCACCTGTGATCGGGCGTAGCGCAGACCACTGGTGGCAACAAGTGACGCTTGGACGCGGCACAAATGATGGAGTCAAAAAAGGGGCTGTTGTTCTGAGTCCAGGAGGACTTGTTGGGCGAGTGACGCAGACGACCGCGAGTACAAGCCGCGTTCTTCTGCTGAGCGATCCATCAAGTCATGTGGGTGTGGTAATTAGCCGCAGTCGATTTATGGGATACCTGCGCGGTAAAACGGGAAATCGGGCAGTGGTGGAATTTTTTGAAAAAGTCCCCGATGTTCGCAAAGACGATGTGGTTACTACTTCTTCGTTTAGCCAGTTGTTTCCAGCAGGAATTCCAGTTGGACGAGTGGAATCGGTTGATCTCACCAAAAGCCCTGCTCCTGAAGCCACGATCGAGCTAGCTGCTCCAATCAACTATTTAGAGTGGGCAATCATTTATCCACATACACCCGCCCTTGCAACTTCTCAACCTGCTCCACAACCCGCAGCATCACCCTTGCCAGAGGCAACGATTGCACCTGAGGGATCTTCCGCTTCGCCTTCTCCAACCGCCTTACCCAGCCCTACGCCATGACTCTTCGTGCGATCGCAAAATTCACGGATACCTATCCGATCGCTCGCCCACTCCTCAACGGCGCGATCACGGTGGGATCGGTCTGGTTATGTCTGCTGTTGCTCCCGCTACGATTGCCTGGAATGGAATTAGCGGGAATTAGCCCGAACTGGCTTTTAATTTGGGTTGTGGCATGGAGTGTTAAGCGCGTCGTCTGGCAAGGGGCGATGGCAGGATTAATTTTAGGGTTACTACAAGATGGAATGTCTTCATCCCATCCTACTCATGCGCTTGGATTGATTGTGGTGGGGGCGCTGACCGCAAAGCTGCAAAAGCAGCGCTATGTCCAAGAAGATTTTATTTCAGTGGCGCTGATTGTTTTCTTGATGGCAGTGGTTTCGGAGACGATCACGGCGCTACAATTTAGCGTTTCAGGCGGTCGATCGCTCTCCGACATCTGGACGTATCACCAATTTATTGCGCTGAGCTCTGCCATTCTCAGCAGCTTGTGGGCACCTGTGGTTTACTTCCCGCTGAATCGCTGGTGGGAGACAATGAGCATTGCAGAACAGAAACAGAATTAATGAGATCGTCTCCCACTGTCGCCACTGCCATAGCCAGCACTCGCACAACTCCCCAAGCCTGCAATTCGATTTAGATCAACTGCATCCACAATTTGTAATTTCATTGCCAACACTCCCGTATTCACTGCAATACTCAGACTTTAGGAGGTGTATCCTCGGCAGTGAAATCAAATTCTTGCGCGGACTGATCGAAATCCTGCTCAAATCTGTAGACGAACTCATATAGGCTTGATAAGAAAAAACTGTAGTGAAAGGCACAGTTTCTCTGTTTCGAGCATAATTGTTACGGTATTCTGACAATAGTTCAACTTTAGTTCAACTATTGAGTGCTGTTATGAGAAAGCTCTTTTCCGAAAGCCACGCTGAAACCTTGACTCGATCTCGATCAACGGTACGATCGCTGCGATATTTCTTACAGCACTTTGGAACTACCAACCAACCTCAGTTCTCTTACAGTCAAATTCTGCTCTGTTGGCTCGGAAGTTTCCTCAGTATTGCAACGCTGGCTTATCTTTCAGTACACACTCACCATCCGCTGATTGCGGCTCCCTTTGGTGCAACTGCCGTCATTCTCTCCACCCTCCCCGACAGTCCGCTTGCTCAACCCCGCAACGTGATTTTAGGAAACTGTATTGGCGCGATCGTCTGCATTCTCTCGGTTCACTACTTTGGGACGGCTCCTTGGGTGATGGCGCTATCGGTTGCTACAGCTATCAAGCTGATGCAATTAACCAAAACGATCCATCCTCCGGGCGGCGCGGTTGCCTTAGTCGGCGTGATGAATAGCGCATCTTGGGACTTTCTCTTCACTCCCGTATTAGCCGGATCGCTGATCATGGTTGGTTGTACTGCGGCGTTCAGCCATTTCGCTACAGGAAAAGGGTATCCGAAGCGCTGGTTCTAGCGATCGAGCAGAAGTATCCATTGAGGTTGAAGAATCATACCTATAGAAAATTTAGAACGCTATTAGGACTTCTGTTCGCTAGATTCTTGAAAGAAGATTAAATAATAGATGGTGATTATGACAAGCTTAGGAACGAAAACTTTGGGAGCGTTACTGATCAGTGCTTCACTGCTGACTGGGAGCGTTTTACTGACAAGCTGCGGACAACCTGAAGCTGAGAAAAAACCAGAATCGCAAGCGCCACAGGAAGCCGTGAACCAACCAGCCAATCAGCAGCAACAAAACCAGAATCAAGCCCAAGATGATGACGACAAGAATCAAGCCCAAGATGACGACGACAAGAATCAATCGCCTGGTAAAGACGATGACGACGACAAGAATCAATCGTCTGATAAAGACGACAATGATTGATCGTCTTGAACAAGTCCCCTAATTCATCGTCAACTTTCAAGACAGTTTGATCAGCGTTCTAGGGTGTTGATGAACCCGTGTCGATCGGTTTTGCTGCGGATTGAGGGGGTACAGGCTGTGCGGTTGGTGCAGCTAGAATCTGAGCAATCTCGGCTTGTTGCTGGAGCTGTTGCGTCGAAGACACCAAGCCGCTTAATCCGTTAATTAATCGCCTCAAATTATCGCGCAGCTTTGGATCGCCCGTTAGCTCATCTAAATCTGAAGTGATCTTTTGCGTATTCTCAAAGGTTGCTCTAGCAGAATCTAAAGTCTGTTGCAGCATAGTCACCGTTGTCGGATTGTTCAGCGTGGCTGAAACATCCCGGAGATTTGCGGAAGTTTGAGCCGCATTTGCTGACAGTGTTTCTAAGTTGCGGAGCAAATTGCTCCCCTCAACTTGATTTAGCAACGGACTGAACCGCGCTACACTGCCGCGGAGTTCAGTGCTTGTCGCACTCAAGTTATCCAACGTCGAAACCAAGGTCGATCGATTCGCTGTAATGAGCTCATTGATTTGCGCGATCGTTAACGTGGCTTGATCTGCCGTATTTGCGATCGATCGTGCCGTAGATGAAAAAGTTCTCACTTCAGTTCGTGCCGTTCTCACCAATCCGGTGACTTCGCGGCTGAGTCGGGCAATCTCAGAGGCTGCCTCGCTGCTATTTTTCGTCAGGGTATTGATATTGCCAGTAAATTGAGGATTGCTATAGGTATCTGCAAAGCGAATCGTCGCCCGAATCAACTCATCGGTGCTAATCCCAATTACGCCTCTGATGCGGGAATTTTGGCAGAGAATTAGTTCGCGATCGCAGTTACGATCGCGAGGCCCCGCCGAAACCGCTGTCTCAGGAATCGCTCGACGTGGCGTAATATCTAGCACCGTTTCACCGAGTAAGCCTGTTTGATTCACGCTCAGGTCTGAATCTTTCGGAATCGCGAGATCCGACCGTGTAATCTCTAGCCTTACCTCGACCCCATTCGGCCCTGGAACGATATTTTCAATTCTGCCCACGTTCACGCCACGGTAGCGCACCGCAGACCCCGTCTGCACCCCATTAATTGCGGCAAAATCCGCATAGACCGTGAAACTTTGATTCGCAGGATTCAGCCCCTTAATCCATAGCACCAAGCCGCCAAACAGACCCACGCCTGCTAAAATCATCAACCCGACTGAACCTTCTCGAACCGTTCGCGATCGCATAACTCCTACCTTAATACCTGAATCGGCCCATCCACACTGCCACTCAAAAACTGCCGAATTAACGGCTCGTCTGTCGTATCGAGTTCATGTACCTTGCCTTCCCACTGCACCTGCCCCTGATGGAGAAATAATACGCGATCGGCAGTCCGTCGGATTGTACTCTCTTGGTGTGTCACCATCACATAACTTTGACAGCCCCGCTGCGGATCTTGCAGCACTCGCACCAGATCCTCAATCACCGTCGAAGCGATCGGATCAAGGCCCGCTGTTGGTTCATCATAAAGTAGCACAGCAGGCGTATCTTCAGGATTCTCAGGGTTCACCATGATCGCTCGCGCAAAGCTCACCCGTTTTCTCATGCCGCCGGATAACTCTGCTGGATAGCGCTGCCCGATTCCCGACAGTCCCACCATCTCTAAGCGCTCCTCCACCAGTTGCCGAATCTGGCGACGAGACAGCCGGGAATGCTGATACAGGAGAAACCCGACATTTTCTTCAACGGTGAGTGAATCAAATAGCGCCGCTTGCTGAAACACCATGCTGATGAGTAAGGGGTCGGGAGCATCCTCGATTAATCCTTTGCGCCGTTTGCCGCCGACGTGAATTTCTCCCTGATCGGGAGCCAGCAGTCCTGCAATAATCCGCAACACTGTTGATTTTCCCGTCCCCGATGGGCCGATCACCGCCAGTGCTTCTCCCGGATAGATCGTCAGATTCACTCGATCGAGGACTTTGTTTTCCCCAAACGTTTTGCTGACTTCTCTAAGTTCAATTAACGGCTCAGCCATGCGCCTCTATCCTCGATCTGTGAATGCCAGATTGCAGCATACGCAAGGCTGTCAACAGGCGACTAGACTATCACACCAATACCAAATTAGCGATTCTTTGACGAGTTGGGCTAGGACAGATACAAGAATTTGCTAAGTATTCCAGCTAAGTATTACAAGCATCCTCTAACAAGACTTAAACATGAGTTTCCAGGCGATTTTCTCCACGATCGTATTCACACCTTCATGATGGAGTTCGATCGGTTGCTTTTTCAATCGTCGCAGTTCGGTCATGGCTTTGCGCGTGACCGCATGGCTTGTATCATCGGTGAGCAATAAGACCACATCGGCTGTCTGAATCTGCTGCACCGCTTGATCCACAATCAGCAATCCATCTTCCACGGTAGACCAGACAAAATAAACCTTGGGCAATTTCTCCTTTACATAGGTTCGCGTCGTTGTGTGTCCGCCAAACACGACTACTTTTCCCCGTAGATGGGTGTAGGATTCTTTTTCCTCAGTTTCACTGTCGGATTCACTGTCAGACGGCGCAGGCTTCGATCGTTTTTCGCTAATTGGTCTTGGTTCAGATTGCGATTGCGACCAAAGCTTACGGGCATGAGCATCCATGATTTTAAGCCTCTGGATCGCAGTCCCTTGAATCGTAATCGGCTTCTCGCTGAGTGCTTGAACTCGGTTATACAAAAACTCTACGACTTCATCTAAGCGATTGACTCCTTTTAAATCTTCGCGGTAGTGATAGACATCCATGGCTAAGTACGACGCATCATAATAATTCGTCTGTTCGCGAATGCGATCGAGCAGTTGTTCTGCGGTTTCATGCCGCTCCTGCGTTAATCTTTCGGCTTGATGCTTACTCATCTGCGCTTCGTATTCGCGCTGCGCCTGTTCTTCTCGTCGCTCTTCGATGATTTGTTTGATCAGGTCAATGTCAGCCGTGCTTTCCCCATTGTCCGCTAAAGACTGACGCGCTTCGATTAAGCGGCGAGATAGCTCCGGTAAGTCATGCTGTATCTGCGTGCGATAGTGCCGGATAGCAGTAGATAGTTGTTCGTAAGTTGCTTGCGCTTGAGTATCACTTTCGAGGATGCCTTTTTGGTCAAAGCCCTGCTTGAGTTCTTCTAGGCGAACACAGTATTGTTCTAATCGCTGTTGAATGTCTTGACGAACTTCCATTAAGCGGAGCGTTTCTTGTGAAATACATTCGAGATCGTCGATCGAGAGAAAAGATTGCATCGGGAATTCCTCTTTACTTTATAAGTCAATCTGTGAAAATTTTTGACATAGGTAATCTATGCCACTCCGTCTAGGATCTAGAACAGGTCTGAAATAGAAGCATTTTTATTCAGTCTGCCCATTGTACTGTTTGTTCGATAGATCGCGACCGAGTGAATATTCAGCATCCGTATCACTGAGTCGATGGCTAGCGAAGTCCCAAACATTAAACGCTGCCCCGAAATAATTCCTGTAGTTCATGAGATGGTGAACTACCACATCTTTAGCTATACGTACACAGGGAAGTTGACTAATGTTTTTACTGAAAGCGCGATCGATTGGGGCGAATTTGTTTGTGATTGAACCCGTGATGTAGCGATCGGGTGTTGAACTGGCTCAATTGAAGAACAATTTGATGCTTAGTATCAAGGAGCCAGAGGTCTCTTGTTCCCTCTCCCTAGGGAGAGGGTTAGGGTTAGGGCTGAAACGCGATGCGTTCACAAATCGACTAGGCTTGCTCTATCGTGTTTCTACACAAAATTAGCCTCTGCACAATCAAGATGATCACACAAGATGATCACAAGCGAGATGCACAGAGCGCGGCTCCAATCAGTCCAACTTGTGGATTCAACACAACCTGAACAGGAATCCGTTCCATCAACGATCGCATTCTGCCCTTTAGCGCAAACGATCGTAAAAAGCTGCCTTCTTCCATCAATGGCAAAATCTTTGCTGCAATTCCACCTGCAATGTACAATCCGCCATACGAAAGCAGTTTCAGCGACAGATTTCCTGCTTCTGCACCGTAGGCTTCAATGAAGATCTGCATCGTTTTTTCTGAAAGCCGATCGCGCTTCTCCAGTGCCGCTTGCGAGATTGCGGCTGCCGGATCAACCGTTTTCTCACTCTTGCCGATTTCCGATTCCCAGACCTGCATCAGCTTTGCAATTTCAGGAGATTCGGCTGCGAAGTGGCGATCGCGCAGAAACTGATAAATTGACACAATGCCCTGTCCAGAAACGATACGCTCGGCGGACACTCGCTCGATATCAAGCTTCTCTAATAGATAGTGCGATAGTTGAAACTCTAGTTCGGTGCGTGCAGAGAAATCTGTATGCCCACCTTCTGAACCAAAGACTTGATACTCTTTGCCGTTGTGAATCAGATATCCCTGCCCTAATCCTGTGCCTGCACCAATCAGCGCGATCGGCGCACTCGGTTCGCGCTTGCCAACTTGTAGTGTTTGCAAATCCGATTCATCTAGCGCTAAAAGCCCATAACCAACCGCCGCAAAATCATTGATTAGCGAAATCTGTGGGATGGATAGCTGTTCCGATAAACGATCGGCTTCCAGTGTCCAGCCAACATTAGTAACCTTGCTTGTGTTGTCTACCACAGGCCCTGCGATGCCAAAACAGGCTTTTTGCGGCTGAAACGTCTGTCCGGTTTCTTCTTGCGCTTGCTTGAGAAACGTCTGCACCATTGGTACGAGATCTGGGAATTCACGGCTGGAATAGCGTTTCTCAAATCGGTTGTTTCGGGCGGTTTCTATATGATCTGCTTCCGCTTCCACCAGACGTAGAATCGTTTTCGTTCCCCCAATATCGCCAGCAAGTAACAGCGTCATTCGTTGTCGTCCTCCGATCGTGCAAGTCTTCAGTAATCTACTCTGTGTCTTTAATACAATGCAATTAGGACAAAGAATGCAATTAGGACAAAGATAGATAAAAACGATGGCTACTTCCTCGATCGCAGACCTCAGAAAAGACTACACCAGAGAAACGCTCAACGAAACAGATGTTGATTCAAATCCTTTCGAGCAGTTTCGTCGCTGGTTTGATCAAGCGGTGAAGGCAGAACTACCCGAACCCAACGCGATGACCGTAGCGACCGCATCGCAAGACGGCATTCCCGATGCCCGAATTGTCTTGCTTAAAGCGGTGGACGATCGGGGCTTTACCTTTTTCACGAACTACAACAGCACCAAGGGCAAAGAGCTAGAAACCAATCCTCAAGCCGCACTGGTGTTTCTGTGGACAGAGTTAGAGCGCCAAGTGCGAATTGTGGGCGCGGTCGAGAAGGTTTCACCGGAAGAATCGGATGGATATTTTTCTAGTCGTCCACACAATAGCCGCTTGGGAGCTTGGGCATCCGAGCAAAGCGAGGTGATTCCGAACCGTGAGGTGTTAGAGCAAAAGTTAGCGGCATTGAAGCTTGAATACGAGAATCAAGAAGTGCCGCGCCCGCCGCACTGGGGAGGATTTCGAGTGATTCCGCGTGAGATTGAGTTTTGGCAAGGGCGATCGAGTCGCTTGCACGATCGACTACGCTATCAGCTTCACGATGGGCAATGGGTCATCGATCGTCTGTCCCCTTAGGCAATAATGAAGGAGCGTATTCAAGCCAGCAGTGGGAGTTAAAAGATGGAACTGTCGCTTCCCCTCAAGTTGAATCTGGATCATGTTCATCTCAGTGATGAGCAGTTTTATCAACTCTGCATTCGTAATCCTGAGTTGAACATTGAACGGAACACGGAAGGAGTGTTAATCGTTATGCCCCCGGTTGGCGGAGATAGTGGCAAGAGAGAGGCTAACTATATCATCGATTTAGGAATCTGGAATCGCCAAACAAATCTTGGAGAAGTATTCAGTTCCTCAACATTGTTTAGGCTCCCTGGTGGGGGCGAGCGCTCGCCCGATGCAGCATGGGTTGAACGATCACGCTGGCTGGCACTCACCCCAGAACAACGCCAAAAGTTTCCGCCGATCGCGCCTGATTTTGTGATTGAACTGCGCTCTCGAACCGATAGTCTGAGCGATTTGCAAGAAAAGATGCAGGAATATCTCGATAGCGGTGTTCGGCTGGGTTGGCTGTTTAATCCACAGGATCAGCAGGTCGAAATTTATCGACAAGGTCAGGATAAAGAGGTCAAATCCCTGCCGACACAATTATCTGGAGAAACAGTTTTACCTGGATTTGAGTTGCAGGCTGATTTATTCACCGATGAGTGAGTGATTGATTTTTACGCGAGGCATTCGTTATCTTTGAGGACAACGTTTGTCCTTTTGCAAAGATGTCGATCGATTTACTTGTCTTTAGGATCACGGTTGATCCAAGCGCGATAGCAGGCGCTTGTCTCTGGGCATTGGCGCTCTATTTGGGGTTCTCGCCTGCAAGCGATTGGGTGATGGAGCAACTGAATCGCTGGTTTAACTATGCGGAGCGATCGCTCTATTCATCGATCGAAGAGTTTGAGCGCACCCGATCGGCGCGAGAAGCTCAGAATGCGTTTTATGCTTCGATTCTGAGTATTTTCCCGTTTTTGGGCATCGGGGCGCTGTGCAATTTTGGGGTGGAGATTGGTTTGGGAAGAAGTTGGGCAATTAGCGTTGGAGTGCTTGCCTGTATGGGCTGCGGTGTTTATGAACTGGGTCGCCGGGATGGGCAGAAATCCGAACGCTAATTGCTTTTTCAGGTTATCGAACTACGGTTAAAGCCGAGGTGGGCTGCACTGGACGACTTACCTCTTCTTTGAGTAACACTTCTCGAATCAATCGCGCTGCGAGTCGCTGAGACAGATCGCTGATGATTTGCTGCCCCATCTTCTGAGTTTCAGGTTTCGCTAATAAACGCGGGATTAATGCAATCATTTTCGTCTGATTGAAGCCGCGTGTTTCTCTCAGAATATTCCACACCCGCTTGAGATGGTCTAAAGTAGCTTGGTTTTCAGGCGGTAAAGGCGATCGTTCGACCGCTAAACCCACTCGTTCGCGAAAACCATAAGACAGGGTTTTCCAAGCGGTTTGGCTCAGTGAATCTAATGCTTTCGCAATTTCATCGACTAAGTTTGCGCGAATAAATTCACCCCGATCGCTAAATAGATAATCAGCTGCCTGATCGAGCGCTTGATCTAAGTTGTAGTCTGAATTGTCTCGCGCATTCTTCAGCAAGTTCTCTAACCGATTCCAGCGAAAACTTCCATCTTTGAACAAGAGATCGCGCAGCGATGCCCGCAGTTCTGGAGCCGGATCAGTTAAGAGCCGCTTTGATACATAAGGATAGGCTTTGCTGAGAACTTTGAAACTCGGATCGACATTAATCGCAATTCCTTCAAGCGTGACCAGAGATCGGATAATTAACGCGAAAAATGCAGGCACTTGAAAAGGATATTCATACATCAGCGCCGATAATTTATCGGTGATGCTTTTGATGTTGATTTCGGCAACAGAAGCACCTAATGCTTCGTTGAATACTTCCGCGAATGCCGGAATGATCGGAGTCAGATCCATCGTGGGCGATAGAAATCCCAGATTGACATAATCTTGAGCTAAGCCCTCAAAATCCCGGTTTACCAGGTGGACGATCGCTTCAATCAGTCCATATCGCTGATAAGGTTCAACCTGGCTCATCATGCCGAAATCGAGATACGCTAAGCGTCCATCGGGCATTGCCAGTAAGTTCCCAGGATGTGGATCGGCGTGAAAGAATCCATGCTCTAGAAGCTGTCGGAGCGAACATTGCACCCCAACATCAATCAGGTGAGTTGCATCAATGCCCTGAGCGCGGATCGCTTCGAGTTGCGTCAACTTGTTTCCGGTAATCCATTCCATTGTCAGAACTCGCCGTCCCGTATATTCCCAGTAGATCTTAGGAACGTAGATCTCTGGCAGGTGTCCGTAGAGTTCTTGGAATCGCTCGGCGTTATGTCCCTCATGGGTGTAGTCCATTTCTTCAAAGATGCGAGTCGCTAATTCATCAGCGATCGCAATCAAGTTACTCCGGATTTGCTTGATGTTTTTCATCGCCCACCCTGCCAAACGCCGCAGAATGAACATATCCAGAGCAATGCTTCGCGCCAGTCCCGGACGCTGAACTTTGACCGCAACGGTTTCGCCTGTTTTCAGCTTGCCTTTGTAGACCTGACCTAAAGAGGCAGCGGCGATCGGCATCGGACTCAATTCTTCGTAGATCTGATCCGGGGTTTTGCCTAACTCTTCGCGAATAAATTGGAATGCAACTTCGTTTGGAAATGGAGGAAGCTGATCTTGAAGTTTGGTTAATTCTTCCAGATAAGTCGGCGGCACTAAATCCGGTCGCGTAGACAGTGCCTGCCCAATTTTGATAAATGCAGGACCTAAATTCGTCAACATCTCGCGCAGATGTATCGCCTGTTTGGGCTGACTTTCAATCGTTCTTCCGGTAATGCGATCCCACCACAGCCGCGCTGCAAAGAAGAGAAACGGTAGAAAAATTCCCAGCGTGCGCTGCCAAACTTTGAGCGATCGCGTCCGATAATAGGCTGCAATCAAATCAGGGTCATAGCGCAGCGTTGTCATATCGGCTTGATTCGGAACCAATGCTAACTCCGATGTGATCATGCCGTTCTCGGTGCGAATAAAGGGAAGAGTGTCCGTAGGTTGAGGCGCTTCAGCAGCAATAGAGGAAGGAGAGGTTACATTCATCGATCGACACCGGAGGCAAGAATTATAAAGTATTGTAACAACAAGCTCTTAAGGATTGACTGTCTTTAGTTAATCATTTTGCGGAAGCTTTGAGAGTGCCCACGATTGTTAGATTACCGAATGCCCGACATCAGGAAATCCTCACCGAGTACGAGAAGTCGCGCCAAAATCTTCGTCTGCCTCCCTCTTGACGCAGAGATAGAACGAATTTACTCTATCAAAAATCAAATTTTTCTTGTTATTTGCATTCTCCTCGTTCATCTTCAACAGAAATAATTACTTTGAATAAATAGAAATAGAGAACGTTCGACCCTGGTTCGACTCTGGGCGGTCACTTCATGGAGCGAAGCGATTGCTTCAAGTTCTCGTTTGAGCTAATCCAGCGCGATCGCGATCTAGCTTTTTCATTGCCCAACTTTAAACTCCGTCGTCTTGTCCTAACTTCATGCCGGATATCTCGCCAAAGGTTCTCAGAGCCTTCCACAGAGCGCTGCTGCATTAAATGAAAATGTCTCCCTACTCCCTATTCCTACTCCTTTTAGCGTTCACGACTCAAACGGGATCGCTATAGGTCTACGGTTTATGTTTTTTGTTTGAAGTGCTTTCAGAAGCGAATAAGTTGCGTCACAATATGGAACGGGTTGGAGTCGAAGAGAACACTTGATGCAAATTGAAACGCGCTCTGACATGCAAAGAATTGAGACAGATCGAGGCATTCGGTTCTGTCAAAGTTTCACGATCGCTAACACAGCGCCAAATGCAAAATACGTAGCAATTCACTATTGGCTAGAAGTCACCGAACCTAGCTTCTTTTCCCTGCTGGAATGGCATTCCTTCTCACCGACATCGCCAACTGCCATCGCACCGGGAGAAATCAAAACTATCACGCTCAACTTTGATATTCCCGCTCATGCGGCTCCGGGCATTTATCACTACACGATCGCCTACAAATCTGAGCAACACATCAACAAAACAATTCGCCATCCGCTTCAGTTTGAAGTCCCGTCCATTCAGCCCCAGCAAGAAACGCTAAACGTGACGATCGATCCAGGGACGACGGCTGAAATGCCTTGTCTATTGCGCCCTGGTCGCTCCGTTACCTTCACGATCAACATCGAAAATCGTTCTGCATTCTCTGATTTGATCTATCTCAACTGTGCGGGACTGCCACCAGAGGCATTCACGATCGAGTATCTCAATCGCAATTCCCAATCCGTCGATGCGGCTGAATCCGTCGATGGCTTACGGCTCGAAGCTCGGCACTGTGGCGAAAACTGTGGCGAAATTCGCTTTACGGTTCACCCGCCCAAATCTACGCCTGCCGGAAACTATTCGCCGACCTTGCAACTGATCTCGATGAACGCTTCAGAACTGTTGACGCTCGATGCGCTTCATATTCAAGTGTTAGCCGAAGCGCATCTCGAAGCTGAACTCAGCCCCAAAGTGCGATCGGTGCCCCAAGAAGATGCCAGCTTTACGCTAACCATTCGTAATCGCGGCAACGTTGAACAGACGCTACGCCTTGATGCCAGAGATTCAGAAAAGCGCTTCCAGTTCACGATCGAGAACAGTACGGTCACAGTTCCACCAAATCAGGAAATGGCGATCGTCCTCAACGCCACACCCCGGCAGCAGTGGCAGCGCCCGTTATGGGGCAAGCCAATACGCTCATTGGTCAGCTTGTATCTGATTCCCACCGATCTCGTCTCAGCGACTCCGCCTTATCCGCCGCAAGCAAAACTCCTCTGGTTTCCGCAACCGAAATGGGTTTTAGCCGCTTTGCTGCTGCTTGGAGCCAGTACCGTTCTCAGTCTGTTGGGTTTGGTTTATCGATTCAACCGTCAACCGATCACAACGGCTGATGTGCTCACGTTTAGTCCGACCAAGCGAACCTATCTTGAAGGCGCAAGCAATGCGGTGCGCCTAAATTGGGTAGTGCGAAATCCTGAAACTCTGAACCGGCTGGTGCTGGTTCAGTTAGATGAAGGCGCAGAAATTCAAAGCAAAGCCTACAATTTTTCCACCTCAATTCCTCAAGAACTGCAAGCGAAGTCCGATCAGGACAATGGCTGCCGTCGTGTCCGCCCAGAGATACCCGCTCAGTCTGCACTTGTTCTTTGGGAACTCCCGCTTCCTGACCTGCCCTGGTTTTCCTCGCTTCAGCAGCCCGCAAACTATACGAAAATTGAATGTCAGGGGATTCCCTTTGTCTCGTCGCAATCCGGCACGTTTAAATATCGCCTGAAATTGTTCTCGAAATCGGACACCCGCGTTCCGATCGTTCAGCAAACCACTGAAACAGTCACCGTAAAATCAACCGGTTCCTCTCAGTCGTCTGAGCAATCTCCTTTATTTATTGAGCGATCGTCGGAAACCGATCGACGACCTCAAATTCTTTCGTTTACCCTCAACGGACAAGATGCCACAAGCCAACTGACACACACCTTTCCTGTTGCAAGTGGAGATGTTGCGAATGTGGAGGTTTCTTGGCAAGTTGCAGACGAAAATGGCTTAGAGGTGGAGCTTTTGCCGTTTTCGGGAGCGGTCAAGCCGCGAGGCTCAATCACCTATCCGATTATGCCGGGTAACTTAAAAACGATTACGCTCACGGCTCGAAATCGCAACGGGCAACAGGTTACACAGTCGGTGGATATTCAAGCTGTCGTTGCCGATGTTCCCCGTTCTCCTCGGCGGATGCCACGTCGATCGATTCCGCAGCCTTCACCGAGCACGATTTCTACGCCTTCACCTGAAGTGACTCCGACTCCTGAAGTGACTCCGACTCCTGAAGTGTCTCCCTCACCTCAACCGAGTGTATCGCCCGCGCCTACGCCTGAAGTGTCTCCCTCACCGAGTCCTTAACGGTGCAGCAATACAATTCCGTCTTGAGCAAAGACCTGCTTCAATCCATAGGTTTGCTGAAGCTGCTGAATTTCTGCTTCAGACATCGATCGCCGCACTGCCCAGACTCGTTTGGCGTTGATTAACACCGCATCATATGGCTCTAATTGCTGTCGTCCCAATTGCTCGATGACTTTTCGATGACTTAGGTGGGGAACCAAACGCGCATCTGCCAGTACCCGATCGTCTTCACGAATCAGGGCGATCGCGGCTCGGCTCGCTGCCCAAGTGTCCATCCGCCGAATGTAAAACGTGAAGTAGCCATACTTGCCGAGAATGAATAATCCCACGATCGACCACGCTAAAATCGCTCGGCGGCTCGGCAACCATTTCGGCGGATTGGCAACGGTTGCGATCGCAATTAGCATCAAAAACGGCAACAATGGCAGCGCATATTGATCGGTGAGGGTGCGCTGTCCGTCTTCCTGAGACAGCATATTCATCGCCAGTGTGGGAACGGCTGCAACTAAAGGAAGCCAATTGCGTGGATGACTCGCCCAGACGATCGGCGCAAAAATCAAAACGATGTACTCAAAGTTCCGAAAGGTGAACAGGGTCTTCAGAAAAAGCAGCGGATTGAAGATGAGATTTTTGGCGATTTCGCTGTAAGAACTTCCCAAATGGGCATAACGGAATAGAAACCGATCGATAGAAACGCCGCCCTCAGCGCTCGGTATGATCACCTGAGTTGCAATCACAAACCAACTAATCCCGGCAAGAAGCGCGATCGCACCATAAACCCGCCGATCTTCACACAACCAGAGCCAAATTCCCATCGCTGCCACACTCAATCCGAGTGCATCCCGGCAACTCAGAATAATCGCCACACAAATACAGAATTGCCACAATCGCTGAGCGCGGGCAAACCATACTGCACCTAAGAATGCGGGAACGGCGATCGTTTCAGGATGAAAATCGGCAATATTCGCATTAAACGTTAAGGGATACAGCAAATACACCCCCATCAGCAGCGTTGCCCATTTCGGTGTGATCTTTGCCTGAAGTGCCAGTTCTCGCACAATCCAACCGCCAATCACAAGCGCGATCGTTTGAATGAACAATAACCAGTACACACTGGGGTAAATCTTGTAGAGCAGGGCGATCGGGTAAAAAATTACGGCAGCATGATCGCCCAGAATATGAAATCTTAACAGCGTCGAAAACGGTGTTTGACCCTGGCTAATCAGATAAACTGCCTGATCAAAAATTCCGAGATCCCAAGCTTCAGACTGCATCATAAAATGCCGCATTCCGCTGAATCCAAACCCGATGATGCATGCGATCGCCAAAATTCGCCAAGGTATGCTTGCGGCTGGATCGTTTTTCGCTTCAATGGGGTTGGATTTGAACATGGTGGAATCTACGACCATACGATCGCGAAGTTCTGGAATTCGCAACAGTATCCCATCAAATCTGCATGAAAAAACCGATCGAGCCGACTCGATCGGTTTGCTAAATTTGACTCAAATTAATCGACTAATCGCGCTGACCCATTGCGATCAGAATGTATTGCACCAATTGAAGCACCGCATACAGCGCGGTCGCTACGTAGGTAAACGCTGCTGCATTCAAGACTTTCCGCGCTCCCTGATTTTCCTCACCCTGCAAAATGCCCAACTCATCGATCAGCCGCAATGCCCGATTCGACGCATCAAACTCAACCGGCAAAGTCACAATGTGGAAAATAATCACTGCGGCAAACAGCGCAATTCCAAGCGGGATAAATACCTTACCCAGTGCGCCGATAAACAGACCCGCCATGATTAAGATCGGGCCAAAATTCGCACCCAAGTTCACCGCTGGAACCAGCGCCGCCCGCATATTCATGGGTTTATAACCCTTCACATCTTGCAGAACGTGCCCACATTCATGAGCGGCAACGGCTGCGGCAGCCAGCGAAGTCGAATTGTAAACCACTTCAGAGAGCCGGACTGCTTTCGCGCTTGGATCATAATGATCAGTCAGTTCGCCCGCAACGGGTTCAACCGTCACGTTGTAGATGCCCATACGATCGAGAATCATCTTTGCTACCTGCGCTCCAGTCATTCCCCCACGCGAGGGAATCTCTGAGTATTTGCGATAGGTGTTTTGAACGCGCTGCTGTGCCCAAAATACCAGAATCATGCCGGGAATCAGCAGGAGATATGACCAGTGAAAAAACATCGCCCTTTTACCTTTGCTTAAGTTCTGTACAAGACTTAATTGACTGCTTTTATCCCGTATGCTATCACCTGAAATTCCAAGTGTCTGCCGCAAAAACCGAACTTACGACCGGAGCTGTCGAGAATAGAGAGTTACGTTAAAATGAGGACAGAACTGAGAGGATGCAAGCGCTAAATGTCGAGGATTACTTGCTGTGTGTCGCTGACTGGAGTTAGCCACATATATGCGTGAATTGCCCAAAGCACTACAGACTGAAGGGACTTCGCCGCAGGTGAATCAATCGATCGCGCTCTCAGGTTTACTGCCTCCACCGGATCGAACTCGCGCTAGAGTCTTATCCTGGCTAAAAGGAAACGTGCCTGAAACTCGAATTCGACACATTCTGCGGGTGGAGCAGTTTGCGATCGAGCTTGCCGAGTTGCATGGTCTCAATGTCGAAAAAGCGGCTCAAGCGGCATTGATGCACGATCTCGCTAAGTTCTTTAAGCCCAAGCGATTGTTAAATATGGCGATCGCCGAAGGTTTAGCGCTTGATCCGATCGACGAGTCGAATCCACATCTTCTCCATGCCGATGTGGGGGCGATCGTAGCGCGGGATGAGTTTGGAGTGCAGGATCAATCAGTATTGGATGCCATTCGTCATCACACGTTGGGCAGTCCGAACATGAGCTTACTCAGTTGTGTGGTGTATCTGGCAGACGGGCTAGAGCCGGGACGCGGAGACACCCCAGAGCTAGAAGAATTGCGTGATTTGAGCCGGCGAGATTTGATTCAGGCAACTTGGCGATCGGCGGATGCCTCGCTCAAGCACCTGATTCAAGCGGGTCATTTGATCCATCCGCGTACCGTTCAGACGCGCAATGCGTTCTTGCAGCAGTATAAAACTGGGGCACGATCGCGCTGAATCACAGTTTACTAAACCACTTCGTAAAAGGAATTCAAACCTGAATGACAGAACTTTCTAACCAACAAACCCTTTCCACACCGATTGCAAATCTCGACGATCGCAGCGCTACACTGGCACGTTTGGCGGCAGAGGCTGCCGATGAGCGGAAAGGGAGTGAGATTGTGCTGCTGAAGGTGGGCGATGTGACGGTTCTGGCAGATTATTTTGTCATGGTGACGGGCTATTCAAAAGTGCAAGTACGGGCGATTGCTCGATCAATTGAAGAGAAAGTCGAGGAAACGATGAACCGGAGACCGATTCGCTCCGAGGGCTTTGCGGAGGGCAGTTGGATTGTGGAAGATTACGGCGATGTGATTGTACACATCATGATGCCGCAAGAGCGCGAATATTACGGCTTAGAGTCGTTTTGGGGTCACGCGGCACGAGTGCCTTTTGTTGAGTTCTAGAGTTGTAAATTGAATCGATCGGGAGGTCACAGCTTGACCTCCCGATTTTTTTGACTGCGATTCTATTAAATTTCGAGCTTGCTGAAATGACGTGAACTTCGGTGATAGATTGTACTGTGCAAGAAATCGCATCGCACTTCTAGAGGATGATTTTGATCTAGAGAGCAACTCAAAAGAGCAGATTTTAGCCGATTTGAAAGAGTCCCTTCGCAAAGCGGAATCAGAACAAACGCTGCCGCTCTCAAAACTTTAGGGTGGCATTGTTTTACGTCTCCTTTCATCCTCTAGCTAAGTCTTTTATACTAAACGATATGTTTTCCTTTCCTCGGCTTGATCATGAACTCAGTTAGTTGTCCCGTTCCTGAAGAACAGCGACCAATCAACGAATATCAAGACCTGAAGGAATCTTGGTTTTTTCGGTGGGCAACGCTCGATCGCATTGGCTACCTGAAGCCGATTGCGGTTCTTTGGGCGATCACCTGGCTCATTTCTGCTCCCGTTGCTGCCGTCAGTTTTCCACCTGCGAAACATTTGCCGCAATTTCTCCTATTTGCATCGGCTGGGGCGCTGGTGATTCCGGGTCTAGCTTTGCTGCGGCTTTATTTGGGATGGGCGTATGTGCAGCGACGATTGCTCAATCCAGCCGTGTTTTATGAAGAGTCGGGCTGGTATGATGGGCAAATGTGGGAAAAGCCGCCGGAAGTATTGGCGCAAGATCGGTTGGTGGTGAGTTACCAAGTTCAGCCAATTTTAGAGCGGTTAAAGAAGACGTTTGGGGCGATCGCAGTTGGAATTACGATCGGGGTTGCAGTTTGGTTCTTTTTGTAAAACAGAACTTATAAAACAGAAAAGGGTGACGCATTCTAGTAGCGTCACCCTTTTTTATAAAATATTGCGAATTTTATAGGCTGGTTAAAAATCCGATGATGCCATGTCCGGTAAAGGCTTCTAAAAGCAGGAGCGAAACGAAGCCGATCATTGCAAGCCGACCGTTCAAGCGTTCTGCGTTGGTGTTGAAACCGAACTGAGGCTGGTCAGTGACATACATCTGGGGTTCGATCGCAAAATTATTTAACTTGCCTTGGTCGTCAACAATTGAACCGCTTCTCATTTTGTTTTTTCCTTGATTTCTTTACAAAGCTTAACAGGCATTGTTGAGTTTTGTAAAGAAACTGAGATTAAACGGTTGCAATCGCATCTTCGACGATCGCGATTTCTGGTGGTTCGAGTCGGACTTGCGCGGCTTTGATCGAGTCTGCGATCGTTTCTGGGCGGCTGGCTCCGGGAATTGGAACAATGCAGGGAGATTTCGAGAGCATCCACGCCAGAAGCAGGCTGTAAATTGATAAGCCTTTTTCAGCCGCGAGATCGGTCATTCCCGTGAACTGCTGTAATTGCTTGACGCGACTTATGCCACCGAGTGGACTCCAGGGTAAGAAAGTGATGCCTTCGGCTTCACAGTATTCGAGTACGCCATCATATTCAGGGTTGCGATGCCAGGGATTGTATTGGTTTTGCACTGAAACAATTTCGACTACATCGCGAGCTTGTTTGAGCTGATCAATGCTGAAGTTTGATACGCCGACATAACGAACGATTCCCGCATTTCGGGCTTCTTTAGCGGGAGTGAGTGCATCTTTGATCGAGTAGTTGGGATCAGGGGAGTGATATTGCCAAATGTCGATCGGCTTATCTCCGCCCAATGCTTCAAAACTTTCGCGAATCGTTTTACGCAGATGATCCGGGTTGCCGTTCTGTGTCCAGGCTCCATTCGGGCGCATTAATCCGCCTTTGGTGGCAATCATGACTTGGCTTTTATCACCCGTGTATTGTTGCAGGGCTTTGTAAATCAGTTTCTCATTGTGATGCTTGTCGGATTCGTCGCGACAGTAAGCATCGGCGGTATCGATTAAAGTAACACCAAGTTCTAAAGCTTTATGAATGGTGGCGATCGATTGGTCTTCCGGTGGACGATCGCGGATTGACATCGGCATTCCGCCAAGCCCGATCGGGAAGACCATTTCTCGCGTGATTCCGAGTTCTCTTAAATGGGACATTGACATTACTTTGTCCTGAGTTTCCATAGCAACACCTCTAAACTGTTTTTCAGTAAAACGGTATTCGCTCTGTTCCTACGTCCTGCCCAAGAAAGAGTTCAGAGATAATTAAGTTTATCGAGTTAAAGTAACAATTCAAGCTCAGTTTTGAGTGAGTCAATGTCGGCAACACGGCTGACAAGAAGGCTTTCTTTGCCTGCATCTTGGAGTCGATCTTTCCAGTGGTGAATCAAATCAGAATTTTGCATCCAAAAGTTCACAACGGTTCCGACAACTTGGTCTAGATGCCAGTTGTGCTGCGGGCTGACGGTTTCGACTGAGTGAATTAAAGCATCAAGTGTACATTCAAAAGTTGAGAGATATTCAACTCCTGTAGATAGATTTTTTTGAGTAATAGTTTGTTGTTGATTGAAGAAAGACAAAACTGGAGAGACTCCAACAATATCAAAGGTATACATTAATACCGTTTCTCCTCAGAACTTCGTTAATTTTTGAACGTTATTTTAAAGAGAAACAATTTGATTTGAATAGATTTGTTGAACAAATTTAACGTAAGTTCGACAGAAGTTTGTGGCTGCGTTTGGAGCGGTGGAAAGCCCCCTAAATCCCCCATTCTGGGGACTTTGCAGGTTGGAGAACTCTCTAAGATGTGGAAAATTACGCTAATTCTTCACTTGTGGGGGATTTAGGGGGCTTACAAGATCTGTAGCATTAACAAACTGATTGGGTATTAGGAGGCACGATCGAACACCAATGACGCAGAAGATTCATCGCACTTACGTCAACTTAATTCATACTTGGGAGGTTTGTTATAGTTCCATTCATCCTTTGAACTTACCGTTTGAACTAAGCCTAATAAGTTTCTAATTCGGTCTAGCTAAAGTTGCGATCGCCACCGCTAATTGAATCGGCTCAACGGGTTTGGGAATGTGCATCTGAAATCCCGCCTCGATCGCTCGTTGTCGCTCATTCTCACTGGCATAAGCGGTGAGGGCAACCACAGGAATTTGCCTACCTGCATCTAGCGATCGAATCTCTCGAATCAGCCAATACCCATCGTATTCGGGCATTCCAATGTCGCAAATCATCACATCATAGCGATCAGCATTAGCCCGCAAAGCAGATAAGGCTTCTCTAGCAGAATAAACGTTTTGCACTTTAGCCCCATACATCTCTAGCGCCAGTTTGCAGAGATCGCCGGTATCTCGTTCATCGTCAACGGTTAAGATGCACAATCCATCTAAAACAGGCTCAACTGTATTGTTCGTAGAAGTTGACCAAGACGGCGTGAGCCTAGAGGGTGCTATTTCCGAGGACACATTTTGCAATGGAAGCCGAACCGTGAAGATTGCGCCTTGTCCCTCACCCGGACTTTCCGCCTGCACGGTGCCTCCATGAAGTTCGACCAAATGCCGGACGATCGATAATCCCAATCCCAGCCCTGCTTCTGCTTTGGTCGTGCTGGAATCGCCTTGACGGAATCGATCGAAAATGTACGGCAGTAAGTCTGCTCGAATTCCGCGTCCGGTGTCGCTGACTTGAATTTGCGCCTCGGTTTCAGTCGAGGTCAGCGTCACTTTAACCTGTCCCCCTGCCCTTGTGAATTTGATCGCATTCGAGAGCAAGTTCCATATCACTTGCTGTAAACGATCGACATCGCCAAGCACGATCGCAGGTTCTAAGTCTGAGACAATTTGAATGTTTTTGGCTGCAGCTGAAAGTTGAACCGACTCGATCGCTGCTTCAACCCCTAACCTCACATCAATCCAACGGCGGCTGAGATTGATTTTACCGCTCGTGATGCGTGAGATATCGAGTAAATCTTCAATCAGTTGAGATTGCATTCTGGCGCTGCGATCGATTGCTGCTGAAGCACGATCGATCACAGTTTCGCTATGCGTGTGATTGCGAAGCATTGTTGCCCAACCGAGCATCGTGTTGAGCGGGTTCCGCAGTTCGTGCGAGAGATTGGAAAGAAAGTCATCTTTCATGCGGTTGTCGGCTTCTGCCTGCTGGCGGGCGAAGCGTTCGCGCTCAAGCTGTTCACGCTCGGTCACATCTTCGATCGACAGCAAAATCATGTCTGCACCTCCGTCTCGTTGCAGCTTACACGCATTCAGCAGCATGATTTTTTGCCCGATTCGCTCAAAAGTACGACTCACCTCAAAATTGTGAATCGGACGATCTTGAGTCAGCACTGCTTCGAGCATCGATCTCAGTTCGGCAAAATCCCACTGTCCGTTAGTGAACTCGGAGAAAGAAGCAGGGACAGTTTCTGAAGGAGAAACCTGAAACGTTTCATAGAACGATCGATTCACTTTGCTGACTCGCAGATCGGCATCGAGTATCACAAGCGGAATCTGCACGGTTTCAATAATCAATTCTGCATAGCTCCGTTCGGCTTCTAAGATTTCTGCGTGGCGTTTGAGCGCATCAATATCGAGGAAAACCATCGTGACGCCGTCAATCTGGTTTTCGGTGGTGCGATATGGACGAATGCGGAGCATATACCAGTAGCCGGACTCTGTTTGAATCTCTTGTTCTTTGGTGTTGAGCGTGTCTAACACCTCTAAAGCCATCGCTTCTAAGCTCGACACATCAAAATCGGTGCGGAAATCGTTAAACGGTCGTCCGGCATCGGCGGCGATGAAATTAAACAAACGCTGTGCGGCGGGGGTAAAGCGGCGAATTCTTAAATCGTTCGTCAGCATCAGAATGGGAACGTTGATGCTGTCGATGAAGTTGTTGAGGTCGCTATTGTCCCGGTTTTGTCTGAAATTGCGGCTGCGGAGTTCATCATTTGTCGTCGAGAGTTCTTCATTCGTCGCTTGAATCTCTTCTTTTGCTGTTTGCAGTTCTTCGTTGGTGCTTTGCAGTTCTTCGTTGCTTGATAGAATTTCTTCGTTTGCCACTCTGAGGCTTTGGTTGAGATAGTTCTGTTCTTGAATCACTGCTTGAAGTTGGGCTTGAACCGTAAGTTCGCGCTGAGTGGCAACGGCGAGGGCTTGCCGGAGTCGCACGATTTCCCGCTCTAGTTCTTCTGGCTCTCGTCGCTCGCTCGGGATTGAAGTTAGGGGAGTAACCGGAGACGAAATCTCTTCAAAAATCACCAAAAAATAGAGCGTATTCGCGATCGCAGGCTGAAAGGGAATCACTTCTAGATTCAGCAGCGTCGGTTGGTCGGATTCGGTTTGAAGGTGTTCTTGTCGAATCGAAATATTTTGAGTTTGCGCCTGATAAATGGCGGTGCGAAGCGTGATCGACAATCCTTCTCGCGCCATTTGCAGCAAATTTAACTCGGTGCTGCCCGGAGTCAATTGCAGATAAGGATTAGTGTCGCCGCGCATCGACAGGATCTGCATTTGCTCATCGACCACGACCGACACAGGCGCATATCGATTTGCAATCAGCTGATCAACTTCTCGTGCTAGATCAGAAGACTTGGCGATCGTTTCAGTGATGCGCTGCTGACGATTGACGTTGGAAAGCGGAAACGGAGGAGTCGTAAACGAAAACAGAGAACGGCTTAAGCTTAGTTTTCGCGCATAAATCTTGGCGGCTTCATCGATCGGGGTGAATAAGTCTGAGGCAGTTTTAACGCTTTCGGAGGTGCCAAGAAAAAGAAAGCCCGTGAGGTTGAGACTGTAGTGGAACAAAGACATGATCCGTTCCTGCAACGGTTCGGATAGATAAATCAGCACGTTGCGACAGCTAATCAAATCAAGATTCGAGAAGGGCGGGTCGCCGCCTAAGTTATGACGAGCAAAAACGCAGAGTTCGCGAATCGCGCTGCTAATTTGATAACCGCCGCTGGCTAGAGGCACAAAGAAGCGCATGCGGCGTTCTGGTGAAACACCTTCCATTTGGTTGTCTAAATAGATGCCTGTTCTAGCTTTGTTGAGCGCAGATTCACTGATATCAGTGGAAAAAATCTGAATCGGCGGAAGGGTGGCTTGATCGTTGAAATACTCTAAAAGGCAAATGGCGATCGAATAAACTTCTTCTCCGGTTGAACAGCCCGCGATCCAAAGCCGGATCGGAGTTTCTGCGGTTTTGTTTTGGCTAATCGTCGGAAAAACCTGCGTTTTTAATTGCTCAAAGATCTCCGGATCGCGAAAGAAGTGGGTGACATGAATCAGGATTTCTTCATACAACGCCTGCACTTCATTCGGATGATCTTGTAGGTATTGGGCATAGTCTTCCAGGGTTTCAAACTTATAGAGCAGCATCCGTCGCTGAATGCGGCGATTAAGCGTGGTGGGTTTATAAGCGGTAAAGTCAACGCCAGTCGTGGTTCGCAGCAGCGCAAAAATCCGGGTCAAGGCATCGCCGGGTTCGGTCACTTGCTTAACGAATTGCAGTGGCTTTGAGTTAAACAAGCTGGGTTTACGGCTAAAAGTTGCGAGTTGTTCGGCGATCGCTTGGGGCGGCAGCACAAAATCGACGTTTCCAGTTGCGACAGCGGTATTGGGCATCCCGTCAAATTTTGCTGTCCCTTCACACTGAGCAAACGTTAACCCTCCTGCGAGTTTGATGGCTCCTAATCCGTGTGAACCATCTCCGTCGATTCCTGATAAGACAACGGCGATCGCTTTGCTGTCTCGATCAGCGGCGAGTGACTCGAAGAACAGGTCTGCGGGATGATATTTACCTTCAGTTTTCTGGCGTGGAGATAGGTGTAGCCGTCCGTGGGCGATCGTCATCTGAGTGCCGGGCGGAATTACATACACTTGGTTGGGTTCTACCGGCATTCCCTCTTCCGCCTGATGTACGGGCATTGGAGTGATTCTGCCGATAATTTCAGGCAGCAAGCTTTCGTAGTTGGGTGATAAATGCTGAATCAGCACAAATGCCATGCCCGTATCGGCGGGTAGGTGACTGATGAGTTCTGTGAACGCCTCTAACCCCCCTGCCGAAGCAGCAATTCCGATGACAGGAAAGGAAGCATCGGTCTTGGGGGGCGCTGGGTTCACAAGTTGGCCTAAAGCTGATGTATTTAAATTTTCTCCGGGGGGGGAGAAGACATAATGGAAAAATATAAGGCTGTCACACTACATAATATATAAAACAATAGTTCTGTGGAGCAATTACTATTTGGCAGATTTCACCTAGTAATCTATCTCCTAAGGCGTAGATTATGACGATCATATTTTGCCGGTTCGGAGTCTATTACTCAATTTAAGATTTCCTATGCTCAACTTAATGAATTTGTGAATAGATAAACTCTGGCTGCCCTCACCCTAGCCCTCTCCTGTGGGAGTTGTGTACATACAAGTTTTAGTCGCTGCGTTTGGGGGAGGGCTTCGGCCCCCTAAATCCCCCACGAGTGGGGGATTTAGGGGCGAGGGGAAGGGTTAGGGCAAGCATTCTGCCACGCTTTGCAACGAGGGCAATTCGAGAGCCTACAATTCTCGAAGTTATACCAAATTGATTTTTGAGTACTACAGATCTTGGAAGCCCCCTAAGTCCCCCACGAGTGGGGGACTTCAAGCCAAATCTGTTTCGGATTCTCAAAGTCCTCCAGTATGGGAGATTTAGGGGGCGAAGGATCTGTCGCATTAACAAATTGATTCGGTATTATTTAATTCATGATGCTTAGTGCTAAATGAACTTATTTTTGGGTATTGATTTTGGGACTTCTGGAGCAAGAGCGATCGCAATCAATCCAACAGGCGCGATCGCGGCACAAACCAGCGTGACTGCTTCTTCAGATTGGACTCAAATGTTGTGGCAATTGCTCTACGCATTACCGGTCGAGGTGCGATCGCGCTTAAGTCGGATTGCGATCAATGGCACATCTTCAACGGTGTTATTGTGCGATCGTGCGGGTGTTGCGATCGCTGCGCCATTACTGTACAACGATGCTCGTGGTGCAAGTGTGTTAGAGCAGATTAAAGCAATTGCGCCTGCTCAACATACGGTAATGAGCGCAACTTCTAGTCTTGCAAAGTTGCTTTGGTGGAAAGCAAACGAGAAAGGTTTTTCTAATGCACGATACTTTTTACATCAAGCAGATTGGTTAGCGTTTCAACTTCACGGACAGCTTGGAATCAGTGACTATCACAATGCTTTGAAGCTCGGTTACGATGTGGAACGATTGAAGTATCCCGATTGGTTGCCGTTGCGGGAATTGTTGCCGATCGTCGTTGAACCTGGAAGCGCGATCGCACCGATTCAAGCAGCGATCGCCCAAAGATTCAACATTCCATCCACTTGTCAAATCTGCGCGGGAACGACGGATAGCATTGCGGCGTTTATTGCTAGTCAAGCGAATGAGTGTGGAGATGCAGTCACTTCACTCGGATCAACATTGGTACTAAAGCTATTGAGTGATGTTCGGGTCGATCGTGCTGACTTTGGAATTTATAGTCATCGATTTGGTGATCGATGGTTGGTGGGCGGGGCTTCTAATACGGGTGGAGCCGTGTTGCAGCACTTTTTTACGTCAAATGAACTGAGGGAATTGAGCGATCGTATTCCCGCTCAAGAAAGTCCGCTTGATTATTATCCGTTGTTGCAAGTGGGCGATCGTTTTCCGATTAATGATCCGACGCTTGCACCTCGACTCGAACCAAGACCCGATGATCCGGTGGAATTTCTACATGGAATGCTGGAAAGTATGGCAAGAATTGAAGCGCAAGGATATCGCCTGCTCGAATCATTAGGAGCGACACCATTGAAGCGAGTTTTGACCGCAGGCGGAGGGGCAAAGAATATGGCTTGGACAGCAATGCGCCAAAGACAGCTTGGGGTTTTGGTGATGCAGGCGGATCAAACTGAAGCGGCTTATGGTACAGCGCTATTGGCAATGCGGGGAGGATTGGAGAATTGAGTGTTTCTCTGTGGAATGAATCTAATGTGACGTGAGTTCGATGGATTTCTTCGCTTCGTTTCGGGCGGTTTCTGCCCGCTAAATCCCCCATGAATGGCTACCACACATTTCTTTCTCGCTTCGTTTTAGGCGGCTTCAGCCCCCTAAATCCCCCATGAATGGGGGACTTTGAGATTTGAGAAAGGAGAACAATTTGGATTACAGGGGCACTCTTAGGGAGTTCATGAGTGATTGAATTGATGGATTCTCGGCGTATTCGTGGAACAACTCCAAATATTATCGCTGCGGCTCGTCAGCTTCGACAGAATCTTACGCCTGCTGAAAAGATATTGTGGCAAGCACTCAACAAGCGCCAACTCAATGGATTAAAGTTTCGCGGTCAGCATCCAGTCGAATCTTTTATTGTCGATTTTTATTGTCCGCAGCATCGGTTAGTGATTGAACTGGATGGTGCAATTCACGATCGACAAGTGGATTATGATGCTGCCCGCACAGAGAAGCTAAGTCAGCTTGGATATCGAGTGATTCGATTTCGGAATCAAGAAGTAATGTCCAATTTAAGTCGAGTCCTGCAAAAGATTATCACCGAAATTGAGAGTTAGTTTCACTTTCAAAGTCCCCCAGAATGGGGGATTTAGGGGGCAGAAACCGCCTAAAACGAGGCCGAAAGACTGAGAAAATTCATGCTGAAACAACGTGAGTTTGACAGAAATGATTCGCTACGTTTAGGTCTGCGCGTTGCCCCCTAAATCCCCCATGAATGGGGGACTTTGAGATGAGAGGGTTTCGATGGTCAAAGGGAGCTTTTGGTTTCGTTGATTCGTCGTCGATCGACAAGTCATACCAAATTGATTTGTGGATGCAACAGATTCTCGCCCCCTAAATCCCCCATTCTGGGGGACTTTGAGTATGATCTGTCGCGTTCTATGTTTAATTCGGTATCACGATCGCAGTTCCAATCCATCAACAAATCGTTTCCGAGAATGCCCGACGTGCTTTGCTCTTCTCAAAATCAAATAAAAACGGGCATAGGATTACCCTATGCCCTCAAAGTATGAAGATCTTTGATGTGTTTAATTGACTGCAAGCGATTTGTCTTGACTTGACTGCGAGCCATTCATCTCAGCAATGCGTGTCGGTAAGGCTTCGGTTGCAGGTTGAGATGCAGCTTTCGATCGCTTCCGAGTTGAGCCACCTGCTTTCGCATATTCGACACTCGATTTGCCGTATTTCGTCGCAACTCCGCTCAACATTCGTTCAGACATTTGAGACAAAGCTTTCTCAGCTTGTTCCAAATTTGCCCGCGCTTCATCGACTTTGGATAATAGCGTGTTATACGCTTCCAGCGAGGTGCGCGTTTGTTCGAGTAATCCGTTGTAGTTTGTGACCGTTAATCCGTAACCAAGATCTAGAGTGTGGTCGATCGATTTGAGTAAAGCCAATCGTCGCTGTGCTTTATCGATCGCAGCAGAACCGCGAGTTTTCAATGCCATGAGAGATACTACCTGAATGATTTAAGTTTTTTCTAAATTAATCCCGCTTCCTTCTTGATGAGATTCGTATTTCTATTGATTTATTACAGTCCGAATTTAAAGTTTTTGTGTTCTTTCAGTAGGTTTATTTCCACCATTGCAGCAATCTCGGAAGTCTACACTCAAATCAATAACTGCACATCGTACAATGCGAATTTGATAGGAAGCGAAAGGCTTTGTTGCGCGTGAAACGCGATCGCTACGGTGCTGAATTCGGATCGCCCCCTAAATCCCCCACGAGTGGGGGACTTAGAGAAAAGAAATTCTCTCACTTTCAAAGTCCCCCACTCGTGGGGGATTTAGGGGGCACAAGCCACCAATAACGAAGCGGAAATTTCATCAAACTGACGTTAACAAAATTCAAAATGAACGTTCAAAACCTGAATTTCAATCTTCCAGAACAACAAACGGACATCCAAAAATTAAAAATAGATATCCTGAAATTAAAAATAGATATCCTGAAATTAAAAATAGATATCCTGAAATTAAAAATAGATGTCCCAAAACAATAAACGGGCATCCCGAAGCAATAAACAGACATCCAACAACTGAAACTACACCGCTCGATCGAGCAAACGCCGATAGTTTTTCAACATGGCTCATACAAAATGATGCGATTACCGTCTGGATCGTAAGCATACGCCTCACGCCCATGAGAAACCGATCGAACCTCACCCACAAACGCGTCCACTTGATCGAGATGAGCGATCGTACTTTCCAAGTTCTCAATCTGCACACACAGACTCACCGCTGGAAATAACGTGATCGGCGCTTTCTCTGGAGATTCTTCCGTAGTTGGGCGATAAATTCCCAGTCGAATCCCAAATGCCTCAAACTCGGCATACTTCGCAGGCGTAAGCAGTGACGGTTCTTGCTGGAACAAATGGCGATAAAACTGCACCGATCGATCAAACTCCACCGCCGCGATCGTCACCCAGGCTTTCTGAATTCGCATAAAATACCCTTACAGACATAAGCCATTTTGAGCCAAAACGTTAGATTGAATGAGAACAGTATTGAGGAAACTGCGATGACCGCTACACTCTCTGCGCCTCAGTCAGTCACATCTTGGCTAGGGGATGAAGGCGAAGACTTACTCACTCACAAAGCGAAAGTTTCTAAAGACTTACTGCATTTACCCGGAGCGGATTTTCTCGATCGCATCTTTGTACAAAGCGATCGTTCTCCCCAAGTTTTGCGGAGTTTGCAGCAGCTTTATTCATTCGGGCGGTTAGGCAATACTGGATATATTTCAATTTTGCCTGTAGATCAAGGGATTGAACATTCCGCAGGCGCTTCGTTTGCTCCGAATCCGATCTATTTTGATAGTGAAAATATTATTAAATTAGCGATCGAAGCGGGTTGTAATGGCGTTGCGACTACATTAGGCGTATTAGGCAGCGTTTCGCGCAAATACGCTCACAAAATTCCGTTTATCGTCAAGCTCAACCACAATGAACTCCTCACCTGCCCTAATCAATACGATCAGGTGATGTTTGCCTCGGTGGAGCAAGCTTGGAACCTTGGAGCCGTTGCGGTTGGTGCAACGATCTACTTTGGATCAGACAATTCGACCCGTCAGATTCAGGAAGTGAGTCAAGCTTTCGCTCTCGCACATGAATACGGCATGGCAACGATTCTTTGGTGCTATCTGCGAAACAATGCCTTTAAGCAAGACAAAGACTATCATCTCGCGGCAGATTTGACCGGACAGGCTAATCATATTGGCGTAACGATCGAAGCCGATATCATCAAGCAAAAGCTGCCGGAAATCAATAACGGCTATGCTGCAGTCGCCAAAGCCACCGGGCAAAGCTATGGCAAAACCGATCCGAAAGTGTACAGCGAACTGACCACGGATCATCCGATCGATCTAACGCGCTATCAGGTTCTCAATTGCTATGCGGGACGTGCAGGGTTAATCAATTCGGGTGGTGCTTCGGGTAAAAATGACTTTGCTGAAGCGATTCGGACAGCCGTGATTAATAAACGGGCGGGTGGAACCGGGCTAATCTCAGGGCGCAAGACGTTCCAGCGACCCTTTGAGGAAGGCGTGAAGCTGTTTCATGCGATTCAGGACGTTTATTTATCGTCGGAAATTACGATCGCATAAACTCAACTGATTCTGAACGCAGGAGAGAGGCTTGAGTTTGACAAGTCTCTCTCCTGCGTTCAGAGCTAAAACCAATCTAGAATCAGTTTCTCAAGCGTCGCGCTAGGAGGGCGAATTATTTTGATTTGCGATCGCGCTTAAAGGTCCTCGCGAGCTGCACAACATTAATGTCAGTTCGATGAGATTTTTGCTTCGATTTGAGCGCTCTGCCCCCTAAATCCCCCACTTGTGGGGGACTCAGAGAAAGAATGGCAATTCTCCAAATTTAAGAAGCTTTCTAACCTTAAAAGTCCCCCACTTGTGGGGGATTTAGGGGGCTACCCGCAGATCCGAACGCAGCCAAGACTTGTATCGAACTCACGTAACATTAGAAGCAACCTGTGATTAACGGTCATTAAACTGAGGTTAAAGTTTGCGGCACAACGATCGAGGATCGCGTTAGAATCCTTTAGTTGCGTCCGGTTAAGACGCTTCCCTTCATCAGCCACCTTGATTCAAAACCGTTGATATGAAACTGGCAGCACGAGTAAGTCAGGTAACGCCTTCGCTCACCCTCGCAATTGACGCAAAAGCCAAAGCCATGAAGCGCGAGGGCATTGATGTATGCAGCTTTAGCGCAGGTGAACCCGACTTCGACACGCCAGAACACATCAAGCAAGCCGCAACTGATGCGCTCAAACAAGGAAAGACGCGCTACGGTCCGGCAGCAGGTGAACCGTTATTGCGAGAAGCGATCGTCCGCAAACTCCAGCGCGAAAATCAATTAACCTACAAGCCTGAAAACATCATTGTGACGAATGGCGGAAAGCATTCGCTCTACAACTTAATGATGGCAATGATTGATCCGGGGGATGAAGTGATCATTCCGGCTCCGTACTGGGTGAGCTATCCCGAAATGGTCAAGCTTGCGGGCGGAACGCCGATCGTGGTTAAAACCACCGCAGAAACTCAATTCAAAATCACTCCGGATCAATTACGAGAAGCAATCACGGATAAAACAAAGCTGTTTATTCTCAATTCGCCCTCGAATCCAACCGGAATGGTTTACACACCGAATGAAATTCGGGCGATCGCTCAAGTGATCGTTGAGAAAGATATCTATGTTGTTTCCGATGAAATTTACGAACGCCTGCTGTATGACGGTGCAGAACATTTAAGTATTGCCGCAGTGAGTCCGGAGGTATTCGATCGCGCCATCATTAGTCATGGATTTGCCAAAGCTTATTCGATGACCGGCTGGCGGGTTGGTTATCTTGTAGGCAATGTTGATTTAATCAAAGCGGCTAGTAAAATTCAGGGACATAGCACCTCAAATGTGTGTACCTTTGCTCAATATGGCGCGATCGCAGCCTATGAAGATCCGCGATCAAATGAATCAGTTGAACTAATGCGGCAGGCATTTGCAGAACGCAGACAAGCGATCGTCGATTTAGTCGCTGCAATTCCAGGATTAAGCTATATCAAACCCGATGGCGCATTCTATTTGATGATTGATATCAGCAAGTTTGGCATGAGTTCCCTAGAGTTTTGTGATGGCTTATTAACTGAGCAGAAAGTAGCGGTGATTCCTGGAATTGCCTTTGATGCGGATGATCATATTCGACTGTCTTACGCAACAGATATGGCAACGATTGAGAAGGGGATCGATCGTCTTGCAACGTTCGTGAAATCAAAGCTGTAATCTTGGAGGCGAGCAATGTTAAGGATCACGCTCACCAATGAACAAGTCATTCAACTGGTTAAGCAACTCTCAGCCGAACAGCAAGCTGAAGTCCTTCGCTTTCTACTGCTGCAACAATGGGGACAGTGGGAATCTTTATCGCGCTATGGTGCTGAGAAAGTAAGAGTCGTTGCTAAAGAGCGTGGGTATGATTGGGATGCGATGACCGAGCAAGAACGTGAAGTCTTGATTGATGAAATCGTTCACGAGAACTGATGCGATACGTTGCAGTCTTCGACACGAATATTTTGATTTCTGCTTTACTATCTTTAAACGGTACCCCGTTTCGATGTTTAGCGCTGGCAAAAATCGGACAGATTGAATCAGTCATGTGTCAAGAGATTTTAGATGAATTCTCGGAAAAACTGACTTTAAAGTTTAGATTTTCTGAAGAGGTCGCACGAACCGCAATCGAAGAAGTTCGTCAATTCTCCCGTCTAGTCGAAATCTCTGGAGCGTTGAGAGCCGTTTCAGATGACACAGACGATGACATGGTTGTCGAGTGTGCAGTGATTGGAAAGGCGACTCCTATTGTTACGGGTGACAAACATCTTTTGGCTCTAGGAAGTTATCAGAGTATTGCGATTGTGAAGGCGGCAGAGTTTATCGCATTGATTGAAAGTAATGAGATTATCGAGCCATGATCAAATTAGGTATCAACTTGCTTTTGAGAGGGCTGAAAAGCGCATTACTGATTTATGCGATCGTCTGTCTTGTCCTATTTTTTATTCAGACTCGATTTATCTTCATCCCAACGCGCACGATCTACAAAACACCTGCAATGCTCGGTTTATCGGCTGAAGAAGTGTGGATTCCGGTGAAGAATTGGTTAGGTCAAACCGAACGGATTCATGGCTGGTGGCTTCTGGGTAAAGATCCAAGCTTAGGAACGGTGCTTTATTTTCACGGCAACGGCGGCACATTAGGCGGCATCGATCAGATGGATCGACTTCATGATTTGGGTTTTTCGGTGCTGGTAATTAGCTATCGAGGATATGCAAAAAGTGAAGGCGGATTTCCCTCAGAATCGCAAGTTTACGCAGATGCTGAAGCAGCTTGGAACTATTTGACAAACGATCGCAAGATTCCACCGAATCAAATCACGATTTACGGATATTCGATCGGCGGTGCAGTTGCGATCGATCTTGCGACAAAACATCCCGATGCTAGGGCGCTGATTGTGCAAAGCTCATTCACCTCAATGAAGGATATGGCGCTGAGACAGAAGCATTTTCGCTTGTTTCCGTTGGAGCTAATCTTGACACAGCGATTTAACTCGATCGACAAAGTACGATCTCTAAAAGTACCTGTGCTGTATTTTCATGGCGATGCCGATAGCTTAGTGCCACCGTCGATGAGTCAGGCTTTATACGAGGCAACTCCGACTCGAAAGCAATTAATCTTTATTCGAGGCGCAGAACATAACGATGCAGAATTTAGCCTCGAAGATTTAGAAGCGATTCGGAAATTTGTGCAAATCGTTCGATAATGGTCGATCGTGAATAAATTCTCGAAGCAAGAACAATGCCTGATTTACCTCCGTTAAACTCCGATACGATTTGGGCGATTCTGAACGATACGATCGACGATACAACCGCAAATCGCTTAGTTTGTCACTATCTCGGTTACGATGACGGAACTGTTGCTCCAGAATGGTTAGAAACCTATCCTGAACCGCCGAACTTTATTGAAAGTCGTCCAGCGGTTGTGAAATTAACGCGATCGATTCCACCAGAAAATAAGCAGCTATTGAAAGAAAAGCTTGGATTTTCGGGATATACCGTCGATCAACTCGTGCCGCGAAAAACTCGACGTGCAACAATGGCGAACTGGTTGCTAAGTTATATGCAGCAGAATCAAATTGAGGTTTAAATCATGGGAATCGAACGCCGGATGTCGAGAACAATGTTTCTCCCTGCTGAAACAGTTCAATTGCGTCAAACTTGCTTTACACCCGGAAAAGTTTATCAACCGGGTCGATACATTGCAGGCGAACTTCCTGATGTTGCCTTTGAAATGGGTTTAGTCGATAAACTGCCCCCGGTGCGCGGTAAAAATGCAGAAATTCGAGAGCAACCGAATGAAGAATGATCCGTATGCTTGGATTGAACAATCGTTAAGGTCGATCGACCGCGCAAGTTGGCATCGATCGACTAAAACGATTGATCGTCCCAGTGCAGTCATTCAGATTGATCGCCGCGCTTATCTCAACTTTGCAAGTAATGACTATCTTGGACTCGCAACCGATCAGCGTTTAATTGATGCTGCAATTCAAGCTGTTGAACAATACGGAACAGGAAGCACCGGCTCAAGATTGCTCACGGGACATCGACCTTTACACCGAAAGCTAGAATCCGCGATCGCACAACTGAAACAAACCGAAGATGCGATCGTGTTTAGCTCTGGCTACTTAGCAAATTTAGGAACGATCGCAGCCTTAGTCGGCAAACGTGACTTAATTCTGTCTGATCAATACAATCATTCGAGCTTACGAAATGGTGCAATTGTGAGCGGTGCAACGATTTTGGAGTATCGGCACTGTGAAATGCAGGACTTACGCACCAAGCTCGAACAACAGCGATCGCACTTTCAAAAATGCCTGATTCTCACAGATACCGTATTCAGCATGGATGGCGATCTGTGTCCGTTGCCTGAAATTCTGGACTTAGCAGATCAGTTTGACTCAATGGTATTAGTCGATGAAGCTCATGCGACCGGAGTGATGGGCGCAACAGGTGCAGGATGTGTCGAGCATTTTGGTTGTACCGGACGGGCACTGGTGCAGATGGGAACCTTGAGCAAAGCATTAGGTAGCTTAGGTGGTTATGTAGCTGGTTCTGCATTACTGATTGATTTCCTTAGAAATCGTGCGCCAAGTTGGATTTACACAACAGGATTATCACCCGCTGATAGTGCTGCGGCTTTGTGCGCTATTCAGATCGTTCAACAAGAGCCAGAACGGCGATCGCAGCTTTGGCAAAATGTTACTTATCTCAAATCAAAGCTAGCAAACTTCGATCTGTTGCCTTCGGAATCCCCGATTCTCTGTTGGCAATTACCCGATGTTCAAACGGCTCTAAAAACCGCACAAGCATTACAAAATCAGAGCATCTTTGCACCCGCGATTCGACCGCCGACTGTTCCAACGAGCCGAATTCGCATGACGGTCATGGCAACTCATACCACAGAGCATTTAGATTGCTTAGTTCATTGTCTCGAAAACTCTGATTCTAACTGTTGATAGAGCCTCCCATAGCGTTCAAATTGCTTGTGATACTGCTCAGATAGCTGTAAGTTTGGAGAATGTCGATCGCGAATCCGAATCATTGATCGTCCTTCCTCTAGCTGATCAATCTGATTAATCGCATACATCGCTAAAACAACTGCTCCAAATCCACTCGCTTCATAGACTTCGGGCACAAGCACTTCGATCCCAAACACATCAGCCATCATTTGCCGCCAAAGGTACGATCGTGCAAATCCCCCGGATGCCAGAATCGTTTGACTCGTTCCAGTCAGTTCACTCAGCACAGTGTTAATGCTATAAGCAGCAAACAAAACACCTTCTAAGACAGCGCGAACAAAGTGCGATCGCTGATGCTGTAAAGACATACCAAAGAACACTCCTTGCGCCTCTGCATTCCAATAGGGCGCACGTTCACCAGAAAGAAATGGTAAAAATAACAATCCCTCTGCACCCGCCGAAACAGTCTTAGCCAGTTGAATCAGGGAATCATACGAATCTTGTTGTCCAAAGTTATCTCGAAACCACCTTAAAACAATACCCCCATTGTTAGAAGCACCCCCAATCAACCATTGTTTCTCAGTAATGGCATAGCAGAATGTTCTGGCTTGTGAATCGGTTAAAGGCTCAGACACTACTTTTCGGACTGCGCTACTGGTGCCGATCGTGATTGCTAACTGATTCGATGTAATTGCCCCAACTCCAATATTGGCTAACGCTCCATCACTCGCACCCACTACAACTGGAACATTCGGATCAAGTCCCATTAGTTCTGCATAGTGTGGTTTCATGCCTTGCAGAATGTGCGTCGTTGGAACTAATTCACTCAGTTGATCAGTGCGAATTTGTGCAAGTGCTAGAACATCTTTATCCCAAGTCAAAGTTCTGAGGTTAAACAATCCGGTTGCAGAGGCGATCGAGTAATCTACTACATATCGATCGAACCACTGATACAGAACATACTCTTTAATCGAGATGAACTTTGCAGCCTTGTTAAATCGCTCTAAATCGCACTCCCGCATCCAAAGCAATTTTGTGAGCGGTGACATCGGATGCAGAGGGGTTCCGGTGTTTTGATAAATCCAGTTTTCTTGTTGCTTCAAGGCTTCTGCTTGCCTCACACTCCGACTATCTGCCCAAGTAATACTCTGGCTCAAAGCAGAATGATCTGCACCCATGACAATCAAGCTGTGCATTGCAGAACCACATCCAACCGCAGCAACATCTCGACTTGATAACTGTGCCTGCTGTACGGCTACTTGTACCGATCGCAAAACAGCCTCAAAAATTACGTTTGGATCTTGCTCTGCAAATCGGGGCTGGGCAGAAAGTAAGGGATATTCCTGACTAGCAATACTTTTAACTTCACCTGTCGACGAAACGACGATCGCTTTTGTACTGGTTGTCCCAATATCAATGCCAATAAAGTGCTTCATATCGCTTTGCCAAAACACCAAAAACCCTGCCTTGAGAATAAATCAAAGCAGGGTGAATACGTATCCATTTTAAGGGTTGACCATTGGTTCCCTGAATAGGCGGTGGTTGCAAGTTCTCAGACTTGATGATCTTAGTGCCAGTCATCTATCAATAACTTCCCCATCTTTTGGTACTCGCGCTGAGTCGCCCGAATTAAATGCGTCATCGTAATCACACCACCCTCACTCGCCGCTAGAAATGCGGCAGCTAGAGCAATATTGCGAATATTGGCACCGCTAATTTCAAATCGCCGTGCCATCGCAGATAGATCGACATCGGGACTACGCGGGGTCGCGGCTGGAAAAATTCGCTCCCAGATGCACAAGCGATCGTGCTCATTCGGCAGGGGAAAATCGATCATAAATCGCAATCGCCGCACAAAGGCATCATCCAGACTGCTGCGTAAATTCGTCGTGAGGATAGCAATGCCTTCATACTCTTCCATCTTTTGCAACAGATAGCCAATTTCAATGTTGGCATAGCGATCGTGGGAATCCTGCACCTCCGATCGTTTGCCAAACAGGGCATCGGCTTCGTCAAACAACAAAATTGCATTGGAGTTGGCGGCGGCGGTAAAGATGCGATCGAGGTTCTTTTCGGTTTCGCCAATGTACTTACTAATGATTTGCGAGAGGTCAATCTTGTAGAGGTCAAGTTGCAACTCACGAGCAATCACTTCTGCTCCCATCGTTTTCCCCGTTCCTGGTAAACCTGAAAACAGTACATTCAAGCCTTTTCCGAGGGACAATCGGTTGCCAAATCCCCAGTCTCCATACACCACATGCTGATAGGTGGCTTGGTTGCACAACTCCTTCAACTGCGCTAATGGATCGGCGGGCAGAATAATGTCGTCCCAACCATAGATTGGCTCAATTTTGCGTGCCAAGGTACTCAAGCCTTGTCCCGCCTGAGCGCGAGCAGCCATAAACAGATCTAGAGGTTGAGGGTTGAGCATCGCCGTTTGAACCGCAGTTGAAACCGCATCGGCAATTTGTACCGAAGTCAGGCGAAACCGATCTGCCAAGGCATCAAGTTCATGCGGGTCGAGGGAAATTCCGGCGGCATTGAGGTGCTGCTGCCAGTTCTGCCGACGTTGCCCAAAGTTGGGCATTGGGAAGGCAAGCGTGACGATGCCCAGTGGTTCGGGGGATTGTGATTTCCAGGCCTGTTCTCCAGCCAGAATGGTGATTCCCTGATGCGCTGCCAGTATCCGTAACAAGAAGGCGTGAGAAACCCTGTACTCTTCGGTTTGTAGAGCATCCAGTCCATCTAGATAAAGCAGAGCACCTTGAAATTGGGCTTCTCGCAACACCCGTTTTAGTGTTGGCTCCAGTCCTACTTTGGTCTGAATCAGGTGAGGCAAGTCAACGATTAACAAAGGAGTCGCGACCGCACTCGCTAATCGAACGGCGACCTGCTGCTGACTGGGGCGATCGCGTCCCTGAAAATAAAGCCGCAACGGGGATGGCTGCTTCAGGCGGTTCAAAATCGATTGAATGTTCACAGGTAAGGGTGGCTCATCCAGTGCGACCCGCGGCTCAATCAACTGACAGAAGGGAGTAAGTTGCTGATCCAATCCAGGTTGATGCAGCAGAAATCGGATCACCTGATCATCAAGATGCAGTTCGCGTCCAAGCAATGTTGAATTGGGCTGATTGGCATCGGGAATGAGGTGCATCAATCCAGATTGAATTAGTGGTGCATCCGCTGCAAAGCGCACCCGCTGCCTGAACTTATCTACCACAGAAGCACACAGCAAGTTGAGGGCTAAATCTACACTGGGACGTTTGCAACGGATATCGTCCTGTAGGTAGGCGTAGAGCCGATCGTAGCGTCGATCTAATTCGGGCGCGATCGCGATCGCCACTAATTCCAGATCAAAATCAGATAACCCAAAGGTGTGCTGTAACGTTGCCAAGCGCGACCCAGGTGTTACTAAATCAGGTGGAAAGTCTGAAGATAAATCTGGAGGAAACAAGGGCGTGCCGGACTTCCGAGCGAGGAGCCGTTCGGCTTCTGTAGAATCGATATGCAATCCCCGGTAAGGATCGTCCTCAGTGCTAAATTCAGACTCAGCGATCGCGACAGCTTGGGCTAGCCGTGCGTCTAAACGTTGCAAGAGCGGCAACAATCCATGTAGATTCTCAAGAGCAATCACATTAAGTCTTTTTCCTATTCCAATCGTTTAGCTAAACATCTTCCTGCTTCATCATTTCGTTAGTAAATTTATCTTTAGATTGCAGACGCTTCTGGAACAGCTTCTTCAAAAGTTTTTCTGCATCGGCTTCGTTATCCACATCTAATTCCACTCCCTGCATCAGATTGATGTACCAGTTGATAATCGTTTTGAGTTCCTTGTACTGCACAGTATTCAAGTCTTCCGTCTGACTCGGAATGGGGACTGTAGGAGAACCAAGCGACAGAGACGCGGAAGGAGACATCGACCATTTTCCAGCCCACAAACTGACAAATGGTTT
Source organism: Leptolyngbya sp. AS-A5 (assembly GCF_039962495.1). NCBI lineage: Bacteria > Bacillati > Cyanobacteriota > Cyanophyceae > Leptolyngbyales > Leptolyngbyaceae > Leptolyngbya > Leptolyngbya sp. AS-A5. Next base: position 88,758 of record NZ_JAMPLL010000009.1, on the reverse strand, counting down.
GTCCTTAAATTGAGGGGCGTAGGCTGAAATGGCGCTAAACATTTTGCTCCAGCGGTTTTTCTTGTCCACAGAAGCGTTAGTTTTTCTCTGCTTATACTGCTCACGGTTTTCTCGTGGATGCAAGTGTGACCCCAGGATCTTGTCCCAGCTATATTGCTTGTTGTTACCGTAGGTAATGTTATTTTCAACTAAGTCGAGTAGCATCAAGCCAACGCCATAGGAGCGGGGATTCCGAGCCGTTTCGGCTCCCAACATAGCTAGTGCTGCTTCCTGTTCATGGGCATCAACCCCAGTTAAGTCGCCTTTGATGACTTTTCGGATGTTTTCGGCTCGGTTTGCAGCCGTTTTACCCTTCGCGAGCTCGTTTCCCATGTCGTTATATCGGGTTGCTTTTGCTGCTCCCTGCGGTTTGACCCATAATTTATCTTCCACATCGTAGGCTTTGCTTCCCAGGTTCAATTTACCGATTAATGGATAAAACCCGCTGGCCTTGTTAGCCTTGCCATATTGCCACGAGGGAACATTAGTTTGTGCCCATTGGTCTTTCCAAGCAAGCTGTGCCCATTTATCTAGCCAATTGTTAGCATTGAACGTAATATTTTCTGGCCTGCGAGTTTTGTCGATCGCCGTTGCAGGGGTTTTACGAGAATCGTAAAATTGGCTTAATTCAACTCGGGTGACTTCGTTAAACCATTTCAGCACCTTATGTCCGTCGATCGTCATATTTTTGTTAATCTTCAAACCAGGATTCTTAACATTCTTCTTAGCTTGCTTTTGGTCCCTCAGCAGCTTGGCTCGTTCGTCTTTTAGAAAAGTATAGGGAGCGGCGTTTCCGGGTTGACCCAATACTTTCTTAGTGATCAAACTCTTTTCGAGCAGCTTTCTTTCTTTAGGATCGATCGCAATTTTTCCACCCTTGCCTTCTGTAGCTTCGTCGGTTGCTCTCTTGCCTGCAGTGATTAACAATTGTTCCATAAGCTCATCTCGATGATTTTGCTGATCAACTGCTCCAATTCCTTTCGATAGATTCTTGTAGCTTTCAATATATAGCTTCAACCAATTGGCGGCTTCTTTATGACCACCTTGCTGAATAATTTTCATTACGGTTGCTTCTAGCTCTTCAGCATCCGAAGTCTTTTGATTTTCTTGAACAGAGGGGTTTGCAAGTTCGTTAATCTCTTGGATTAACCTGGCAATCTCTCCTTTTTGCCAGATTAGAAAAACAACACTCCACCTATCTTTCGGTGTCTTCTTGTAAGCTTCAATGTAGGCAATGATTTTGTCTAAGATCTGTGGGTCTTTGATTTTTTCGATTTGGTCATAGAAGTTAATACTATTTGTATCAATATCTTGCTCCACTCCCACCTCATCTTTGGGAATCACCATGCGCTGGATCACAGGTTGGCTTGTGCTAATTGATGGCGCAGGTTTTGCCTGATCTGAGTCTGCGGTCGATCTTGGAGCAGCATGGGTGACTTGGTGAGCGATCGCATCCGCTGCTTGTTCTAATCTGGGATTGTCATTGATGGACAGACCGTCAATTTGTGTGGTGGGTTGAATCTGCTCCTGCGTTTGTTGCACCACATGGGCAAGCTCATGGGCAAGCAGTTGCCGTCCCTGTGGGTGATACGGCTCATAACGATTTTGGCGGAAAAAGATATCTCGCTGGCTGGTGAATGCAACTGCGCTCAAAGCTTGATTCAATTGGTTTGCTTTCTCATCGGTATGCACTCTCACATCCTTGAGATCGACATTTAATGCCTGTTCCATTGAGCATCGAACATCTTCTGCTAAAGGTTGTCCACTGCTGCTCCGGATCAACTCATGCGATAGTCCCCGAAACATCGATTTGCGTTGAATGGGGGTTGCACGAAGAGAATCGGCTGAAGCCACAGTGCCTCCAGCGTTGCTCAAAGCGTTAATTGCGCGATTTGCCGCCTGATTGCCCCGACTTGCTTGAAGCTGCATGACCGGATGATCAAGCGGTTTTTGGGAGGCGGCAGTCGCTTGAGCTGCTTGAGCTTGAGGTTGTTGAGGCTGGAGGGAGGACTTCATCATCTGTGTTTGACTCGGAGCGAAGGGACATCAACGATCGATGAGCTAGGTTTGAAGTTGGGCGTAAGAGATTAGGGGACGATCACAGGCGTTTCAATCTGCGAGTGGTTATCAGATTCAAGTGTAGAGTCTGTTTCTAAAACTTCTTCTAAAGCTTGAATCGCTCCATCAATTCGCAGCAAGGTTTCCCGAAGATTCAACTGCTTTGTTTCTAAGTCTGCCAGCATTCTTTGTCCAGTTTCATATTCATTTTTTAGTTGTTGTAAGCGTTGCTGCACTTTCTCTCTCATGATGTTCATTCCTTAAATTTTGATGATGAAGCAGAGAGCATAATACGGAGGTCTATTTTCGTGGGCTCGATATCCGCCAGCAGCGTTTGTTTGAACTTGATAGTTTGCGAAGACATTCACCTGTTGATCAGACCTTGCCATGCTGTGACTGGTCACACTTTCGAATCCTCCCCCTCCACTATCAAAATCTAATGAATGCGCGTGAATCGGCATCTGATCGATATCCAAGTTAACGGTATTTGCTCCGCCTATATCGCCCGTTGTATATTTTAGACCTGCTCCGACAATGAATCGATCTTGCAAATCAGGGGTTCTGCTCTGACCATTATTGTAGGGCTGACCATTGCACAGTAACCATCCTGCTGGAATTGCGTTTGCGGCTCCTGACCACATGACGATCATCCCCGTTACAATCATGTTTTCGGCAAAGATTCTCACGTAGGCATCCGAGTTGAGATTGCCATTTTTGAAGTGAATGCCGTTCGTCTGTGCTTCAATGCGATGCCAAAAGCGTCCTCCGTGGTGGAATCGAATTGCGGGAAAGACTTCTGGAACCGTCACACTCGGATCTTCTTGGAATAGTTCCAGAAATAAGTGTTTTCCGCCCGTGGTTTCGGTACGGCTGCGGATTAGACGTAAATGTTCAGTCGTTGCAGCAACTGTCAACCTCGCAGTCGATGCCCCGGTTCCAATTCCGACTGTTCCGCCATTGTGCGCGATCGCGAAATTCCCCGTACTGCAATCTAACGCCAATCTTTGAGTCCAATTTGCGGTATTCGTGCTGGCGGTGGCATACACTTCAAAGCGGGGTCTTTCTCCTGTATCGTCCATTTCTAAAGTCACGGCTGTGCGAGCGCGATCGGGGAACACCCAATTACTGTTATTTGCATTGCGGTGAGCATTGTAGGACAAACTACTACCACCCGCATTGCCGCTCAGGTACAAATAGTTTTGTCGAATTCCAGTCGTGCCGCTCACATGCAATCGATTCGTGGCTTCATTACTGCCAATGCCAACATTTGCGCCGCTAGGATTAATGAGCAATGCTCCACCTCCCGTATTCTCAACCACAGAACTATTGCCACCCGCACTGAGAGGGCGTACCACTAGATTGGAACCAATGTGCTCAAGTTTGAGGCTAGATTCTGTGGAAGCACTCGCTAATTTGACTTCTAGCTTGGCATTGGGGCTGGTTGTGCCGATACCGACTTGATCGGTGACGTTTAAGCTGCCGCTCAGGGTTGCCCAACTTCTGCCTGCCATGCCGCGCGATCGTAAGTTCAAATTGGCGCCATCGGCAGTGGGAAGCTTGATGCCTGCATATTGCCGCACGGTTTGATCGCCATCGTGGGTGACATTACCATCGCCATTGAGGTTTAACCTTGCCAGTCGAATGGCGTTTTCCGGCGGCGATTCATCTGTTTTCTGCACTGTAATCGCCGGGTCTTCGTGCCAGCGCCGATTTGATTCTCCGCCTTCTTGAGCCAAATCGGATGCCACTTCTCGATAGGCAATGAACACGTCGATCGCTTGATTGCGAAACTCTTTGAGCGGCAAATCTTTGATGCTGCCAAGGACAATTTGTTGCCCTTTGGGGTCGATCGCAGTTCCAGGTCGGACAATGGCGCGATCGACATCATCTCGCGATTGCTGACTGCCTGGATCGACCGTTAAACCCTCGACAATTCCAGGACTGTGCAGAAACCGCAGGGGGCGACGTTGGCGATCGAGATGGTACTTTTGCTCATCGACAAAATCTTGGTCTTTTAAGAATTGTCCATCAAAATAGCGGACTCGTTTTTCGATCGGATCGTATTGCCTGTAATCTGCTGCCATAAAGTTCTCCTGGCGTTACTGCCCTAGCTGGCTGGTGCCTAAAATTGTGTTTTCGCCCACGATTAAGCCAACGCGGGGGTCATTTCTCAATTGCATAGTAGGAATGACAATTTGTAAGGCATAAAACGTGTGGGCAGGCTTCTCTTGGTCGATGATGCTGCGAGCAATTTGCTGTTTGCGGCGGAGTAACCCGCGATCGTTCGCGCTCAGGGTCATCTTGACCTGAAAATAGTGTGTTATGTGCTCAAATTCTTCGATTTCGACTTCTTCATTCGTATAGAGTTTGAGCAATTTTTCTAAGCCTGCTTTCGTTCCCCGTTGGCGATAGAGCGGCACAATCTGGCTAATAAAGCGCCGTTTGACCTCTTCCTCCCAATCTTCTCGCAACGTTAGGGCGACCCAATTCGCGAGCCAAGGGAGAAAGGCTTCTGGGGCTTGCTGGGGATCGAAATAGGTATGAATGCGATCGATCCATTCTTCTAATCCAGGTTGTTGAGAGATCGGATCTTCCGGGTCGGGCGGAAACAGTCCACTCAAAACCCGCTCAAACGCTAGCAGAAAGCGTTGAATAAACGGATCGGTTTGGACGATCGCAGGTAAGTATTGCTCATAGCTACTGGTGCGCTCGATCATCTATGCCTCTTGAATTGTCAAGCTATTGGGAGTGAGTGAGATCGCCACAAGCTGATGCTGCTGGAGCGGAACCTCGGTCAGCGCGCGATCGTTTTGAAGCGTTACGTTAGGGACATAATCGACTCCCGGAATTTGATCAAAGAGTTGATAGGCTTCCGAAAGATAAACGCTACGACCAAACTCCCAACGCAACGGATGAAAGAACGCTTGCAGCGCTGCGATCGCTCTTTGACGCAGTGTGTCCGCCTGAATGCCACGTTCTAGGCGTAGTTGAGCCGTGATTTGTACGGGAACGTAATCGGGCGCAATGATGTGGTGGCGAGTGGTGAGTAGGCGGCGCGGGTCGAGCCATTTCCAGAGTGCGGCTCGTAGTGCTAGGGTCGGCTGAGGTTGTAACTCCGTCTCGGGGGCATCGGGAATTACCACGATCGTGATATTTCCGGGGGCAACATCATTAGAAATGGCTACATTGCGCTCTGGTAAACATTTCACTCGTCGCACAATCCCCTGCTTGCCCAATGCCTGAGCGGTTGGGGTGGTGTGCCAGTCTTCTAAAATTAAGTGTTCAAAGTCGTCTGCGCTGGCGGCTCGGTGACGTTCCCGCAGCGATAAGATAGTTTCTCGAATTGCGGTTTCTAATTCGGTTGGCGGAATGGAGTCTGCGCCATTTAAGAGTTTTAAAAAGGTTTCGTAATTTTTATTGGGAATTTGATTGACGCGATAGAGCACCATTTCGGTTAGCCAAGCGAGCAATTCCATCAGAATGATTCCGGTATCGCTGGGGTTGTGATCCGTCCATTCTGGAAATTCGCTAGGGATGAACGATCTCATCTCTGCGACAAGGTCAGCGTAGGTGCGATCGTCTAGGTTGGGAAGCGGTAGAGGCATAGGATTAGATTAAGGAAGAATGATTTGGTGATTGCCGGAATAGATGAGAAAGCGATCGAGCCGATCGGCAGGTAAAGGCGTAATGGTTGGGTCATCTCCGAGAGAGGGAATGCTTCCGAGAGAGGGAATGCTGACGATACTTAGACTGGTAACGTGGTCAACTTCTGGAATGGATTCGAGCACAGCATACAAGTCAGAAGGAAACGGACGGCGACCGAAAGACCAACCTTGTCCGCTAGAACCTCCCGTTAGAGGATGGAGGAACCGAGTCAATGCCGCAGTTGCAGCCGTTCTAGCGGCATCCGCAACTTCTAGGGAAACCGGAACGACGGCTGCCCGAACCGTGACTTCTACCCAATCAGGCTCTGTGACTTGAAGATCGAGCGTGGGAGAGGCGCGATCGCGTAAGTATTGTTCAACCTGATTGATCAACATCAAGCTCGGCGTTGGCTGTGCGGCAGCACTTTGAGGCACAATCATTAACTCGACTTTGCCTGCATCTGTAATCTCACGATTTGCACTACTCGCAGGTGCTTCCAGGCCGTGGTTTTGCGAACCATTGGGCGTTGTAATGGTTAGCGTCCCTTGCATATTGTTATCATTTCGATTCACAACAGTGATTTTCCAAGCAGTTCCTAGCTCGAAGAATTCCGGCGTGACAGTGAACGTCAGTCTGTCTCGATTCGATCGAATGATTTGCTGAGCATAAGCATTCGATTGGGCTGGGCCGTAGAGCTTCACTTCTAAATCCAAATTGGCGGCGCGACTCGCATCGACAGCAACGCTCACTTGAATCTCTCCAGCTTGATCTAAGCGAATTGGGTAGGACGGAAACCATTGCAGCGTAATCGGATCAAAGCGGGGTGTGATTGCTTTTGCCCGTGCCACCGCAGGAGAAGCAACCAATGCTAAATCTTCTAAGTCTTCGGCAGTCACAGCGCGATCGCGGTGGCGCAAAAATTTGGCACCCCGCGCTTTGACTCGCCCGATCGCTTCCGATTCTGCACCGCCTCCCGCAGGCTCTAAGTTAGTGACGCGATCGACGGAAGGGATCGTTGTCTTGAGTTGCGTAATGGTTTCTACCGCTTGATTTCCTTGCGTTCCTCCACCTGTGCGATAGTGCAATCGCAGATTATTACTCCCCGCAGGCGGAATTCTGCCCCGCTGCCCATCGCCAAACCGGATTGTGCCCGTGAGCCGATCCAAGGTGTAGTGTCGATCGGAGGCGCTAGAGCCATAGAAATCGGAGACTTCCTGCCATGGCACTGTCTCAGATTCTTCGATGACTTCGAGCGTTTGTCCCTCTAGAACTGGAGTCTGGATCGGGCGAAAACTTTGATTCGGATTGCCCGTACTGGAGCCGAGAATTTCATCGGTTCGCGTTGTGGTTTGGCTTGCCCACATCGTATTCGTGAGCAGACGACGCAGACGCGGCAGTACTCGAAAACTTCCCGTTTCCCAACGACATCGCAGCCAGTACAACGATTGCCCAAACTCCCGCCGTGCGGCAAAATCATTCGGTGCAATCAAGCGAATTAAGCCGCGATCGCTAAACAGTTCTGTCTCGTCTTGCACGTCCAAACGTGCCCAACCTGTGGGCGTTGTACACTCCCAAACGAGTTGTACCAGAGTTTCGGGACGCGGATTGTTTGTAATCTCTCCAGGCGTTGGGGGATCGACTTGGAAGTAGAGTGCGATCGTGCGATTTGGCAAAGGTCGATCGAAGCCTAAATACAATGTGGGGCGAGTATCCTCAATAGGTAGGAAAGGCTGGAAATCCCGGATTACCGGGGTGTGTAACGCATGAGCCTGAGTCAGTGGAGAGTCGAGGGTTACGATCTTAGTTGTGGGATCGACCTTAGTAATTCTATGCGCTTCAAGATTCCTATCGATGATGCGGATATGATCGCCGACAATCCAACCCTCAACACTTTCTAGCTTTAAGGTTTTCTCGCCCGATTTGCGTTCTTGAATCAGTTTTGTGGTGCGATCGATAGCAAAAGGATCAGTGAGGGTCAGGCGATCGTAAACCCGAACCGCAGAAGCAGCGATCGGTGCAGCATTATATTGATATCTCAGTTTTAAGGATGCTAGAGATGGTGGCTTAAAGGTTGCATTAATCAGTTCATAGGCTGGAGGATTGCTATTCTCAATTCTTTTAGAGAAGGCAGCAACACCGTAATCTCCCTTGATAATGCGAGCACGAACCCAATAGTTTTGTTCGCCGTTGATAGTTGTTTGGGCGATCGTTCGCCGTAGCGCTAAAGTAAATTCATTTGGATTATCAGTACCGAAAGCAGCAGGAATGTTATTTCTAGCCGTGATGATACGTTCCCAAGTTTGTCCGTTCCAACTTTCCCAAGACAACTCGATATCATCGTTTTTAACGGTCTTACCTTCAGTCAGATCAATCGTTACCTTGATATCTGTATCTGTGCCTGCTTTTGCAAAGGCATCTTGACTCGCAATATAGAAGGTGTCATTGAAGCGGGGCTGTTCCCCAAACGGATAGAAATCTTTGCTTAAATCAATCGGTGCAGTGTTGAAAAAACAACGATCGGGCTGAATATCACTGCGACTCATTGTCACCTGCACTTGGATTTGCTCGATGTGTAGGCGTGATGGTTGTCCCGGCGCTAATGGATTAAATGGTGTATTCAGTTGACCTTGTAACCAACCTGCGGGAACTTCGCTGTTGCCTCTGGCGATCGTGCCTTCTAGCGAATGCGGCTTGAGGGCAGGCAAATTCGTTAGCGTCACTTGCCATTTGCCCCTCACGACTTCAGAGGTTGCGGGAGTGATCTGCCAATCAGTTCCATTCCAATAAGACCAAGTGATGGCTAGATTTTTGAGTGGCTCTGCGGTGGGAGAATCGACGATCAGCGTTGCGGTTTTAGTCCCCGGAAGCGTCAATAGCTCATCGCAAGCAACATATAAACTGCGTTCGATCGCTTGTTCCCCCACAAACGCCGGAAACGCTGCATTGATTTCTCCGAGAGCAGAAGCGGTACGATCGCTATATCGGTTGGGCTTAGGCTCATGCACAAACACTGCTTTTAGCTGCGCAATCGTGGCTAACAAACTATGCTCGGTCTCAAACACCACTTCCTCTGGTTCTGCGGGTGCTGCTATAGGAGTCTGGGCAGGCACCAAAACATCGGTCGTAGTTCCCTCTGCTAAATAGAACGTTAATGGCACCCGAGCCGCCTGGGGTGGCAGAACTTGCGCCCCAATCAAATCGAGAAACGCGAGAAAGTTTTTCTCAGGCACCTGATTCAAGCGATCGCGCACCAATACCGCCATCCGGCTAAACAGGCGAATCATTGCCCAGCCTGCATCCGGTATAACTTTTACATTGATGCGGCTCAGGTTTTGTTGAACAATTCGCTCCGCCAAGGGCAAATCGATCCGAGTGCCCCTTAGCGCGATCGGTTGATTCCGATTGGCAGGATTAGCAATATCTTGATTGAGCACTTGTCCAAATAGCGATTCGATCGTCGGCTCGATGTCGATCGCCCCCGGTGACGATCGCACTTTCACCCAAGTCAATCCCTCAATTTGACTGATTCGTTCCGCTAAGGCTGTATCGATCGAGGTGCCGCGAGCGGCAATCAGTTCCGTTCCATCTGACACATCTTGATTCAGAATATGTCCAACCAGTGCAGAAAGGGTGGGGCGAACTTGACTGGTGCCGGGTGGGTACCAACCGCCTCTGACTTTGATGTGATCGCGGTTTTCCTGTTGAGCAAGCTGACTAATTTGTTGCGCGAGCGCTAACTCCAAAACAGTTCCCTGCGAAGCAATTCCCTTAATATCTTCGTCCAGGGTGCGATTCAGTAAGTTAGCGATCGTGGGTTCAATTTCACTCTGTAAATCGTGCGTGAAATACTCCGCTAACATTGCAACCTGGGCAACGATTTCGTCATAGGAACGAGAATCGATTTTCGGGGGCAACAGTGACATGGGGGCTACTCTAAATAGAACGGATAAACTAAATTAAAGCGATTGTTGGTGGTACGGACTCGGTAATGAATTTGAATCAGTAATTGACTCGACTGTTGTGGATCTGGAAACACATCGACTGCTTCTAAATCAATTCGAGGTTCCCAAGTAATCAGCGCATTGCTGACCGCGCTCATCACCTCGCCGATCGTTTCACCACTCATCGACGCAAACACGAATTCGTGAATGCCACAGCCAAAATCAGGACGCATCAATCGCTCACCCGGAGCCGTACTCAGAATCATCCAAATCGATTGGCGCACCGCAGCTTCTTCCTGCGCGAGGTCAACCTGTCCCTCCGCATTCAAACGGACTGGCGTTGTCCATCCAACTCCTAAAAAATCACCTGGCATGACTAAATTCCTTTTACTCGCAGTTGAGCAACGGCAACCGTTAAGGGCGTTCCAGTCGGCACACAGACGGAGAGGCTATCTTGCAAGATTACGGGCTGTCCCATCGATTTGACCCGCATTGATCCACTTGTCCAGTTGGCAGTTGTGCAGGGGCCAACATTGGCAGTGGGTGGTGGATTCGAGCAACCTGCGATCGTATAAGGACTCGTCTGCAATACGGTTGGTTGTCTGCCCAATTTCACCCGCGGATTCGGCACCGTTGGTTGAGCTTGCCCACCGTGGGCGCAGATCACGGTTGCCCCTTGTTGAACCAAATAACCTGGCATTAAGTCACCTCCAACGCACCATCGTTGATCTTTACGCCCGCCAAACATTTGATGCCAATGCTGGTGTTAGCTGCGATATCACAAGTCGCGTTTGCTTTGATTTCAATCCCTTGTTGAGCATTCACTGAAAATTTGCTGCACTCAATTGCGACATTGCCGCTATTGGTGCTTAAGCTGATATTTCCTTTCGCTTCGATCGCGACATCTTTTTCGCTTTTAATCACAATCACATTGTTCTTAGAATCGATAGAAATTTCGTTGTTGTTTGTTTTATCTTGAATGACAATCTTTTCTTCTCCTTGCGTATCATCAAACAGAATCGTATGTCCGCTGCGCGATTTGAAGAGGCGTTGATTGTTTTTGCCATCCTCATTCGTGCCAGGCGGTTTATCTTGACCATTCCACAAAGCACCTAGAACATAGGGAAACTGAGGATCGCCCTGCTCAAATGCAACTAAGACTTCATCCCCAACTTCGGGCAGCAGATACAATCCCCGTTGCTTACCTGCCATTGGAGATAAAACCCTCGCCCAATCACTTTCATCGGTATCTGAGAGCCAGGGAAACTTGACCTTAACACGCCCCAGGTTGTCGGGGTCTTTGCTGTTCGTCACCACCGCGATCGTCACGCCATAGATGCGATCGTTCTGTGGGTTTCCATTGCCAAGCAAAACGTCCATGCCCATCATGCTGCTGTTCTCCTAACGGTAAATTCCGTGCGATATCCTGCTTCACCAGACATGGTGTGCGTCACTGCGACCACGTAATAGCGACCACTAAACCGTTTTCCCACCCCTTTAACCTCAATCACGCTGCCCGCTCGGATTTTAGGATTGCCCATGCAGGTGCCTTCTCCGGTAATGTAATGCAGCGCCCTCTCTTCAAGTTGTCCCTGTGCCATCGCATCGGCTTCAGCTTTACTTTGCACAGGCTGATCCCCAATCTGCCGATTGGCAGCACCAAATGCCCTTTGGCTAGCTCTGACACCGATTTGCGAACCTCCCATTGAGGCAATGCTGTTATCACCCGATTGACTGACAATTGCTTGTTTCGTTTTCCAATTCCATCCGCGCACCTCAACTTGTGTCACCTGACTCAAAAGGCTCAAGCGGGGCGAAAATTCCAGCACGTCTTGCTCGAATTCTAGGGTTGTGAGTGCCAGCGTTCGATATTGCGGCGGCTGGAAATGCAGGGTTTTATCTTCGATCCAAACTTCATAGCCGATTCGCTGCGATCGCGTCTGCAAAAATGCCAAATCGCTCACATTATTCTGCAACACATAATCCAAGCTCACCTTAGTATCCGTGACCTTTGCCAGTAATCCATTCTGGCTCGCAATCTGTTGAGCAATTTGGCTATCTTTCAACTTGATAAATGTATTCGTATGCGTTCCCCGCAGTAACCGATGACGGCGATCGTGCCCCCGCACAGTAACAGTCGATCCCTGTTCTTGCGAAAACTCTGGCTCCAGCCCCGTAATTTCTCCTACTATGACTGTTTCCAGAGTGTTACCGTAGCCCAACGAGATCGCGATCTCATTGCCCGGACTTAACCGTGAATCATCTACCCAATTCAATTTATCGTTGATCTCATCGTAAGTATTTAAGGTCATCGCAATCATACTCGGCGCTTCCAAATCTTCCGTGACCGTAATGCTTTCGACATCTTCTGCCAACTTAAGCATTGGAGCATTGTTGATCGAAATCGCATAGTTAGGAATTTGACTTGTCAGTACAGTGCTAAACATCGCAAATCTTTCCCGCTAATCACTTACAAATCGGTCGGTCGAGGCGGAACAGTCAAGCGTTGTCCCGGAACAATCTGCCGGGGATTATCCAGTTGATTTGCCGTTGCAATAATCCGCCAAAGCGCCGGATCGCCAAATTCTTCTGCGGCAATGCTACTCAAGGTTTCTCCCCGCTTCACCACTCGAATTGGATCATCGATCGGATTGCGGACTTTGAGCAGGAACGACTGATCCAGCACTTCCTCGAAGTTGCAATTCATCGTGGCGCGTACCGGAGTGCCATCTTCCAGGAAATGCGTCAGCGTTTTGGTGACAGATTTGAGAAAGCAGCGCTCTAGCAAGACATTCCCATAGCCCCAGCGCAATTTGCAAAATGGGGGCTTTTCTTTGCCCGCTTTGCGCGTTAGGTCATAAATCGGCTGAGTATAGATGCGGACATCTTCTGGGCGCAGTGTTGAAATGAGTTTGTTCGAGACGATAGAGGGCAAATTATCTGCGGCTAAGTTGCTGAGAAAGGAGTTCGATCGCAGCAAAGTTGTATCAAAAAAGAGCATCAGCGAGATGCTGGTTGGTTGATCGCGCCCGAAGAACTTGCCATTCCATTGGCTCCAGCCGCTGCGAGTCACTTGAATTTGCTGGGGATTGAACAGAGCTTTGATCGGCTTGGGTTTGCCCTCGATTAAGATAGTGAGTTTTTCTAGCGCCATCGGGTTTGTCCTCTGCGTTCACTTTCTACAACGAGGCGACGAAGAATTTTGCGTTCGACTTGGGTGGTGAGGGTATCGAGGTTAATGGGAGGTGGGGGAGGGGGAGAGGAAAAGGTGTCGGTCAAGGAGGGGGAGGAAGGGAATTCGCTGAATTGAGCAAGCTCTGGAGGAGTTCTGGAAGAGGATTGAGGGGAAGGAGTGGCTAGGTTGGGTTGGGCGAAGACGATCGGGAGTGTAGTTGCGGTTTCGTTGAGGTGAGTGCGGGTTTGCCAAGTTGCGGCAGGGGGAGCGGCTTCGGTTCCGGTGCGGACTGTAATGATAGGCGGGGACGTAGAAGCGGGAGGATCAAATTTTTTTGGGCTGGTGGGTGTGACTTGAGGTAGGGGTTTTTGCCCTAAATCTCGCAATTCTGGAGGGCTTTGAAGTGTGGGATTTCCTAAAATTTGTGGGTGAACCGTGAGCATTGGATTGAGGCGATCGCTCTGGAATGGTTTGGAAATGTTTTGTGCATAGACGATCGGTGGAGTCTGCGAACTTAGGCTAGGCGATCGCGGTGGACTGGGAGATGCGATCGTATCCGCAGATTCTGTTCGCAGCAAGAACCCTGGTTCTCGCCTCAATTCCCCAACGCTCAGATTCGTTGCATTAGAGGTGTAGTTATTCAAGTGCTCTTGCCTCGATTCTCTAATGCTTAGATTTGTTGCATTGGAGGTGTAGTTATTCAAGTGTTCCTGCTTCGATCCTTCAATGCTTAGATTCATTGAATTAGAGGTGTAGTCATTCAAGGTCGAATTTGAAATCAGAGCTGCCTGAACGATCGTCAGAGGTTCACTAGCAGTTTCTATATGCGAATGCACAACCTGAACAGAACTAGACGGCTGAGCATAGACAATCGGAATTTGCTCCGGCTGAAATACGCCAGCTTGTCGCTCTGCAAACTGAACTAACAACGGTAAATGATTCGTCATCCGCTCAGTTCTAGCCAGAATCGAATCGCCCAACTGGGAACCGATCGCACCTGGCTGCACCAAGGGACGCATCAATCGCCTCACTAAACTAAGATCTACTGCCGACTGCCAAGCCTGTTCCGTCATGCTGCACCTCCTAGAACGGCAGTTTGTCTAGAATTTGCTGCGTTCCCGTAAAGCCTGCAGCTCCCGCGATCGTCCGTGCCACCGAGAGCGCTTTCGAGGCAGCAGGCTTCGTGATCCCGTGATGCACTAATTCCAATCGTTCGATCGCATAGCTAGACCCATCGATCGCACTTAACTGCGGCCCTGTCCAACGAATTGGATAAGCATCCTTAAAGTTCCACCACATTACCGGCAGCAACTGTCGATCGAGCAACATAATCGTGCCATTTTTGCGACGAACTTGACCGTGCGCTGCATCGTCATACCAATTCCATAGCGCATTAGAATCACTTAAGCCTCGACTCAATACCAAGTTGGAATATTGAATTCGAGTCGGAAAGTGATGCGTATACTCATTCACGCCACCTTCTTGGTATTCCTCGGTTTGGAGTTGGCTTTCTAGTCCAGAAACTTCCGTGAACCCTCCAGTGAGTAGCCCTTCAATTTCGACTAGAAAGTTATAGTTCATGTAAGGCTCACGACGACTGCCCCGGAGGGTTGCGCCCGCAGAAAAAACAGCGTTTATTGGCAGAATTGGCATGGTGTTTTATGCAAGTCGGGAGGATGAATCATTCAAGGTTTGATTGATACGGGAAAGTTCTGCCACCCATTGTTGGCGTTCTCGATGCTCCATTCCCATGATCTGTTCATAAGACCAGTGAAAATGGTAGGACAGGTAAGCTACCTCCTCGCGTAGTCGGTCTGAGGGGTAGCAGGTGACTCCCCCACGGGAATCGGTTCTACCTCGAATTCTCCAGAACAATGAGGACAGGTGACGTGTAGACGGCTGTGACCGTTTTGGTTAATCCGTTGGTAGAAGTCCTGGAGATAGATGAGATCGGCGGAGTAGAGTCCTTCGATCAGTTTGGGGTTGAGTTGTTCGAGGCTGCCGAGTTGAGTGATCACCCGCGACAGCAGAATCAGAACTAGATAGCCTGGGTTTGCCTGGACACGCGGATCGCGTAGAGGAGCGATTTCATCGTAGGCAGTAGAGAGCCGCATGATGCCGTCGCGATGGGTATTGCCCTCGGCATCGACATAGCCAAGGGGAAGGGTAAAGGGAAATTCGGTAGAAGTCATGGGTTTCGTTAAAAGTTAAGTCCATTTATCAACACTGATGCCTTCATGGGCGAGTTCCAGGGTTTCGATCGCAGCCCCATCCGTTGTTGCATCCATGTCCGGAGCGGTCCAAGTGACAGGCAAACAGTTGCTCAGATTCCAGCGAATCTTTTCGGTTCCAGTTTGGTCGAGCAAAACGATCGACACTTCGCGACGATCGACGTTCCCTTTCATCACATTTTCACGCCACCTCCATAGCTCCGCATTGTTCGTAATGCCACGTTGCAGCGTAATGTTGCCGTAGGTGTTTAATCCGGGAAGTTTGCGCGTTGTGGGTGGATCGGTGCCTTCGCGATACTCCCCCATATTTTGCGATGTCGTGAGTCCGGTACATTGGCGAAATCCAGCGTGTAGAATGCCGTTCCACTCCACGTAAAAGTTATAACTCTGATAAGGATCAGGTTTATGGGGCGGTTTAATACTGGGCATACAAAGACCTCAATAGAATAGAAAACTAAAATGCGAATGCAACACCTGCATTGCCGTGAATCAAACGAACCACAATAAACTCCGCCGGACTCGCCGGAGCTAGTCCGATTTCGGTAATCACTGTGCCTGCGTCTCGCACTTCAGGAGGATTCGTTTCCGCGTCACACTTGACGTAAAACGCTTCTGCGGGTGTACTGCCCTGAAGCGCCCCTTGACGAAGTAACGCCTCACAAAAGGCAGTTAACTCGCGCTCAATCCTGACCCAAAGCCGGAATTCATTCGGCTCAAACGCCACATCTGCAAACGTGCGATCGCACCATCGCGCTAACGTCACAAACAATCGCCGCATATTGATATAGCGCCAATTCGCATCCGGACTCAGCGTCCGCCCACCCCAGATCCGAATGCCCCGTCCAGGCAGCGATCGCAAGCAATTAATCCCCAATGGATTCAGTCGCGCTTGGTCGGCATCCGATACCGCTACACTCAGATCGACGACTTCTTCAAGCCGAATATTAGCAGGCGTTTGACCAATTCCCAGGTCGCGATCGCGCTGGGCATAGATACCCGCAATATGACCACAAGGGGGAATCATTCGACTGCCCACCTGCACCCACGGAAAATACAACGCGCCAAAAGCAGCGCATTCGGAGCTAGAAAGCCGCGCCTGCTGAACCAGAACTTGAGTCGGCAAGGCATCTAGAATTGCAAAGCGATCGTTCAATGCCTGACAATGCTCTAGAAGCTGAGTCTGCATTCGGAGAACCGTCTCAACATCGAAGCGAACCAGATCGGGAACACAAATCAGATCGAGGGCATTGATAGTGGCTAATGCTTCCAATGCCTGTTCTAATGCAGCTTCGATCTCTAGAGTGTCGTTCAAGCGAATGACATAAGCAATGTGTCCGCCATTGCTAAAAAAGCCTTGCACTGCATCTGAGAGATATCCCTCCGACACGGGTTCACCAAACCGTGCACTAAATTGAGTCCACAAGGTTAGGCGCTCTGGCTGATTGATTGTTCCTTGGCTCGCAAACCCAATGAATGCGGGGACACCCGTTAAAAACTCTGGAATTGGTTTGGGAAATAGATCTTCGCGGTAGATGCCTGGGATCAGATAGCTCGTCACGATCCTTGCTCCCCGCTCGATTGACTCAGCTTGAAGATCACAAATTCCGCAGGCTTGACCACGGCAACGCCAATCTCTGTCACTACTTGACCTGCATCGCGAATTTCTGGTGGATTCGTTTCCTCATCGCATTTGACATAAAACGCCTGTTCCGGCGTATTGCCAAACAGCGCCCCTTCTTGCCAAGCAATCAACAAAAACGCATTGATATTGCGACGAATCTTAGCCCAGAGATCGGGTGCATTCGGTTCAAAGACTGCCCATTGCGTACCTTCGTCGATCGATTCCCGCAGGTAGTTAAATAGCCGACGAATGTTGATGTACTTAAATTCTGTATTTCCGTCGCCGCCGAGCGTCCGGGCACCCCAAATGCGGATATTACCATTCAGACTCCGAATGCAGTTGATGCCATGTGGATTGAGCTTGTCCTGCTTACTCCGGCTGATGTCATACTTCAAACCCACTGCACCTAACACGGTTTCGTTGGCGGGCGCTTTAAACACACCCCGTTCGGCATCTACCCGCGCGTACACACCCGCTATGTGACCACTGGGCGGCGCGTAAATCGTCTGACGACTCGCGGGGTCAAACACTTGAATCCAAGGAAAATACAACGCGGCATAGTCCGAATTATCCGGGATTACTTTCTGTTGATTGTCGGGTTTGAGTAAGCCGAGATCAAGGCTGCCATTGGTTTCGACTTCTAATGGCGCATCAAAAATTGCAACTCGATCGCCCAAGCCCTCACAATGTGCCGCAATACTCGTCAGCACTGTTCTACTGGTGATTCCTGGGGCTGCCACGATCGCAATGTCATCGATCGCTTCAAACTGTTCTAGGGCTTTGTCAATCTCGCCCTCTTGATTAATCCACACCACATAACAACTGGTGCCGCCATTTCGGAAAAATCCAAACACCCCATGAGCCAGCAAATTCTGCCCTGCATTGTCCGAGAAATCACCAAAGAATTTTTTGAACTCTGAAAAGTTTGTACAGAGCTTAACTTGATTCGCCGTTGCAAGCGTTGAAGATACAGGTGTCGCTACCGTTGCAGCAGGGGCAGGAGTTGCGGTTTCTTTGAGTTGGAAAAAGCCCGTAATTTCAGCCTTGTTATCCGGAGCATCTCCAGTAAATGTAAGGGTTGCCTTCCCATCTTGCAGGGTCAGTTGCACATCTTGGCGTTCAGTAGTACCTACAAAAAATCCAAACGTTCCCGCAGTTGTCACTACTTCTGCGCCTTCAGACTGCGGCAAATCAAAGCTTTTTTTCCGGCCTGTTCCCGTTCCAACGGCAGTCGGTTGTTCTCGTGATCCAATCGATCGAGTCGTTACTGTAGGCACTGCCGAGGCGGGCGCACTGGCAGCCCCAAATACCCCAATAAATCCCGCCGTACTGGTTCCGACTCCTGCGATCGGCGCTGATCCAGACGGCACTTCCTTAACATACACACCCGGAGATTGGTAGGCTGAAACCATAGTCACTCCCTAGTCTTTAGTCGATTACTTGCGCGTCAAAGTCAGATCCAACGATTTCATTTCGCCCACGCTCAACCAAACGCCTGACGTGGCGCTCTGATACCCTTGAGCCGAAACCGTTACCAATGGTCTAGCGGACTGAGAAGCGCGATCGCGCCGCCACACTTCTAGTCCAGTCAATCCATAATCGCCATTGCGATCGCTAAACACCGCTACAGCATTGCCCTCAATTTGCACTTTCGCCATCGCCACCGGTTTTTGCTCCGAATCTAGGATTCGTCCTTTAATTCCCGTGGGTGGCAAGCTGAGATTGGCGATCGCAGCTTCGCTCGTCACGTTGAGATTCTCGACTTGACGCGTGCCATAGCGAGTCCCCAGATGCGGCAAAGCGACTTGCAAACTGTAGATTCCATCGGGCAGATCGATGAAATAGTAGTGACCGTCCAATGCGGTGTAGGTCACTAGAAGCAAAGCATCCTGTTCCTGCACTAACGTCAAAGTTGGATTCAGTTGAATCCGCCCGTCTCGGTTGAGCACATGCTCAAATGGCAAGGCTTTGAGCGCAAGCCAATGGTTGAAAGCAGTTGACACTTGCCCAAGTTTGACCTCAGCACCTGAAATCAGCTCGCCTGTTTCAGCATCACTGACGATGCCCGCGATCGCAACTTGATGTTGGGTTGGTTGCAACTTCATCCATGTTGCCACTTTAGAACCTCGCTTTCGGGACAATGTAGCCTTTGTTCTTTTGGTCTAGGGTCAATTCTGAAGTAGCGAATTCGCTTTAGCCATAACCAATAGGATTTCTTCAGCTTTGATGTTGCAATCTTGCAATTCAAATTTGCGTACTCATGACTAAAGGCACGGATTGTTCAGATTCATCCTCAACCGGAAGCGCGATCGTCACGGTATAGTTCATGGCTGGTTTGGGTCTGCCACCCATTGCCTGCCAGAATTCTCCTAAGCTTTGTAATTGGGGTGGGCGCAGTGTCAACGCTCTAGGAACGGGGTCTTGATCGCTCAAACTTCCCTGAAGCACTGCTTTGGGAATTGTAGGGTGACGTAGCAGGGCTTTCATTACTTCCCCCAATAAGCGGTGTTCGGTCTGAAAATCTGCTGGGTCTTTTGCCCAAACTGTTACTAAATAAGAGCAATCGATCCGCACGGGAGGACGCTGCCGAGTCGCGCTCCCATTGCCCTGGCGCTGCACCGTCCACTCAGTGTTTCGCAGCTCCAAATTTTCTCGCACATCGTAAAGAAAAAGATCGATCGCAGGTAGACTGATTTTCTTTGTGAACTCTTGATCGGGTGTAGCAAAACTAATCGTCACAGGTGTCCGTGCTTCCGAACCTACCAGGCTAGGAGGTAATTCTCGTTTGAGCAGTTCTTCTAGGGTGCTGTCTAAGTCATTGAGCATTGCAGCAGCTATCCTAATCGGTTAAAGTAACTCTCAACTAGTAGCCCAGGTTTCTAAAAACACACCCTTCGTCATAACAATTCTTCAAGGTTAGGATGTGATATACGAACGAGACTCGTTTGTATTGCTTTAAGCGATCACTCCGAAAGGTTCATTAATAAATTAGTCTAAAAACTTAACTAACACCAGGATTGTTCATTGAGAGATTGTGCAACAATTCGCAGATATTGGCTTCGATCACGCAGTAGCCCACATTTCCATTCAGTCTTTGCCGTCCTTCGTTAAAAATCAAGATAGGACTCACAGAAACCGTGTGTTCTTTCATCAATCAGAACATTGCTTTTTCTAGTATCACTGATAACCTGCCGCTTGAATTGCAAACAAATGCGCGTATCGTCCCCCTAACCTCACCAATTGTTCGTGGCTCCCTTGTTCCACAACCGCACCTGCTGACATCACAAGAATCCGATCCGCCATTCGGACGGTTGAGAATCGATGTGAAATCAAAATTGCCATCTGATTCGGGGTCATTTCGCGAAAACGATCGAAGATTTGTACCTCTGACTCTGCATCCATTGCAGAAGTCGGTTCATCTAACACCAAAATATCGGCGCTAGTTCGCATAAAGGCACGCGATAGTGCAATTCGCTGCCATTGTCCTCCCGATAGCTCTCGTCCCGTTTTGAACCATCGCCCTAAACGGGTATCAAATGCTTCTGGCAGTTCTTTGATAAAGGAAAGGGCGTTGCCTTTGTCGGATGCAATCTTCCAGCGATTGCGATCGTCTAAGTTCAACACATCGCCCACACCCACATTCTCGCCGACGCTAAATTGATAGCGCATAAAGTTCTGGAAAATTACACCGATTCGGCGCTGCAATGCTTCGAGCTTCCAGGCTTGCAGATCTAATCCATCGAGCAGAATGCGTCCCGAAGTTGGCGTATAGAGTCTTGTGAGCAGTTTGATCAGCGTTGTTTTACCCGAACCGTTTTCACCAACGATCGCTAATTTTTCTCCGGGCTTGAGATGAAATGAAACGCGATCGAGTGCAGGCTTATCGGCTTCGGGATAGTAGAAAGTCACGTCTTCAAAGCGTAAACCGTCGCCGGGTAAGGTTCCCTGCGTTGCACTACCTTGCGATCGAGGAATGTCTTGACCTAGAAATTCGTAGAGATTCGATAGATAAAGCGAGTCTTCGTACATTCCACCAATTGAAGTCAGAATTGATGCAAACGCGCCCTGTCCTTGACGAAAGACGATCAGGTACATCGTGAGTTCACCGAGTGAGATGTTGCCTGCGATCGTTTCCCACACAATCCACACATACGCCCCGTAAAATGCAGCAGAGCTTACTAATCCCAGCAAATAGCTCCAGATGCCCCGGCGGACTGTCAAATCCCGGTCTTCAGCGTACAATCGCCCGAAGATAGTTCGATAGCGATCGAGCAATAATTCGCCCAACTGATACAGCCGAATTTCCATTGCAGGCGACTCGTTGGCGATCAGCCATTCAAGATAATTCTGTTCGCGGGTTTCAGGGGTGCGCCAGCGAAACAACCGAAAGGCTTCCCCAGCAAATCGCGTCTCTGCAATAAAGGCAGGAACGGCGGCAACCATCAGCATCACCACTGCCCAAACCGAAAATCCGATTAACAAACCGCCATACGTAATCAAAGTCAGCGAGTCTTGCACAATGCCAAACGTGCGACCGACTAAGCTGAGGGGACGGCTTGAGGCTTCTCGTCTTGCCCGCGTCATTTTGTCGTAGAACTCTGAATCCTCAAAGTGTGTCAAATTCAGCGTTAACGCCTTTTCCAGAATCAACTCATTCACTTTCTGACCGAGCAGCACTCTCAGCAGCGATTGCACCAAAACTAAGCCTTGCTTACTGCCTGATTGAATCGCGACCATCACCGCTTCAAAGCCCAGATAGCCTAATGCTGTCCAGCGATCGTTCTCCAGTCCCGTTCTTGATGCTAATACCACCGCATCGACAATCAGCTTACCTGCATACGCAACCACTGCAGGCACAAGCCCTCCAATGAGCGTAAACAGTGCCAGAACGATCGTTAAGCGTCGATTCGTTGTCCAAACTAGCTCGATCGCCCGTCCGCAATAGCGAAAAATCGATAGAAATTGAGTAGTGCTCCTGAAGAAGCGTTGAAGTCGTCTCTGCATTCTTTTACGATAGCGTTTGATTGTGCAGTTGAGGAAGAGAGAATGCAGCGATCGCCAATTTGTAAAGATAAGTTGTTCCACACTCTACCGAATCAAGCATGAAGCGCATTGTTACTTGTCAGGGAAGCATTCAACTCATCGCGGCACTATCCGCACTGTTCTACCGGGATCGATCGGGCACAGCAAATGTTCAAAACTATCTTGTCATCTACGAGCTTTATGCGCCAGAGCAGCAGCATTATCAGTTCGCTGAATTCATTCAGCGCATGGCGGAATCTGTGTGTGATTGGGAAAAGATTGTTTATCTCACCCCAAAACAACTAAACGCGATCGGATATCAGTTAGATTCCACGCCACCCCACCGCATTTACAACAAAGTTCATCAATGGATTGGCTTAGATGATGCAGACGAACTGTATCTCTGTCGCAATTGGCAGTTCACAAATCAACTATTAAGCAATGCCTATCCTTCTGCAAGTCGAATTTGCTACGGCGATGGCATTGGATTGTATTTTTCCGAACATTCTGCTGTAGTGCGTCGTCCTTTCACACCCCCGCCCACGCCGAATCAGGTGATCGCTTGGACGCGGTGGAAACTACGATCGCTCTATCATCGAATTCGCGAACGCTTAAAGCTGAAAACCAAGCTGTATTTGATGCCATTTGATGTCGGCTATTTTGTGCTGCCAAAAATCTTTGGTGAAACGCCGCCAATGCCGATCGTTCAATTAGCACCCTCCAACTTACTCACCTGGTTCGAGCGGTTTACCTCTTTTGTCGATGCGGCTCAGGTAGCGAAAGTACAAGCGGCGATCGAAAACTCACCTGTTACAGTTCTGCTCACCTCTAATTTTTCAGAAGGCGATCGCTTGCCTCAAGAACATGAGATTCTTGCTTATCGAGAATTCTTAACCTCATATGAAGTCTTCCCGAATAGCGTTTTAATCATTAAACCGCACCCCAGAGATGATCTGAATAAGATTTACCGTTTGAAAGAAAGCTTATCGGATTTATATCGCGAGATTGTGGTGCTTACTGAACCAAACCTGTTCTTTTTGCCGTTTGAAGTCTTTTTTCTAAAAGCTTTCCAAACCTTTGAAATTCGTGTGTTCGCATTTAGCTCAGCTTGTCTATCTCTAAAACTTCTATTTGATGTTCCTAGCTTTATTGGTTTTGGCACAGCACTAACAACTTGCTACTTTGCTCCAGAATTTGTTGCCGCCCGATTAGAACATGAGCAAGTTCTACAAAACGCGATCGCACAGCTTTAGAATATTCCCATGATTAGAGCACTTCGTAAGCTCCTACGCCTCATTCCATATTATTTTCGATAATCCAGCGCGATAGTTCGGTTCGATTGCTCAACAGCGTCTTTTTTAACATATGACTAATGTGACTTTCGATCGTCCGCTTACTCGCATTCAGTCGCTGAGCAATCTCTAAATTCGACAATCCCTGCGCTACCAATCGCGCCACAGTTAATTCTGTATTCGTCAATCTCACGCCATCAGGCACTGCAATTCTAGACTCTGCTCGTTTGGCTCGACTTTGCTGAATCAACTGAGACGATCGCAGCGCTGATTCAATTTGCGCGTTCAACTCTGCAAGATCAAGCGGCTTGGTCATGTAAGCCATTGCACCCGCACTTAATCCACGCACGCGATCGTGAGTTTGATCCCGTGCAGAAAGAAAAATAATTGGAATCCAATTACTTTCTGGTGATGTACGGAGAGTCTCTGCAAACTCATAGCCATCCATTTCCGGCATTCCAACATCTGAGAGAATCAGATCCGGCTTCACATCGCTTAACCGCTCGATCGCTTGTTTCCCCGTTCCGGCGGTGGTCACCTCATAACCGTGGTGTGCTAAATATCCAGTCATCAGCGTGACAAAGTTTAGATCATCATCGACCAATAGAATTGAACTCTTTCTGTCTACTTGCAAAACCATACCCTCTGCTATTCGTATCTTTAGTCGAGTTTGATGAGCGTTCAGTATTCCATCCTGTTTAGGACTGACCCGATTGTCATCCGCATAAACGTCTGCTTCAAATTTCCCTAACGACCCAAAAATTACGTAAGTACATTTCCCTAATCTCCGTATTATTACTCAATCTCTCTTTTCAGAAGAAAGTGATTCTCTCGATCGTTGTCGGCTCACTGCTGATCAAAGTACCACTCCAGCTAGGCTTCGCGCCATTTGTTCACCGGGATCTCGCCTTCAAGCGCTTCTCTGTTCTCAATCGTAAAAACCAGGATAATGCTGACTCAGCGCCAGAAAAAATCCGTAGGACGGATTCTCCAATATTGGCAAACGATAGGACGATCGCACCTTGAAGCCGCATTCAATCTAGCGGATATCAGCTTCCACATCAGAATTTTACAAAACTAGCATGAAAATTAAGCTGCATACGTAATTATCGTTTCTTCCTGATATCGGTAATTACGGTCGTAGTTCTATATAGTTCGGACTTAAAACTTAACCTTGGCTTGATGGAGCGGGCTTCGATGGTCATTTGATCTCAGTCTCTCCCCCGTAACCTTCATTCAGACAGGAGGTCGAATTGCAGAAGCGGTGTGATCGAAATCGGAAACGCTCTAAGCGGCGCAGTCTTTACTGCCCGAAGCATAGATGTTATCTGCACAGCGTTAGTCAGAAGCATCCAATCTATGCCGATCGTGCAGAACAGTTACAGCAGCGAGGACTCACTCGTCGACATGCACTACTCGCAGTTGCGACCCGAACAACAGTCATGCTGCAAGGTGAATGGCTAGAAGCTTTTTGGTGCGACGAGTGCCAAACGCGGGAGTGGTATCATGTACGGCGCTTAGAGAACAATCAATATGAAGTGTCGATCGCGCCCCCGGAGCTATGGCAGCAAGCGACAGGCGTAATTCAGCCCCAAGGAAACCCTTCCGTCAGCGAATTTACGCGTAAAAGTTCTCGTAGGACAACCTATCAAGGTGTAAAAGACTTTAGCTGTATTGGATAACGCTGGACTGAAGCTTTATGTGATCTTTGCGATCGCTTCCGCTCGTTAGAGCCAACTTAACAGCGGAAGCGAAACGCATTCTCTATGCTTCATCATCCATAAGACCCAGCATGTTGAGTCGCGCAGATTAATTGAGAAGTCATGCAAAAAAAACGGCAACGATCGAGATCCGTCAGACCCTTGCACCCCAGCCATGCAGATCAGCAGGTGGTGGTCTATCGCCCTGATAGCCAGATGCTTAATCCCCTCCGACTATTTAGAGCCATGTGGTTCGACCTCTTAGGGTCACGATCTCTTGCATGGCAACTGATACGGCGTGATATTAGCGCCAAGTACCGCCAATCTGTCCTCGGTTTATTTTGGGCATTCTTGCCCGCCCTGATTATGGCGGCTGGCTTTAGCCTTGCAAGAGGAAGCGGTGTCATTAATATCGGCAAAACGGATTTGCCTTACCCCGCTTATATTATGTTCAGTATGACGCTATGGCAGACCTTTGTTGAAGCATTAAACGCACCTGTACAAGCAGTTGCAGGCGCGAAATCTATGCTTTGTCGCGTGAATTTTCCGCGTGAGGCATTGATTCTCGCAAAGCTTGGTGAAGTTGGATTTAACTTTGGCATTAAGCTAATTTTCATTGTTGCATTGTTCTTATGGTTTCGCATTCCCGTAACCTGGAGTGCAATTCTGGCTCCTGTCGCGCTGATTCATCTCATCGCCTTTGGCACATTTTTAGGCTTGCTACTAGCTCCGATCAGCGCTCTGTACCAGGATGTTTCGATGGCACTCACGCTGATGACAGGACTGTGGCTGTTTGTCACACCAGTGGTGTATCCCATTCCTCAGACTGGCGCTTTTGCACAGATTGTGGCGCTCAATCCGGTGACTCCGCTCTTGGTCACAGTTCGAGAGTTAGCGACCACGGGGATTGTGTCGAATCCTACCGGATTCTGGATTGCAAGCGCGATCGCGCTGTTTGGCTTACTGTTTGCTTGGATTTTTTATCGGCTAGCGCTTCCGTTTGTTGTTGAGAGAATTAGTTCTTGAGAATTATGGCTGTCACCCATTCAATCGTTCCTGAATCGATCCCGTCGACTTCGCAAGAGGTGATTCTCTCGGTAAATGGAGTCTCTAAAAAGTTCTGTCGAGATTTGAAGCGATCGCTCTTTTATGGCATTCATGACATTAGCTCAGAATTAGCCGGTCGCAGACGCTCCCGTACCTCGTTGCGGTCTCATGAATTCTGGGCATTACACGATATTAGCTTTGAACTGCGGCGCGGAGAAGCACTCGGACTGGTCGGCAAAAATGGCAGCGGCAAGTCTACGCTGCTGCGGATTATCTCAGGCTTGATCCGACCCGATCAAGGACAGGTCGAAGTTCGCGGTCGCGTTGCTCCTTTGATTGCGCTTGGAGCCGGGTTTAATCCGATCCTTACAGGGCGAGAAAATATCTACGCCAATATGTCGATTTTAGGCCTGAGCAAACCGCAGATCGATCGCGTGTTTGATCAAGTCCTAGAGTTTGCTGAAATCAATGATGCGATCGATTCTCCGGTACAAAGTTATAGTTCGGGTATGGCAGCGCGATTAGGCTTTGCCTGTGCCATTCATACTGAACCGGACATTCTGCTGCTCGATGAAGTCTTAGCGGTTGGCGATTTGAGATTTCGAGCCAAGTGCTACCGCCGACTGGCAGAACTGCGCGATCGCGGAGTTGCGTTTATTTTGGTGTCGCATAGTTCCAACACAATTCTGTCGAAGTGCGATACAGCCCTGTATTTATCGAAAGGACAGCTAATTCTGTCGGGGGATGCGGCAGTCGTGACGCGACGGTATGAAAATGAACTATTTCTAGAGGGTGCACCGCCTGCAACCGGAGAACTTCAACGCCCGCAGCGAGCCACGCACGAAAGTTCTGGATTAGATATTACCGGAGTCTTTTTCCGCGATCGCAATGCCACTAAAATTACAACGCCGATCAGCGGAGAAAAGCTAGATCTTTGTATTCAATCTGAAGCACGGCATTCGATTGCTGAAACAAATATAGTTGTCTCCATTCGAGAGCGAGCAGGAGAAGGAGATAAAGTTTTAGTGCTGAGTACTCTACATGATAAAACTCCGATTCGTGTCACTGCTGGAGTGAATGAGATTCGAGTTGAATTTCCTTACCTTGGGCTAAAACCTGGCTCTTATCTATTAGATCTACATCTCTATCAGGGCAACTACATTTTGCTTGATTCGGTCAAGGAATTTAGCTTTGCAGTAGAAGGAACAGGCAGCATGAGCGAATGTTCATTTTATCAGCCTCGATGCTGGACTGCCGTTCAGACCG
Organism: Leptolyngbya sp. AS-A5; assembly: GCF_039962495.1. Lineage (NCBI taxonomy): Bacteria > Bacillati > Cyanobacteriota > Cyanophyceae > Leptolyngbyales > Leptolyngbyaceae > Leptolyngbya > Leptolyngbya sp. AS-A5. Next base: position 61,721 of record NZ_JAMPLL010000009.1, on the reverse strand, counting down.
AAGCGGAATGAAGGTTCGATCGACAGAGAGAAACTTGATGGTTGTTTGGAGGATGTGATGAGATCGTTATTTGATGCCGTAGAAAAGCATGAAGTATTTACTGAACCTTTTCCGCATGTAGTGATTCGTGATGCGTTAGACGAAGAACTTTGTACTCAATTAATCGCTGAATTTCCTACTATCAACACCATTACTCAAAGTCCTCAGTTTGTTAGCAACGAGCGGTATAGCTATCCAGCCCGCGATGTGTTTGCTAATCCGCAGATCAGCAACCTTTGGAAGTCTTTTATTCAGCTTCATACCTCCGATCGCTTCCTCAAACAGTTCGGCACTTTGTTTGAGGATCACATTCGCCAGTATCATCCAGAGTTTGAGCAGGTAATCGGTGAGATTCGCGCACTTGAAGCAGGTGTGCGAAAAATCGATGACTTTTCGAGTGCTGATGTGTTGATGGATGCCCAAATTTGCATTAATGCGCCGGTTACTGAAGTCCCGAAGCCGATTAAGCAAGCGCACATTGATCGGCCTCAAGTTTTATTTGCTGGGCTTTACTACTTGCGACATCCAGACGATCGTTCAACGGGCGGGGATCTCGAAATTTACCGCTTCAAGTCCGGCAAACCCTACGGTTTTCAAGGACAATTTATCGACGATCGCTATGTTGAACTCGTGAAGACGGTGAAATACGATCGCAATGTCTTAGTTCTTTTTCTCAACTCAATTCATTCTTTACACGGTGTAACGGCTCGATCAATTACGAACTCTCCTCGCTGTTTTGTCAACTTAATCGGAGAAGTAAAGCAGCCTTTATTTAACTACCGCCTTTATGAAGAACAGACAAACTTAGTGCGTCAGTTTACGCGGAAACTGCGGGGATTAGTACCCTAGGAAAAGCACCGAGATTAATGTAATTTGTTGTGCGTGGCCTTGGTCGCTTGAGTAAAAGCAGTGGTTCAGCTTTCATTCTTAGAACGGATTGCTCAGATTTGAAGAAAACAGCATCAGGGTGGTTCATCCTCGCATCAAACTAAAGGTGTGCTTTCGTCTTAGCACCCTTAAACCCAATGTTCGTTTGTATCAAACATTATTCTGTTTCTAAACGCCTTTCATGTTAATCAACTATAATACCTTCTCAGGCGCGACCGGACTCGCCCTGAATGGCAATGCGTCTTTAAATGGTGGCGCTTTACAATTAACTCCCGATGCCTCACTGCAACGCGGTAGCGCTTTTTGGAATACGCCTTTATCACTGAGTGGAAACGCATCGTTCTCTACAAATTTCCAATTGCAAATTACGGGCAGTCGGGGCACAAATGGTGCAGACGGAATGACCTTTATGCTGCAAAATAGCAGCCAAGGCATCGCTGCGCTCGGAGGGGTGGGTGGACAACTCGGTTACGGAACGATCGACAAAAGCTTAGCGATTAAATTTGATACTTGGGCAAACACAGGCGAAACGAGCCGTAATTATGTTGGAGTTGTTCTGAATGGGGCTTCGGTTGGCGGAGTGGTGGGAACCGAAGCGCCCGTCGATCTCAATGGTGGCAAAGCTGTAAATGTTTGGATTGATTACGATGGGCAGACTGATAAGCTTGCTGTTTTTATTGCAGGCGACACAGCGACTAGTAAGCCCACCAATCCGCTATTTACCTACACAGTCGATCTGCTTAGTCTGCTCGGTACTCAAGCTTACACAGGCTTCAGTGCAGGCACTGGAGGGGCAACCAACGCACATCTCATCAAACAGTGGCAGTTAGATACCTCGCTCCCCACTGTACCCAACCCGACTCCTGGAACTTCGGGTTCGTTTAACTATAGCGATTTCTCTACGCTCACCGGAATCAAAACAAACGGGAGTACCTTTCAATCAGGGAACGTACTGCGATTAACCTCCGACCAACAGCTTCAAGCGGGAACTGCATTTACAACAACCCCGATCGATATCTACGGTGATACTTCATTTAGCACAAACTTTAGACTACGATTTTCAGGCCTTCGGGGAACCAATGGCAGCGACGGAATGACCTTCCTACTGCAAAATAGTAGTGCAGGTGCAAACGCAGTTGGAATTGCAGGCGGCAGCTTAGGGTATGGCGGCATTAATGATAGCTTGGCGATTAAATTTGATACTTGGCAAGGGACAGGTGAGTTAAGCAATAACTATGTTGCAGTCGTAACGAATGGCAATGCCACAAAGACCTACGACTGGGCAGATCAAAATAGAGTCACCTATTTTTCTCAAGCGCAATCGCCCTTCGACTTAAACGGCAGTGGAACGATCGTCAATGCTTGGATTGACTACAACGGAGTCACCGATAACTTACGGGTGTACGTTTCTAACACCTCTACAAAGCCAACCAATCCTTTATTCAGCGCCAGAATACAGCTTTCAAATATCGTTGGATCACAAGCCTTTGTAGGATTTACTGGGGCAACTGGTGGAGCGACTAGCACTCAGGATGTATTGAATTGGAGTTTTTCGACTTCAACTCCCCCACCACCTGCCGTTCAGTCCGGAGTGACTCGGCTTCTGACGCTAGGGGATTCGATTACCCTGGGAGTCACCTCAAGAACCGACGATCGCAATCGCACTGCAATTCCAGGCGGCTATCGTCGTGTCTTGTGGAATAAGTTCAGCGAAGCAGGTCTTAGGGTTGATTTCGTGGGTAGCGAAACCGATGGAACTTCTACAAATCCAGCATATCAATGGACAAACGGGGGAGATAAGAACGATCAAGGCATGTCAGGTTGGAGAATCGAAAAAATCATTGCCAATGTGGAGAACTATCTCAAGCGAGAGAAGCCAGACATCATTACGCTGATGATTGGAACGAACAATCTCTTTACAGATACTTCGGGAGCGCAAATGCTCAGCAGACTCAATACTCTGATTAATAAGATTACCGCATTCTCACCGAATACGAAGCTGCTGGTTGGTTCGATCCCACCTGCTTATCCTGATATCGATCGATTCGCGACTCCTGAACGAAGTCAACAACAGATGCAAATGATCACAGACTACAATAACGGCATCCCCGGACTGATCAGCAATGCTCGTGCAGCGGGTAAGAAGGTTTACTTTGTCGATATGCGATCGCTGACGCTTTCTGATCTCGCACCGCGCAGCGATGATAATGGGTTACATCCCTCAATGGCGAGCTACGACAAGATTGGCACCCTGTGGTACAACGCTTTGCTTGATCCCAACGTAGTTGGAGTGAATGGAAATACGCTGAAAGTAGCATAGAGCGATGTCGCGCCAGGATTTGAATCTCTTTCAACCTAGCGCGAAAATTCTCCGGGTTACGGCACTCAGAACTGTAAGACTGGTAAGAATGCCAGTTCGACAGAATCTTTCGTTGCGTTTTGGACAACTTCTGCCCCTCTAAATCCTTTACTAGTGGGAACTTTGAGAGCGTCGGCTCGAAGTCCTCTATTCTGACAATTTAGGCAGCAGCCTAGATTCAGTATCGCAGCGAATTCTTTCTGTCGAACTGACATGGCGACATCTCAGATTGATTAGATCATCGTGAACTGTGGCTCTTTCCTTTTCCGGCACACAATGACAACCCCTCTACTCGATCCGAGAGCCGAAAAAACGCAGCGCAAGGCTAGTCTTTTTCCCTATGTGATTGCTCTGCGCCCCCACCAGTGGACAAAGAACCTAGTTGTCTTTGCGGCTCCTCTGTTTGCCTTTTCAATCGGCCTAGAGACAGCTCTTGAGAGTGTATTTGCGTTTGCGCTCTTTTGCTGTGTTTCTAGCAGTTTTTACTTAATTAACGACATTGCAGATGTCAAAGACGATCGCGCTCATCCCATTAAATGTAAACGCCCGATCGCGTCTGGGGCCGTCAAGATTCCCGTCGCGGTTGGGATGGCAGTTACGCTCTTGACTAGTGCTTTGGTTTTTGCGTTTCTGCACTCAATAGCGTTAGGTTTTACGATGATCAGCTATGCTGCTCTTCAGACGGCGTATAATCTTCGGCTCAAGCGCATGGTGATTTTGGACATCATCGCGATTGCAATGGGGTTTGTGCTGCGAGCTTACGCGGGAGCAAGCGCGACTGAGATTCGGCTCTCGATTTGGTTTGTGCTGTGTACCGCAATGTTGGCATTGTTTCTAGGCATTGAGAAACGTAAGGCAGAATTGAGACTGCTACAGCGCAAGGGCGGAAAAACGCGATCGGTGTTACGCAAATATTCGATGTCTCTGTTGACCCGGATGGAAAGTACCGTCGTCACAGGAACGGTGCTGACTTACGCACTTTGGAGCGCGGGGCCAAAACTGTCAGGTGCCTCGACTCCTTGGATGGTGATCACATTACCGTTTGTGCTGTATGGCGTATTTCGGTATCAGTTACTGAGCGAAATCATTGGGGATGATCCAGAGTGCGACAAAACGGAGCGACCCGATGAAGTGCTGCTGACGGATCTGCCTATTTTGCTCACTGTGCTTTCCTGGGTCGCTACTGTTTTTGCGATTTTGCTGCTCAAGCACTATGAAATTCTTCAGTAAGGCGCGATCGATCGTCGTTTAAACATGACAAAGATTGGATTTTGGCTTGAGGTAATCGGTTGGAAGCTGCTTCATTTTGTTCGCTTTTCTAAACGTTTTTTACCGATTTCGCGAGTAGATTTGTTGGCAGACATCAGCTTAAGATTGCTGTATTACCACGGAATTCGCGGTGTGATATTAGATTTAGATAACACGATCGTGTCCGAGGACGATCGCTATGTTTCTCCAGAAGCAGAAGCTTGGATTGACACCGCGAAGCGAGCATCATTCAAGCTTTTGATCCTAACAAACGGGAAGCGCGAGGGGCGGATCGACTACTGGACAAAGCGCCTGGGAGTTCCAGCGATTCATCCAGCCTGCAAGCCTTTTCCAAAAGCATTTCGTCAAGCCTTGAACCGAATGCAACTCAAACCGCATCAAGTTGTTGTGATTGGGGATAGTCTTCACACTGATCGATTGGGCGCGTGGTTTGTGGGTTGCCCAATGATTCAGGTTGCCTCTTTGCCGCACCCAAAGCGATCGTGGGAGCGAGTGATCGGGCGAGTTGTGCATCGGTCTTATCCACACGATCGCGAGCTTTGGACAATCACAGATAGCAATGTTAACTGTTGATTCTGGATAAACGCACTGTACTTTCGCAAGAACAACTTGCCTCAGAGAAAATGTCATTTCTGAGGCGATTGGTGTTCTTCCTGATGATTGACGCGATCGCGTTTGGCAACCCGTTGCATTGTTTTTCAGCTATCTAACAACCTGACTATGAAGTGTGTTTCAGAACTTTACGATCGCTATCCAAACAGTGATATCTATGTGGTTGGTACTGGCGCAAGTCTGCGAGTCTTTCCCCTCTCGCTGCTAGACAACAAAATCACGATCGGACTCAACCAAGCCTGGAAAACGGTTCCAGTTCGCTACAGCATCACCATTCACCCGGAGTTGAGCATTCCAGAGTTTCTTCCCAGCGAACCTGCTCACCCAGAAATCACCTGGATCACGAAGTACGAAAAAACAAAGGGCGTGGCCACCTCTGAACAACTCCGCTATGCAGAAGAGCAGTTTTACTTTTTTGAGACGGCAGGGCGACCGAACACTCAGCCGCCGAACAAGCCATCAGACACAGGACGCATGTTAGATTGGGTACGCCGACCGACCGACGATAAGCTATATCTTTGGACTTCGATCGCTCAAGCTGGGGTTAACTTAGCAGCAAATATGGGCGCAAAAAATGTCTTTCTGATCGGCTGTGACAACTGTGCGCTGCTCGGTAACAATCACGCTCACAAACAACACACACGCTGGCGCGATGCTTCTGCCGACAGCCGCTATCGGGAGTACTATGAAGGCTTAGCAGAAATGCGTCCGGTGCTGCGAGAGCGAGGAGTCAACTTAGTCAGCTTGACTCCGTTTCTGAGCTTAGCAGCACCCGAACAAGACTTTATGCGACTTTGTGAAGACCTCGATCGACCCAGCTTGATCGAAAGCGCTGCCGATATTTCTCCAAAGCTAGACTATACAGGCTACTATGTCGATCGCTTCAAAAAATTTGCTCGTAAAGTGTTAGCCGCCCGTTGAGGCTCCCGATGAAAGCTAAAGTCATTCCACCTGTTTCTGTTGCGCTGAGTTCGTATCGTGCTGATGTAGTGATTGTGAGTTTGTTGCTGGTTGTGACAAGCATGATCACTTATGCGACTAGTCAGATGGTCGATCCAGTTTTGCTGAAAGATTTCACCGAAGATGTTTGGTTTGGCTCTGATATTGAACGTGTGTTCTCAAACATGAGCCTACGATCTGCACCGAATACGCGGGCGCGGGTGCATCCTTTGTTCGCATTGTTAGTGTTTCCCTTGGTGAAAGGGGTACGGGCGATCGCGCAAGTGCCGCCTGAAACCGCAGTCATGTTGCTCAATGCGGCGACGACTGCGATCTGGGTCGGCTTGCTATATGCGACACTGCGGTTAATGGGCTGTCGGCGGTTCGATGCGACGGTGTTTAGCGTTTTATCCTTGTCGAGCGCGGCGCTGCTTTTTTGGACGACGATCCCCGAAACTTATCTATTTGGCTCGTTGAGTCTGCTTGTGCCGTTGTTTTTGGTCGTGCTGTCCCAGACAAGAAGATTACCGCTATGGAGCTATGTGATAGTGAGTGCATTCTCGCTCAGTATCACCACGACCAATTGGATCGCGGGAATAGCGGCAACAATCGTGAATCACACCTGGAAGCGGACGATCGCTCTGACTGGAGCCGCACTCGCGATCGTTTTGGGGTTGTGGGTGGTACAGTATCGAATTTTTCCGGGGACAACTTTTATTACTGACATTGCAGGAGAAACAAACTATATCCTGCCCAAGACAGCCGGAGGCCCGTTGCAGATTGTATTGGGGTTATTTCTTCATCCGATGGTTGTTCCCGCCCTGCAAGTCATTCCCAGCAACCGCAATCAACCGGAATGGCCCATGCTGAGTGTTCAGCACTCGCTTCCTGGATCGGGGGGTATCACCGGCATGATTGCATTGCTCTTGTGGATCGCACTGCTGGGATTCGGGGCGTGGGCTTGCTGGACAGTGAGACAGAATCAGAAATTACGCATTGTCGTTGGGTTGGTACTGTTGGGACAGCTTGCTTTGCATTTGGTGTATGGCGAAGAAACCTTTCTTTATGCAATTCACATGATCCCCTTTCTCTTGATTGTGGTTGCAATGACGACGTTAACGAAATGGCGATCGCTCGTTCTGGGTTTAGCAGTGCTGCTGATTGTGTTTGCTGGGTTGAATAATGGAGCGCAGTTTTCACACGCAACTGAATTTCTTAAGTACCGGGGTCTCTTGCGGCAACAGGTTCCACAGGTGCGATCAAATCACACTGAACCTTTGATCTCTGCTCAATTCATTCAGACTTCTGTATCCCCGATCGTTTCATGAGCAATAGTGCTGCTTTTCACTTTGGACAAACAGTCCAGAAAGGAACAAAGCTGAGTCAACGGCTGCTCGCAAAGCTGCAACATCTTATAAAGATCGTTGTGCATCAGCTCAGTTGGGCGATCCAGCTTAAGACCTACGATCTGGTATTTGTCACAGATGCAGGTAATAAAGGCTGGATTTTAGATGCAATCTGTCATGAAATCGAAGCTTATTTTTCTGGAACCTGCCGCCATTATTACTCGACTCATTTTCTGCCGCCTGCAAAAGCCTACTTTTTCTCGCACTATTCGCTTTATCCTGCTGCGCTTAAAAGTACGCCTCAGATTGCGAATTCAGCTGCTCTAATTTGGTACACGCACCCCAAACCTTTAGACATTCCTGATCAAGAACTGATTGCAGCACTCAATCAAGCTTCTAAGGTGATTTGTACCTGTTCAGGCTACGAGAAACTGCTGCATTTTCAGGGGCTAGCGCCTGAGCGAACTACAGTAATCTTGGGGGCGGCTGATCCTGAACTGTTTCAGCCTCATGCACGATCGCAGGGCGCCGTTGGTTTCTGCACCGCCTACTATCCCCGCAAAGATCCCGATCGCATCTTCAACATTGTTCGAGCAATGCCGCATCGATCGTTTATTTTGCTAGGAAAAAATTGGGAGCAGTATGAACGGTTTGAAGCGTTGTGCAGCTTGAAGAACTTTACTTACATCAAAGCAAAGTATGCGGATTATCCGAAATACTATGCTCAGATGGATGTGTTTGTTTCTGCTTCTAAATTAGAAGGTGGCCCAATTCCGCTGATTGAAGCCATGATGTGCAATGTATTTCCCGTTGCCAGCAATACCGGATTTAGCACCGATATCATTCGACATGGCGAAAATGGATTTATTTTTGATATCGATGCGCCGATCGAGGAGATCTGCGATCGCATTGACCAAGCGTTCAGCCTGACCACCGATGTTCATGAAACAGTCAAGCACTTGAGTTGGAAAAACTTTTCACTGGATGTTCAAAAACTGCTGTAGGAGTAACCGCTGATGACAGACCCGATTCGGATTTTTATTGGCTCTAGCCCCAAAAACACTATCGAAGAAAGCGTTTTTCGCTATACACTGCTCAAACAAACTCAGCACCCAATCGAGATTTACGCGATCGATGGAACGAGCGGCTCTGCCAAGAATTTAACCACAGGTGAAGTGAAACGCTTGCCAGCAGGTGTGGGCGATCGGATTCAAGGCGCGACGGCGTTTTCCCTAGCACGTTGGGCAATTCCAGAATGGTGCAATCATCAAGGTCGCGCCATTTACTGTGACTCAGATCAGATTGCGCTGCAAGACATGACTGAACTCTGGAACTATGGCTTAGGCGACAGTAGCCTTGCAGCCGTTCCGGTCAAACAGGCCAAATGTTATCAGCATTATATTGCAGATTCAATGGGTGTGTTTTTACACACTGAGGAAACGTTTTATCTTGCTAGTGTCATGCTGATGGATTGCGAAAAGATTCAGTGGAATCTCAGTGAGCTTGTCGAGCTACTTGATCGCAATGCCTTTTCTTTGCCGAATTTGATGTATTTGGGAGAACAGTTCCGGCAGCATTTTAATCTAAGCGTTAGCGCATTACCGAGCGAATGGAATCACTTAGATTATGCTGATCGTGAGTCTAAAATTGTTCACTTTACGGATTTAACGAGCCAACCTTGGAGATTTCATCACAACCCGATCGCCGAGGTCTGGGAAACGGTTTTTCTAGCCGCAGTGGATGACAATGCTCTAACCCAAGCTCAGCTTGAGACTGCGTATGCAAACGGCTGGATCAATCGCAGAATCAAAGTTCTCGCTCAACTGCCAAGTCTAGTTCGCCGCCCGATCAATTGGGTTTGGCGGAGCTGGGGAGCAACAGTGTTCAAGGTAAGAACCACGCTCGATCGTCAAGTTCAGCGATTGAAATCAGGACTATTTCGCTTAACGCAGTGGAAAACTATCCGAGCTTAAAGTTATGCCCGTCGAATGTTCGCGAATTGATCAAAATCGCGTGATTGCCGATCTCGATCGCTTTGCTTGGGATGCGATTTGCGATTGGTCAGAGCATACGCAAGCCCGCACACACTACAACGGCATTGATTATGCAGAACTATCCCGATGTTTTCTGTGGGATAAAGTAGCGAGAGCCATTCGGAAGCAGACGCACCCCAAGCGATTCGAGTTTGAGCAAGCCCTGCTCGATCGTCGCCCTATTCTGAACTTACCTACGCCTAATCCAAATCAATTCAAGTTCTGGCTGAAGCGATCGCTCACCGCTCTGCAAACCTGGCAAGATGCGCGATCTCTGTCGTCAAAACGAATTTTATATGTTCCTCACGCTCATCCTACGCTGCAAACGATAGTTCGCACCTTGGCACGGACTCTTCCGGTAGTTGCGCCTGAGAACGCATTCGATCAAATCCCAGAACTCCAAACCATCCGTTTGCCTTTGTGCGGAGATTCTCCAAGGTTGGCTCAAGTCAATGAGCTGCATCGCGGTATTCTGGAGGGATTGCAGGCGTTTGCAATTGCATTATTACCTGAAGATATAGTTGTTCTTCGCGCTCAACTTGCTCAGCTTTTTCTTCGCACTGAGCAGATCGATCGAGAACTTTCGCTGCTTCGCCCTGCTGCAATTCTAGTGTTTGCGGACAATCACTTTCCAGTTCAAAGCTACGTGTTGGCTGCGCGTAAACATGGAATCAAAAGCATCATGCTCCAGCACGGGCTAGATTGTGAGCATTACTGCTTAGATGAAGCTTATGCAGATGTCATTAGCGTTTGGGGAAAGTCGAGGCTCCAGCGCTACCAGACTCAATCGGGTTGGCAACCTGAACACATTCAAGTGAATGGCAATCCAGAATATGATTCATTCAGCTTACCGCATCAGATTGATCGCGCCGGTTGCTACTGGTTATGGGCAACTCGTCCACACTGTCCCGAAAAATGCTACAGTCCTTCACGCCATCCCCAAGAAGGCATCCAAATTTTAGAATCACTGCTAACGGCATTAGCGAGATTGCCGCAGGCTCGGCTAGTGATTAAACCGCATCCACTCGATCAGATTGATTTGTATCAATCCTACCTTGATGAACATTGCCTTGCAGATCGCGTTGCAATCTCAACGGAATCGGTACGATCGTTGCTTCCAGAAGCAACCGTTGTGATCTCGGAAGATTCAACGATCGGGCTAGAAGCCATGTTTTTCGGCAAAATCGTGATTCACGCACACTTCGCTGCTTCTGAACCTGTGCTCCCATTGGTGCAATATGGTGCAGCACTGCCCGGATATTCACCGCAAATGTTACAAACAGCGCTGCAAACCCTAGAACAGTTGAGCGACACCCAATCGCTTGCCGCAGGACAGCGCCGATTTATCCAAGAGTTTGCGGACTACACTGGACAAGCTCAAGAACGAGTGACAGCAATGATTCGAGGAGTGTTAGATCAGTGAAAATTGCCTTTATTGCTGTGAACAATACTGCCCCTTGGGGCGGCAGCGAAGAACTCTGGGCGCAGACTGCGATCTACCTAGCAAAATCTGGGCATCAGGTCGCAGTCAATGTCAAGGGCTGGGCAACGAAGCCCGCTCAGATGCAAGCCATAGAAGCAGTCTGCTCAACCACCTATCGCGGCTACGATCGCAATTGGATTGAAAAGCTCAGCTTTATGGCGCAGCGCGGCAAAAGCTTTTATCGCTGGCTTGATCGAGTGCGTCCTGAGTTCGTGGTAATTTCTCAAGCTTGCAATAATGATGGGTTGCCCTGGATGGAAGCGTGTATAGCGAGAGATATTCCCTATGCCACCATTTCACAATCCGCCTCCGAGACTTATTGGTATTCTGATGACCTCAATCAACGATTAGCGATCGGTTACACACAAGCCAAAAAGTGCTACTTCGTGTCCCAGCGCAATCTGAAGTTGACAGTGAAACAAATTGCCACAGATTTGCCCCAAGCTCAAGTTGTCCGCAATCCTTTCAATGTTTCCCACACTGCGATGCGATCTTGGCGACCCACAGATGAAGGATTTAAGCTTGCTTGTGTCGGTCGAATTAACCCGATTAGCAAGGGGCAGGACATTCTGTTTGAGGTGCTGCGATCGTCCAAATGGAAAAATCGCCCGCTCACGGTTACGCTTTTCGGCGGCGGGGAACACACAGAAACACTCAAGCGATTGAAAACCCTCTGGGAGTTGCACAATATTGAATTCGGGCAGTTCACTTCCAATATCGAGGAAATTTGGGCTACCCATCACGGGCTAATTTTGCCGTCTCGGTATGAGGGATTACCGCTGGTGGTGGTAGAGGCAATGCTGTGTGGGCGGATGTGTATTGTCACGGATGTTGCAGGGAATACAGAGCTAGTTGAAGACAATGTGAATGGCTTTGTCGCAAAGGCACCGATCCCAGAATTACTGGATGAAGCATTAGAGCGAGCCTGGCAACAGCGAGAATTTTGGTACGAAATGGGCCAAGCCGCGGCTCATAAAGTTCGCGAGGTGATTCCGCCTGATCCGATCGCCGTGTTTGCCCAAGACCTTGAAGCCCTACTTCATGAAAGCTAATCTAAAGCTTACGCATTAACACTATATTCTCCGGATAATTGCCCGTTTTTTCACTGACTATTCACGTAGATCAATTTCTTTCTGAAATCTACAGATTCTCCCTGAAAGATCAATTGATGCTGGTATGAAGGGTTAGTTAAATTTCGCGCTTTATCTGAAGCAGGCTTCGACGATCGCTTTTAATCTCAGTTTCGCCCCTTGACCTGCCTCTAGTGATCACCCGGAGAGCAGGCTTTTAGTAGAGATTGCGTCTCTTGATAAATTTACGCACAAAGAATTCGCTTTCTATTCCTTGTTTACCCCCTGTGTGGAGGCTCTCATCGTGCCATTGACTCAAACTGAGCTACATTGGTCGCACGTTCAATCGCTGTTGCAACTCGAAGCAGATGCGATTGCAAAAACGGCTCAGCGACTTGATCCTCAAGCGGTGAATCTCGCAGTGACGCTATTACTAAACTGTCGTGGCAAAGTGGTACTTTCAGGGGTCGGAAAGTCTGGAATTGTCGCTCAAAAAATTGCTGCAACCCTCAACAGCATCGGGACGGTGGCTGTATTTTTGCACCCGTGTGATGCGCTACATGGCGATCTTGGAATTGTCAATGCTGCGGATGTAGGAATTGTGCTGAGCAATAGCGGCGAAACCGATGAACTGCTTCAGATGATGCCTCACCTGAAGCATCGCAACGTACCCGTGATTGCGATTTTAGGCAATCTCAGTTCAACGTTGGCACAGCAGGCAACGATCGCGCTAGATGCATCCGTTAATCGTGAAGCTTGTCCGCACAACCTAGCACCGACCACCAGCACAACAGTGGCACTCGCGCTCGGAGATGCACTGGCAATCAGCGTAATGCAACTCAAGGGCACAACCCCGGAAGAGTTCGCGTTTAATCATCCCGCAGGTCGGCTCGGAAAGCGATTAACCCTGACCGTGCACGATTTGATGCACCCGGATAGTCCGACGCTAACTTCCCAAGCCTCTTGGCTAGAAGTGATTGAAGGCATTAGTCGGGGTGGGCTTGGAGCCGTTAATATCATTGATGAGCGAGGCAAGCTGCTGGGCTTGATCACAGATGGAGATTTGCGGCGCTGCATTCAGAAAACCAAGCCAGTGGATTTAGAAACCCTAACGGCGGCTCATATCATGACCCAAAATCCGGTTTCGATTCGGCCAGAAGTGCTTGCCTACGATGCGCTGAAGCTCATGGAGAATCGTCCTTCTCAAATCTCTGTTTTATCTGTAGTAGATGAAGCGCAACACTGTATTGGGCTGTTGCGCCTGCATGACCTGTTTCGCAGCGGACTCTAGCGATCGTCCTCTTTCGCCAGCTTTAGCAAAGTAAAGCGCAACGCATTCGACTTTCTGCATAAGAATCAATGCCCCGGAGCGAAATTCCCAACGTTTGCATCAGAAGACCAATCAGTTCCCGTACATCCAGTAGGAGTATCAATGCGAATGATTTTTCAAGATCAGTCAATTCAAGCATCCGAAAATTGTCATTCTGGCCTAACCGTTTGGCTAACTGGGCTAAGTGGTGCAGGAAAAACTACTATTAGCAATGCGCTTGCTGCAATGCTGTGTCAGCAAGGATATCAGTTTGAGCTGCTCGATGGAGATGTCGTCCGTCAATCGCTCACAAAGGGGTTGGGATTTAGCAAAGCTGACCGAGAAGAAAACATTCGCAGAATTGGCTTTGTTGCCAACTTATTAACAAAGCATAATGTCATCGTGATTGTTTCAGCCATTTCGCCTTATCGCGGTGTTCGCGAGGAAGTGCGGCAACAAATTGGAGCAGATTCTTTTGTTGAAGTTTATGTGGATGCCTCGGTCGAAGTCTGTGAACAGCGCGATGTTAAGGGTCTATATCAGAAAGTTCGAGCTGGAGAAATCAAGAACTTCACGGGGATTGATGATCCTTATGAGCCGCCGATAAATCCCGATGTTGTTTGTCATACCGAGCAAGAAACCATTCAGGAAAGCACCTTGAAGATCATGGAAAAAATTGAAAGTCGTGGCTTGAGCAAGCGAATTTCGCACTTAGAATTCCAGATCTAAACGCGTTCTAGAGTGAAGCATCGGTAGAAATTGACCCATCAGCTATTAAAGCCACTATGTCCCTAACCGAATCCATCCACAAATTCAAACAAACTGCACGCCCGTTTCTCAGAGATGTGAAATACAGACTGCAAGGCAAACAGTTTGTGCATTATCTGCACATTGGCAAAACAGGCGGCACTGCATTTCACAAAGCAGTTGAACCTAACCTAATCACTGATCGATATCGGATCATCCTGCATGGTCACCCCTTCAAGCTGATGGATGTCCCGGGTGGCGAGAAAGTAATTTTCTTTTTACGCGATCCGATTAGTCGATTTGCTAGTGGATTCTATAGCCGACAACGGCAGGGACTGCCGCGCGACTTTAACCCGTGGCGACCAAATGAAGCAATCTCGTTCAATCGCTTTCAGTCTCCTCAAGCCTTAGCTGCTGCACTCTCTTCCGATGACGCTGAACTTCGAGAAGCAGCACATTATGCAATGACCAATATTGGTCACGTCAAAAGTCATTTTTGGGACTGGTTTAAGGACGAGAACTATTTTCTCAGCCGATGGGCGGATATTCTGTTTATTGGCTTTCAAGAATCGTTTGACTCAGATTTTGCCAAACTCAAACAGATCCTACAGTTACCTGACACTGTAGTTCTGCCCCAAAGCGATGAGAAAACGAATCGATCTCCCATAGGCATCAATCTGACGTTTAGCGAAACAGAACGCCAGAACTTACTGGAATGGTATGCGGCTGACTATCAGTTTCTAGATCTCTGCAAGCGATTGCTAGCGCAGGAGAATTACAGCACACAGGGGATGCAGAAGTTAATTTCACGCTAGCCGCGATCGTGCCACAGGGCTAAGTCATGGTTAGATTCCGTTTTCCTATCCCTTTCCTGTCCCTATGCAATTAGAACAGACCAGCGATCGCCGCAACACCTACATTGATTTTCTCGATCCCATCCGTGGATTTGCAATTATTGGTGTTTTTATTTTCCATGCTTTGGATGCTCTTGCCGATAACTATGCGCAGCTTCCCTGGGGAGACTGGTTTCGGACGCTACCCACACCGCGATGGTTGCTGCTAGTTACCCCCGGCACCCTCGGTTGGGCAGGCGTTGCCGTTTTCTTCGCTGTCAGTGGCTTTTGTATTCATTTGAGTTTTGCCCGTGGTCGCCAACCTAACTTTACGACCTTCTTTCTGCGGCGGTTTTTTCGCATTTACCCACCTTATCTGTTCGCGCTGATTCTCTTTGCGTTCATCATTCCGCGTCGAGAACTCGCATCAGGCCCGTTTTCAGCCTGGACGCAGTTGGGTGTGCATCTGGCGCTGATTAACAACATTGATATCCACTCGATCTATCGGGTGAATAACTCGTTTTGGAGCATTGCGATCGAGGCTCAACTCTATGTTATCTATCCAGCGCTGTTGTTTCTGGCATCCAAATTTGGTTGGCGTAAATCACTTGCGGGATTAGCAGTGCTTGAAGTCCTTTTGCGACTTGTGGCGCCCGCTCTCTTTCTCAGTTTTACAGCGCAAACGAGGATTCCCACTTGGATTGAATTTTCACCCTTTACCTACTGGTATAGCTGGTCGATCGGGGCGTGGCTGGCAGAGGCGTATTTGCTCAAGCAGCCCTTACCGTTTGCGCGATCGTCCCTCTGGCTCTGGTTTGCGCTTGCGGTTGGAACCTACTGCTTTAAGCCGCTCTATCCGTTGTCTTTTGTGTTTTTTGCGATTCTCTCTACCACCTGGATTGCCAAACTGCTGAATGGAGAGCAATTTAAGCTGCAAGTACCACAGTTCTGTACGACCTATCTCAGTCGGATTGGTCTCTTGAGCTATAGTATTTATCTGCTTCATCAGCCGTTAATGGAGCAGCTTGTGATGTTGATGATTAGACTGCGTCCTAGTTTGTTTGCAGACCCGGTCCCGAGGTTCTTAGTCGCATTATCCGCTTGGCTCTTTATTGTTCCGCTATCGGCTTTGTTGTATCGATATTGCGAGTTACCAAGCATTCGTCTGGGCAAGATTGTAATCGAAAAATTGGGAACAGCAAAGGCGCAATAAGTCTGATTCGGAAAACCGATCGACGCAATAAGGTACTCAGTTTCAACTGCTTCGAGATTAGCTGTGAATACTCAAAAATTTCAAAATCATGATGCAATCCTTATTATCTTCCAGTGTGGAGCAAGATATCGTTACTGATCCTTTTCCTTATTTCAGGACTCAAACTGCGATCGCTCCAGAAGTTTGTGCTCAGTTAATCGCTGAGTTTCCGCCTTTAGAAACTGTGACGCAAGGAATGCCCACTGCGAGTAACGAACGTTTCAGCTATCCAGCAAGACTCGCTTTATCTAACAAGGGTTTAAGTCCGCTTTGGCGTGAATTTATCGAGTATCATGTTTCTCAAGCGTTTTTGAATCAATTTGTTCAGTTATTCCAGAATCAGATTAGAGCTTGTTATCCGAATTTTGAGGCTGATTTTGGTCGTATCGATCAGTTAAGGGCAGGCATTCGCGGTCTTGATGATTTCTCGAATGCCGATGTGCTACTCGATGCTCAGATTTGTATTAACACCCCTGTTGTTGGCGCTCCTTGCTCGGTACGACGCGGGCATGTGGATGCTCCAAACAAGCTGTTTTTCGGGCTATTCTATCTTCGTCCTGAGACAGATTTCACAACCGGCGGCGACTTAGAAATTTATCGGCTAAAAGACCGAGAACAAGTTTATCGAGGTGGCTTTGTAGACGATCGCTATCTCAAACTGGTGCAGACAATTCCTTATCAAACGAATCACTGTGTGATTGGAATCAACAGTATTCGCTCGCTGCATGGTGTGACTGTTCGTAATGTCACCGATCAGCCAAGATTATTTTTTAATCTTGTCGGTGAGGTCAATCGTCCGCTGTTTGATACCAGTCCTTATGCGTTGTCGCCTACCTGGGTTGATCGCACGATCGAGCAGTCGGCGAAAGCAGTCAAAAAGCTTGCGAGAGTGGTTCGCTCAAGAACTGCTTGAAGTAGCTCAGGGTACTCAGACTAAACTAAGGAAAATTCTACGGTTTGGTCTGAGTATTTTCCATTGTTTCTTTATCAAGGCTCTCGATGATGCAAATTCTTGCAGTGATTCCGGCTCGATACAGTTCCCAACGCCTTCCTGGAAAAGTATTGCTCAAAATTGGCGATCGACCCATGGTGCAATGGGTCTATGAAGCAGCGATTCAGTGCCCGGCTTTCTCAAAAGTGGTGGTTGCAACCGATAACGAAGCAGTTGCCGATTGTGTTCGGGGCTTTGGAGGGACAGTTGAAATGACATCGAATCAACACGAAACCGGAACTGACCGAGTTGCGGAAGTGGCAAGCCGCTATCCTGAGATGGATGTCGTAGTGAATGTGCAAGGCGATCAGCCCTTTGTCACCGCTGAAATGCTATTAAAGCTTGTGCAGCCTTATCTACAGGGCGAAACGCCAGAAATGATCACTTTGGCGACTCCGCTCGATTACGAAGCGGGATATCACGATCCGAATGTGGTGAAAGTCTTGTGCGATCGCCATCAATACGCTTTATATTTTTCGCGATCGCCGATTCCTTATTTTCGCAATCGAGGCGAGGTTCCGGTACACCATCATCTGGGACTGTATGCGTTTCGACGAGATTTTCTCGCGGATTATGCTCGACTCGAACCGACTCCCTTTGAGCAATGTGAAGCACTTGAACAACTGCGGGTGTTAGAACATGGCTTTCGGATTCGAGTCTGTCTGTCTGAGCGAATGACGCTCGAAGTGAATACAGCTGAGGATTTGACGGCGGCAAAGGATTTGGTGATGAATTCATCGCTGACTATTTAAGCAAATTTGCGGAACGAGCAGCAAGCCCGGTTTCGCCTACCGATTAATTGTCTCTCGGTGATTGCTCCAGAGATTTTTTAAGCAGTTCGAGGAGCGGCAGTGGTCAATCAGCAATTAAACTCTATAAAACAGTCCAGCATTCAGCAAGTCGTTGTGCAATACAATCTATGTCGAGGGAATGCGATTTCTTAAACGGGAAATTGCTTGGACTGAGGTGAAACAAAATCAGCCACTTCCTTGCCAAAAGCGCACTCAGTTTTGTCGATCGAGGACTCTATTTTGTCCAATTTCCTAAACGATAAAAAAGTTCAGTCATCTTTCTTAAATCCATCATGAATCTAGCAACGATCGGTTCAAACCTCACCATTGGCGAAGGGCATCCACTGACTTTAATTGGCGGTCCTTGCGTGATTGAATCAGAAGATTTCACGCTGAAGATGGCAGATGAAATTAAGCAAGTGTGCGATCGCTTGTCGATTCCCTTCATCTTTAAGTCATCGTTCGATAAAGCAAACCGCACGTCGATCAATTCTTTCCGGGGACAAGCGATCGACGATGGCTTAGAAATTCTGCAAAAAGTCAAAGAGAAAATCGGTGTTCCAGTCCTGACCGACATTCACGAAAGCTATCAAGCCGCGATCGCAGCCGAGGTCGTGGATGTGCTGCAAATTCCGGCGTTTCTCTGTCGCCAAACTGACTTGCTGATGGCTGCTGCTGAAACCGGACGCGCAGTAAACGTGAAGAAAGGGCAGTTTCTTGCACCGTGGGACATGAAAAATGTAGTGCGGAAGTTAGAAACCAGCGGTGCGAGAAACATTTTGCTGACCGAGCGGGGTACGAGCTTTGGGTATAACGCGCTCGTCGTCGATTATCGATCGCTGCCCCAGATGCGAGAGTTCGGGTATCCGATCGTGTTTGATGCGACTCATAGTGTGCAAATGCCAGGTGGACAGGGCGATAAATCCGGTGGGCAGCGTCATTTTGTTCCGACTTTAGCGAGAGCCGCAGCAGCAGTGGGGATTGACGCGCTGTTTATGGAAATTCACGAAGACCCGGACAATGCACCGAGCGACGGCCCAAACATGATTCCACTCTCGCAATTAGAATCTGTGTTAAAACCAATTCTGCAAATTCGAGCAGCAGTATCGGGATCATGACAATCATTGCTCAGGCTGAATTTGAAGCGCGGCTCGCTCAGGTGCAGTTGCTTGCGCTAGATGTCGATGGCGTTCTCACGGATGGAGGACTCTACTACACTGAAACAGGCGAAGAACTGAAAAAGTTCAATGTCAAAGATGGGTTAGGCATTCAGCGAGCGATGGGTTGCGGTGTTCAAGTTGCGATTTTTTCGGCGGGTTCTTCTTCAGCAACCCTACATC
Organism: Leptolyngbya sp. AS-A5; assembly: GCF_039962495.1. Lineage (NCBI taxonomy): Bacteria > Bacillati > Cyanobacteriota > Cyanophyceae > Leptolyngbyales > Leptolyngbyaceae > Leptolyngbya > Leptolyngbya sp. AS-A5. Next base: position 42,420 of record NZ_JAMPLL010000009.1, on the reverse strand, counting down.
GTGCCAAGCGTTTAGGAATTAAGCACATCTATCTTCGTGTTCCAGACAAGTTAGCTGCAATCAAACAGTTGTGTGAAACATTAGCGATACCGCTCGATCGCGTTGCTTACATGGGCGATGATCTGGTGGATATTCCTGCCATGCAAACTGTAGGAGTTCCAATCACGGTCGCCGATGCCATGCCAGAGAATCAAGCGGTTGCGGTCTACATCACCCAAAAATCAGGGGGGCAAGGCGCAGTCCGCGAAATTTGTGACTTGATTGCAAAACAACATTCGTCTACCGATCATGCGCGTTCTTCATATCAATCAATCTGATATTTTTGGTGGAGCCGCGATCGCAGGGTATCGCTTGCATCAAGGACTGTTGCAGCAGGGAATTGATTCGCGCTTGCTAGTGGGTCGAGTCAAAACACAGAGCGATCGTGTGGCTCAAGCTCCGCGCGAGTCCTGGCTTGATCAAAAGCTCAAACGAGTTACGGAAAAAGCTGGCTTGAACTATGTTGCACAGCTTTCAACCTTTAAAGTGCAGCAACACCCGTTTTATCAAGCGGCTGAAGTCCTGAATTTTCATAACTTACACACTAGCTATTTTAATTATCTTGCAGTTCCCGCCCTGGTTCGTCATAAGCCTGCGGTTTTAACGCTGCATGATATGTGGTCGATGACTGGACATTGTGCCTATAGCTACGGGTGCGATCGCTGGAAAATCGGGTGTGGTCGGTGTCCTGATTTACACAGTTATCCCTCCGTGCGCCGGGATAGTACCCGCTGGGAATGGAAGCTGAAAAACTGGGTATATCAACATACAGAGTTGTCAATCGTTGCTCCGAGCCAGTGGCTAGTGGATGTAGCAAAAACAAGCCTACTCAACCAATTCCCGATCCACTACATTCCGTATGGAATTGATACGGAAACCTATCAACCCGAAGATCGCAGTCGCGCTCGTGCTGCGTTGGGAATTGAGAGCGATCGCAAAGTCTTGTTGTTTGTTTCTCAAACCCTAGAAGATGCGCGTAAAGGCGGAGATTTATTGTTAAAAGCGATTCAGGATTTACCTGAATCGCTGAAATCTGAGGTTCTTCTACTTACCATGGGCGAAAGCCAAATTGCTCAAGATACCTTTGGGATCAAAACCTTGAACTTAGGGTATGTAAGTGAAGATCGAACCAAAGTGACTGCATTCTCGGCCGCTGACTTGTTTGTGTTTCCGACTCGTGCTGATAACTTGCCGCTGGTACTTCAAGAAAGTTTAGCTTGTGGGACTCCAATGGTGTCTTTTCGTGTGGGTGGAGTGCCTGATTTAGTTCGTTCTGGAGTGACGGGATATCTAGCAGAACCGGAAGATGCAGCCGATTTGAGTCGCGGAATGGTTCAGCTTTTAGAAAACGATGAGTTGCGCGATCGCATGCGTCAGAACTGTCGGGAGGTCGCTGTGCAGGAATACGCGCTCGGGCTTCAAGCTCAGCGATATTTAACGCTTTATCAACAATTGGTGCAGGCAAAAAACAGCCTGAAAAAACATGACCAATAAAAAGAGATGCGTTATCACTTTGAAGCAGTGCGATCGAATTCAGATTCTAAACATTCTTGAATTGCCCGCTTGCCTCACTCAATATTCAACTCATTAATCTTTACGATTTAATCACTGTGATTACGATTATTACTCCGGTCTACAACGGCGATCGCTTCATCGAAAGCTGTCTGCAAACTGTGATTCAGCAGAACTGCTCAGAAGTCGAACATTTGATCGTAGACGGTGGCTCTAGCGATCGTACGATCGAAATAGTTCAGCGCTATGCTCAACAGTATTCACAGATTCGCTGGATCTCCGAGAAAGATCGGGGACAGTCCGATGCGATGAATAAGGGCGTTACTTTAGCAAAAGGCGAGATTATTGGATTTCTCAATGTGGATGACTACTACGAGCCTAATGTTCTCAACCGAGTTCTAGAACTCTTTCAGTCCCTTCCTCAGCCGAGTTTTGTAGTCGGAAATTGCAACGTTTGGAATGATGCAGGTGAATTAAAAAAATACAATCGTCCTGCTAAATTACGGTTAACGGATCTGCTGCTGGGTGCAGAAGTGAACCCTCACCCGATCAATCCATCTGCGTACTTTTACCACACTGCTCTACACGACGCGATCGGACTCTACAAAGTCGATGAACATTTTGCCCTGGATTTAGACTTCATCTTGAGAGCCGTACAAGTCGCTCATGTAAAGCATATTGATGAAACTTGGGGAAATTATCGCGAAATTGAGGGAACAAAAACAATCTTAGATTGGAGATCGGGCGAAGGGGCTAAGCGGGCACAGGCATTACTGAGAACCTACCGCAAACAGCTTCCACCGCATTTGCAAATTCAAGTCGTGATGCTTTATTTTCTGCTGAATTCTCCCCGACAGACGGTGAAATGGATGAAGAAAGGAATTGGTAGAACAGTGCGATCGCTGCCCAAGGTCTTACAAACATGAAAATTGGTTATTTACACATTGGCGCATTGCAGCACGGCATTCGTCGTTATGGACGTTTACTTGCCGCAGAAGCTCAGAGTCGATCGCAGCTTCAAGTGATCGAAGCGGAAGTAAATTTAACCGGAGACCGACAGCACGATTGCACCAGCCTCATTCATGCGGCTCAAACGCTTGCTCAGGCAGATGTCGTTCACTTCCAATACAATCGCGCAATCTGGCGGGATCACTGGAGTCAGCTCAGCTATCTTGATGCGTTTCTCAATCACTGCTCTCGTCCTTTGGTTGTGACGCTGCACGATATTTTCTACCCACCCTCTAGCGCCACGCTGACCCAACGATATTTCTCCCATCCTGGTACAGTCCGCTTCTCTGATTTAGCAAAAGCAGTCCTACGCGATCGCGTCGCGCCGCATATTTTAGCCTTACAGAAAGTAATTGCTCGATCGCGAGTTGTGATCGTCTGTACTCAAGAAGAAGCGCAACGGCTCAGCGATCGCATTGATCGAGCAAAACTCAGCATTATTCCTCATTTTGTTGAATCGCGGCACCTCCAAAACGATCGAGCAGAAGCCCGCAGGACATTAGGATTAGAGCCGTTTACGGTGATTACACTGCTGGGATTTATCTATAGTGGCAAAGGACATTCACTCCTGATTCGAGCTTTGCCAAAGCTTCCAGAGACGGTCAAAGTTATCTTTGCCGGGGGAGTGAGTGCGGGACATGAAGCGTATTATCAAGAGTTGCTGTCACTCGCAGAGCAAGTAGGAGTTCGCGATCGTCTGCGAGTGACAGGCTACTTGCCTGAAGCAGAATTAGAACAATATCTGCTCTCAACCGACCTTGCCGTTTGCCCCTTTAGGCAAACTTCGGCATCGGGATCACTTTCGACCTGGATTTCTGTAGAGCGTCCAATTCTTGCTTCAAACATTCCCCAAGTCGAGGAATACAACCGTTTACAGCCCCATGCGATCGCTACATTTGAACCTTATACGAGTGACGCGATCGTAGATGCCTTAAACCATCTCATTCCCAGCTGTTCCCCCGAACCAGACCCAAATGTTTCCCGCCTGCGGCATCACCTGTCGATGCCCAAAATTTTCGATCAGCATCTGAGCCATTATCAAGCCGCCTATGAATCTCAGTCCTACTCGTCCGCTAAAATTGCCTAAACAGACCCCCCCTATACCTACCAACGCTGTACTGATTGATCCTTTTTATCCGTTGGATGTGAATGGGCATGGCGGCTCCCGGCGTACAGTGCAGGTGATTGAGCTTTTACAGAAAGCGAACATTGAACTTTCGCATCTAGAGCGAAAGATTTTGCGAACTCAGCGCGATCGCTATCTGACGGGGATCAGTTCTGTGTTGAATCCCAACACACTACGATTCATTGTTCAAAATCAGCTTCAGATTCGTTCTTCTTTGCAGTCACTCGCATTTTGCGGCTTTCAACGTCAGGTTTACCACGACGAATTGAGCCATCATCAAGGCAGCAAGCTGCTGCTCTGGGAAACGACAAAAAACTATGTTGCGCCTTATGTTGCCAAAGCGATCGGATATCGCGTGATTGCACTGCCGCACAATATCGAAGCGCTGATTCCCCGAAATGACTGCTGTGAAACACTAGAAACCGAGATTGCATCTTTAGGCAAAGCCGATGCGGTCTTTTGCATTGCTCGCGAAGAAGAATGGCTATTAAAAGCAAAAGGCGTAAATGCGTTTTATTTACCTTACTATCCACCTGACCCAATCCTCAAAGACCTGGCAACCGTGCGTCAAGCTAGGTTAACCACCCAGAAACAACGATTTCTCATTCTAGGAACCGCCAACAACACGCCGACGCTGCTTGGAATGATCGAACAGATCGAATGGTTAAAGCAAATTCAATCCACGATCGAGTTTGAGGTTGGCTTTGAGGTTGACATTGTAGGATATGGCACTGAACAACTCAGCCGTTACTGCGATCGTCCGGGCTTCACGGTTCATGGTGCTGTCGAAACCAAAACGCTGAACCAATTCTTGCAGTCGGCAAAAGCGGTTTTAGTTCATCAAAAAGCAGGAGTCGGCGCACTCACTCGCATTCCAGAGATGATCATTGCGGGAATTCCGGTGATTGCCAGCAGTAATGCTTGTCGAAGTGCGTTTGAATATGCTGGAGTCTATTGTTATGAAGATTGGCGAGAGCTTGCAGAATGGTTGAGCCGTGATTTAGCCATGCCAGAAGTCCTACCGCGTCCAATTTCTGCCGAGCAGCGATTGATTGAATGGGTGTTACAACTGGCGCAGGCTGAGTAGAAGAAATTCTGCTTTGTTTACCAAAGTCTCCGGTTGAAGCGATCGAGTCTCTGAAGGGTACAAAAGGCAACAACCCAGAATACTCTATGAGAATTTGCCATGTTATCTATATTCCAAGATTTTCAGGGGCGGAAATCTTAGTGCGGAGTCTTGCGATCGCGCATCAAGCCTTGGGGCATCAAGTTGCGGTGATGGCACTCATGCCGCCGCAGCCTTCGTTTCTAAGCGAACTTGCCCAAATGCAGGCAGCTCAGGTTTCGCTGTTTCTCCCTGAGCAAGAACTCAGCAAAAGGGAGCGAATCACATTCCTAGTCCAGCATTTAAAGCAGTTTAAGCCAGATATCATCGTTGCTCATGCGGTGATCCCCAGTTTATATGCGCGAATTGCGGTGAAGTTGGCAGCGCTTCATCACACTTCGACCCTGAGCGTGTTACACGATGCCTCTCAAGACGACTACGCATCGCCTTATTTCCGCGCCCTTGAACGCTGGTTCGTGCCCGCGCCTGACGCGATCGTCGCTGTCTCGCAAACAGGAGCAGAGAACTACTGCAACCGCATTAATTCGATCGCGAAGCCTGTCGTGATTCCTAACGGAATTAATTTAAGCGCAATCAAGCAAGCGGCGACTCAGCGAGACAGAGTCAGGCAAACCATCTTTGCAGTGCAGCCAGAGGAGGTTGTGTTTTTGCAGGTGGGGCGGTTTAGCTCGACCAAACAGCAGCATCTTTCGTTAGAAGCCTTTGCTCAGGCACAACAGCAAGCGCCTTTTTCGGGAAAGCTGTGCTTTGTGGGAAGTTCCGAAGATCAGCCTTACGAACAACACCTGAGACAACTCGCACAGCAATTTAACATTGAAGATCAACTCCTCATTCTAGGGTCTCGTTCAGATGTTCCTGACCTACTATCTGGCGCAGATGTGTTCCTGATGCCTTCAAAAATCGAGGCGCACTCGCTTGCATTTATTGAAGCACTCTCTAGCGGCATCGCGATCGTCGCGTCTAACATTCCCTCTTTGCAGTATGGCAAAGCCTTTCCGGGCGTGAAGCTTATTTGTCCTGAACCGATCAATGAGTTCACTCGTGCGATCGTTGAAACTGTCCGTAGTGGTGTCAAGGTTCGCTGGCAGCGAGATTTGAGTGCATATTCAGTGGAACAAACCTCCAAAGCTTATCTAGAGCTTTTTGGCAGATTGAGCGCGATCGCAAGTTGAGGCGAGATAACCGACGTGAACGTAGTATTGCAGCACATCATCGCCGTTGAGGACTCAAACTATGCTGTCTCAGTGTGATCTATCCGTTTCAACCCAATCGAGTAGCGATCGTACCTTTTTGCTGTTTGATCTCTCACCGCGAGGACATCACCCAGTTTATTTTAAGCATTTGGTAAAAGACTGGTCTCAGCAGCAGCGACCCGGATGTTTGCACTTGGTCGTTTCTCCGGCGTTGGTCAAGAACCATCCTGACTTAATCGCATTTAGCACAGAATCAAAGCTGAGTCGTATTCGATTTAGTTCGATCACTGAAGCAGAATACCAAACCTATCTTCGCGCTCGATCGCTCGTCGCCAAGTCTTTTATCGAGTGGAAGCTATTTTGTCGTTATGCCAAACGGCTCAACCCGACTCAGGCACTTTTGATGTATCTTGATAGCCTGCAGTTGCCTTTAGCTTTTGGAGAACGATCGCCCTGCCCCGTGTCGGGAATTTACTTTCGTCCTAGCTTTCATTACCATCAGTTCTCGGCACATCCTCTTTCTGCAAAAGAGCAGTGGAGACAATGGCGGCAAAAAGCCGTACTTGCCCGGATTCTCCAGCGATCGCAGTTCAAAACGCTGTTTTGTCTCGATCGCTTTGCAGTGCCAGAAATTCAGCAGTTGACTCAAAAGCCAATCTTGCCGCTGGCTGATCCGGTTGAAGTTCCTGCTTGCCAGCCTGCTGAAGTGGAAGCCTTGCGCCGGAAACTTCAGATTCTGCCGGATCGACATCTCTTTTTGCTGTTTGGTGAACTGAGTGGTCGTAAAGGAGTTTATCAGGTGCTACAGGCTCTAAAACAACTGCCGGTCGAGACGCAAAGCCAGCTTTGTCTCGTGCTTGCGGGGTCAGTGAACGAGCGCGATCCAGAGATTCGGACTGAAATTGAGCAGCTCAAGCAGATCACTCAGGCTCAGATTGTGTTATGCGATCGCTATATCAAAGGTGCAGAAGTGCAACAATTCTTCGAGCTTGCAGATACCGTGCTGGCGCTGTATCAAAAGCATGTAGGAATGAGTTCGATTTTGGTTCATGCTGCTGCTGCTCATAAACCTGTTCTCTCCACGAACTATGGATTGATGGGAGCAATGACACAACAGAATCAACTGGGACAGACTGTTGATTCTGAAAATCCAGCCGCGATCTCGAAAGCCCTGCAAGCCGCGATCTCGCAGCCGATCTTCTGCAAGTTATCAAAAATGAACCAGGTGGTAGATGAAAATCGTGCTGATCAATTTGTCAGTGCTTTGATGTCTGATTTTTTTGTAGAGGTGCAGCCATGAATGAGCTTTCATTCAAAGCAAAATTGATTGCAATTCTGTTAGCTTGTTATGTTCATGGCTTAACTTTCTACTTTTCGGTGAGTGGGCTAGTAGGCGCTCGTACAACGCTCTTGACTGCAATCTTTCAGGTCACTTTGGTTACGATCCCGTTTGTGCTAATTGTGCTAACCCGCGCACCCCGACAGCGATTGTTTCGCGTTAGCTTCGTCGAAATCTTTTATCTGGCGTTTGTTGCAATGTTCTTAGTGGACTATATGACAATCAAGGATAAATCTACTTTCCCAGAAAATCTCCTCATCTATTTTGGTGTGTACTGGACTGCCTTGTGTTTGATGAGAAGCCTAACGTTTGCACAGTTTCGACTGTTGTGCCCCGCTTCTAGTGCGATCGCGGTTTTCACCTCGCTGATTTTGCTGGTTCAAGTGCTGACTGGAGGTGCTCAATGGGCAGACAACGGTGGACGGTTAGTTGCAGGCACATCCAGTAATCCAATCTTAGTTGCGTATACGGGCGCTTATGCGTTTCTATCTTGCCTAGTGATGTGGCTAACGGGCCGGTATGCTGGCAATCCCTTGTTATTAGTTCTGATGGTTCCAGGTTTTTTGGTGTCTTCTTTTGCAGGAACACGTAGCGCTACACTTTCCGTTCTGGTGAGTGCAGCATTTGTTGTGATCTATACGGTCAATCTGTTGATGTCTTCCAACAAAAGTGCTGTGAGAGCGATTTCTAACTTTCTTTTGTATTCGGGGGTTGGGTTAGCCAGCTTGCTTATGTTATCACCGCTCTCAGCCGCGACCAGTTCGAGCAAAGCTGAAATGTCCCCGGTCGAGCGCGCGCTTACCAATGGCTTTCAGAGAATTGACATCTTATTTAAGCTGATTACGGGTAGTGGCGGTGGAGATAGGTCTATTCAGGGACGAGAAGCCATGTACAGCGGTGTTTCAAGCTTGTTCTTTAGAAGCCCGATTTGGGGTCATGGTCTTTACAGTTACGGAAGCGTCCATAATGCCTTTATGCAGGTCGCGATCGAGTTTGGCATTTTCGGAATCATTACGTTTGTGTTGCCGTTTCTCTACTTGGCATTCCGCGTGATGCAGATTGCTTTATCTCCAGCAAAGCAGTGTGCAGAGGCTCACCAATCTCCCACCCAGTTTGTTAAAAGCGACTATGCAATGATGACCTGCTTTACGGTTATCTTTTTGTTTCAGTCCATCTGTCTATTTAGCTTTCACGGAGATCCGTATCGAAACTACCTGCCGATCGCTTCGGTCGGGTTAATGATTGCCTTTCTAAGATTCAGTCGGCGAGAGACTCAAGCCGCTTCTCAGTCGCAGAACTTTCCACCTCTTTTCTAAACTATGACGAGTGTTGCGCTCCTGTTTACAAACTATGGGCCTTATCATTTTGCTCGATCGAATGCAGCTCATCAGCGATTCGAGCAGATAGGGTGGCAACTCCACGCGATCGAGCTTGCTCGCGCTGATCAGGACTATGCTTGGAAAGCAGCCGTTGAACAGTCTGATTGCCCGTTTATCACAGTGATTCGGGATCAACCGTTGCAGGCGGTAACACCCAGCCGATTATTTCAATCTGTTTACAACGTCTTATCCCAAATCAATCCTGATGTCGTGGCGATCGCAGGCTACTTTCAAACGGGCATGTTATCAGCACTATGTTGGAGCCGTTGGCATCGCAAGCCTGCAATTCTGTTATCTGCTTCTAAAGAAGATGATGCTGCGCGACACGGACTGAAAGAACAGGCAAAACGGTTGTTGGTGAATCAGTATCAATCGGCATTAGTGGGAGGACAGCCCCAGAAGCGGTATTTACTCAAGTTGGGAATGCCAATCCAGAGCGTTTTTACCGGATACAACGTGGTGGGAAATGCTGCGTTTCATCCCGATCGACTGCGATCGCTGCCAAATCCGACCAAGGCTCCTTTCTTTTTGTCGATCAATCGATTCCTCGAAAAGAAAAACTTACCCAATTTAATCACAGCTTATGCAGCTTATGCTGCCCAAACTTCATCGCCTTGGGATTTAGTGCTTTGTGGGGATGGTGAGCTTCGACCCCAGATCGAACAACAGATTCAGGCTTTAGGACTGAGCGATCGCGTTCATCTACCCGGATTTCTTCAGCAGGATGAATTATTGCCGTACTTTGCTCATGCTAATTGTTTTGTTCATGCAAGCCAGCAGGAGCAGTGGGGATTAGTCATTAATGAAGCAATGGCGGCAGGTCTACCTGTATTGGTCTCCAATCGCTGCGGATGCTTTGAAGATCTAGTGATTGAGGGCGTGAACGGCTGGGGATTTGATCCAGACAATGTAGAACAAATTCAGCAGTTAATGAGCAAAATAAGCTCAGACCCGCAGCTTGCGGAAATCATGGGAAACGCTGCCCTAAAACACATCCAGAACTTCTCTCCTAGTTATTTTGCTCAGGGCTTACATCAAGCAGTTGAGTATGTCCTAAAACAGAGAGCGCTATGAAAGTTTTAATCGTCATTCCTGCGGTTAGTTTGGTTTATGGTGGAACCTCTAAGCTGGTGTCTGAACTGGCTCAGGCACTCGGCGATCGCGATCTGCACGTTGATGTTGTTACAACCAATGCCAATGGTTCGACCAATTTAGAGGTTCCTCTGTGTACCTGGCAGCAAGCAGGCTCTTATCGAATTCAATATTTTCCCAGATGGGGAGTAAACGAATATAAATTTAGTTATCCGCTGACCGCTTGGCTGTTTCAGCACCTCAGAGACTATGATTTGGTGCATACGATTTCGCTGTTTACCTATCCGGTTGCGATCGCACACTGGCTCTGCCAGCTCTACAAAATTCCCTACATTGCCAGCCCTCACGGAATGTTAGATCCCTGGGCATTAAATTACAAAGCCTGGAAAAAGAAAGCTTATTACACACTGATTGAACGACCAATTTTATGCAAAGCCAGTATGATTCAAGTGCTTTCCCAATCTGAAGCCAATGCCGTGCGATCGTTAGCCTTACCCACTTCATTAACAATCCTTGCCAACGGCATCCACCAGCGCGACTTTGAACCTTTGCCTGATCCGGAACTGTTTCATCAAAACTTCCCAGCCCTGCGTGGCAAAACCTTGATTCTATTTCTAGGACGAGTTGATCCGAAAAAAGGACTGGATCTCTTAGCACCTGCTTTTGCTCAAGTTCACGCTGAGTTTTCTCAAACTCATTTAGTGGTAGCTGGGCCGGATAACATTGGATTTCTGCCGACGGCTCGATCGTACTTTGCCCAAGCAGGATGTCTTGAAGCCGTCACATTCACAGGAATGCTCACGGGAACACTGAAATCCGCTGCACTTGCAGCAGCCGATCTGTATGTTGCTCCGTCTTATTCAGAAGGTCTGAGTCTGTCGGTGCTTGAAGCGATGGCATCAGGCTTGCCTTGTGTATTCACGACTGGGTGTAACTTCCCGGAAGCCGCGATCGCGGCTTCCGCGAAAGTCGTTGAGATTGATTCAGGCGCGATCGCTCAGGCAATGAAAGAGCTACTCTTAGACCCGAATGCAGCCAAGCAAATGGGTAAACGAGCACAGCAATTTATTTTTGATCACTATACCTGGCAACAGATTGCAGCGGGCTTGAGCGAGGTTTACAGCAAGATCTTATTCGAGCACGATCGTCTTCCTTAGAGTTTCTCGATGTCAATGTAAACAGGCTTTCCACCCACCTATTTTTGATCTAGTAAGACGTATGCTAGTCTTCATTATTCCATTGAGAAGTGCCCAATCCTCAAAGTCTTGGGAAAAAGTATCGAAGTTATTAGAGCGCACGCTTCGCTCAATCTGTCATCAAACCTCTGCGGAATATCATGTCATTATTCTCTGTCACGATCGTCCAATTCTTCAGGATGACTATGCCCAAGTTGAGTTTGTAGAGGTTGATTTTCCGGCACCAAATCAAGCAAGTTCGATCGCGGAAAGAAGAACCGATAAAAACCGCAAGCTTTGGACTGGAATTCATCATGCTGAGAAACACTTCAAAGATGCACATCTGATGATTATGGATGCGGATGATTGCATTCATAAAAATCTTGCAGCATTTGTCGCTCAACATCCACAGACAAATGGCTGGTATTTTAGCCAAGGCTATCAATATCAGGAAGGAAGCTGGTTGATTCGACACCGCAAGCGAGGATTTGAGCAGTTTTGTGGGAGCTGCAACATTGTGAAAGCCAGAATCTTGCTGGATTACATCAAAGAAGTGCAATTTTCAGACATTACCCAAACCTTTCTACTGCATACTCAGCTACCCTATCGCTTAGCAGAGCAGAACATTCCTTTGCAGCCTCTGCCTTTTCCTGGCGCAGTTTACATTACCGATCACTCGGAGAATATCTTAAACCAAGTGAAAATAATTCGGCAGCAATTCGTAGGTAATCATCCCCTCAAACTGATGAGATTTTATGCTTTGAGACTGTGTAAGCCTTTTATTTCTCAGGTTCTATCAGCCTCAATTCGAGATGAATTTAATCTTTATCGGATTGAGCCATCGGATTAGTTAAAACACAAAACCTTGGGACAATCATTCACGAGGGGATAAGACAATGCAGATAAATATCGCGATCGCTTCAGATCGAAACATGGAAGTTGGGCTACATGTTACGCTCTACACTGCTCTACAGTTTTTAGATCCGGATGCCTTCGTCAACATTCACCTGTTCAGCAAAGATTTCTCCAGTCAGGCGATCGAGCGAATTCATCAAACTCTGTCTCCTTACCGCGATCTGTATCATCTACAAACCTACGATGTCGCAACATTAGATTTAGGAAGTGGCAAGGGATTACACTACAACAAAATGCCTTATGTAATTCTCTTGGCTGCGAATCTCGTCGAAGCGGAAAAGCTGTTGTTTTTAGATGCAGATCTCATTATTAGAACTGACTTATCTAAGCTATTTGCCTATCCCCTTGAAGACAAAATTATTGGAGCAGTGTTTGAATCTTATGTTTCAAAAACTTGGAACAAAGAATACGGGCTACTCAAACAAATTGGTCTACCGGATGATGCCCCTTATTTTAATTCTGGCGTGGTCTTATTCGACGCAAAAAGATGGAAGCAGGAGCAGATGAGCCCTCGCTGCTTCAAGATTATTGATGAGTATGGAAAGCTTCTGCACAATACCGATCAGACTGTTCTGAACGCAGCAGTAGGCGGAGAGTTTCTTCTGTTGCCTCACAAGTACAATCGTCCCTTTTATCCAGGAGGATACGGAATCACAGATGACTCAGATTGTATTTGTCATCTCGTAGGTTCTCCAAAGCCATGGGATCTGTTTGGTGAAGTCCTGCATAACAGCTATCCTGCCTTTTATCGGTACCTCAAGGAAACCGCATTTCAGAATTATAAAAGCTATTTAACACCTTCAATTCCTCGCTTCCAGCGAACATTTGCGTTGTCTCGCTCCTATTATTCATTGGTGAAATGGCAATTTAAACAACGATTTCTCGCTAATTCAGCGCTAGACAAGAGAGCTAACTGAGGATCACTATGCTTATTTTTGTCATTCCACTAAAAAGTAAGGTTGCCGCAAAGTCGTGGGAAACAGTTTCTAACCTGCTTGAGCGCACGCTTCAGTCGGTCTGTAACCAAACTTCTCCCGATTTTCAGGTCATTGTCGTCTGCCACGATCGACCCAATCTACAACACGATTACTCCAAAGTTGAGTTTCTGGAGGTTAACTTTGCTCCACCGAGTCTGTTCACTCCTTCGAGCGGCATGGCTGATCAAGAACGAAAGCTCAGAATTGGAGCTGATCATGCAAGCACGATCGCACCTGCTTCGCATTTGATGTTTGTCGATGCGGATGATTGTGTCAGCAGCAATCTGGCTGAATTTGTCAAACAACACCAGCACTGTCATGGCTGGTTTCTGGATCAAGGCTACGAATATCAGGATGGAAACCCCAGACTAAAACATCGAAAGCAAGGGTTTTCTAAGATTTGCGGTACATCGAATATCGTCAGAGCCGATGTGATCCATCAGTACATCGAAGACTTGCAGCTACTCGAAACCCGATTTGCCGAAAAACGACTGTTTCACACTGAGATCGCGAAAGCAATGCAAGCAAGAGCAACGCCGCTGTCTCCTCTCCCTTTTCCTGGCGCGGTCTATATCACCGATAACTCAGAAAATCTTGAAAATCAATCTACACTCGTGCTTCAGCAAATCAGAAGCCAGCCTGTGAAATTGACTAAGTTTTACGCCATGAAGCTATATAAAAGGCTAGCTGCTCAACCTCTTACACACGCATTGCAGCAAGAGTTTAAGCTCTACCCGATCGCGGCGATTGGGTCTGCTCAGCGAATAACAACTGAGCCACGAGTTCAACAATAGTTAGAGATTAATAGATAGTCAGAGATTTATACATTGTCGTTCCTGCTACCTCAATAAGCTATGCTGATCTTCATTATTTCACTCCGCAGCGCCAAGGTTTCAAAGTCTTGGCACCGGGTATCTAAACAATTAGAACGAACATTACGATCGGTCTGTAATCAAACGTCATCAGCTTTTCAGGTTGTGGTTGTCTGTCATGAGCGACCTGTCATTCAGTATGAACATCCTCACATTAATTTTGTTGAAGTCGATTTTCCAATGCCAGACCCAGCCAATATGGAAAGTAAATGTGCTGATCAACATCGTAAATTTTGGGTGGGTGTCCAGTATGCAATGCAATTTTCTAGTTCACACATCATGGCTGTTGATTCTGATGACTGTATCAGCAAGCGGCTTACAGCCTTCGTTCAACAGAATAAAGACTGTAACGGTTGGTTCATCAACCGTGGATATAAGTACCGCGATGGCAGCCTCTTTATCCAACCTTTGAAAAATAGGTTTGAGCAGATTTGCGGTACCTGTAACATCATCAGGACAGACCTTATCTATGCTTATCTCCAAACAATGAAGTTGGATGACATTCAGGATCGGTACTTACTCCACCATAAAGACCTGCCCAACATCATGAAAAGCAGAGGGTTTCCGGTTCAACCCCTGCCATTTCCAGGTGCAGTGTATGTGACTGACAATTCTGAAAATATACAAGCCGATACAGCCTCGGTTCTCAAGGGTCTGAGTGGAAGCTGGCGGGGATCAGTTAAATATAGACTGTTGCTGCTTCAAGACACGATCACATCACGCCCTCTCATACGATCGGTTCGACAAGAGTTTGGACTGTGCCGGCTCAGCTACTAATCGTCTAACTCAGTCTCACAAGCGAATTTTATGAAAGTAACGCCGTTAATTTTGACCTACAACGAAGTCGCCAATATTGGACGAGTGCTAGAGCGATTGACTTGGGCAGAGCGAATTGTCGTGATTGATAGTGGGAGCACTGATGAAACTATAGAAATTCTCAAGGCTTACCCACAGGTTGAGATTTTTACCCGATCGTTTGACTCATTCGCCTCACAATGCAATTACGGCTTGTCTAAAATCCACTCTGAATGGGTGCTCTCGCTCGACGCTGATTATGTGCTAACTGATGAACTGATCACCGAGATTCAAGCCTTAGCTTTAGATAAAACCACGAATTACTACAAGGCACGCTTCAAATACTGCGTTTTTGGCAAGCCCCTGCAAGGCACACTGTTACCCCCTAGAACGATCCTCTATCGCCGCGATCGCGCCGTTTACCAAAACGATGGTCACGCCCATCGAGTCAAGGTTAATGGAAACCCGCAGATGCTAAGCGGATACATTTACCACGACGATCGCAAGCCACTCTCGCGCTGGCTCTGGGCACAGGATCGCTACATGGTACTGGAGGTCAAAAAACTGCTCTCTACACCCCCTAGCAAACTGAGCTTGGGCGATCGCATCCGTAAAACAAAAATTCTCGCACCCTTTGCCGTTTTGATTTACTGCTTGATCGTTAAACGTGGCATTCTCGATGGCTGGGCAGGTTGGTACTACACTCTTCAGCGCGTCTTAGCTGAAATTTTGTTATCAATTCATTTAATTCAAACGGAGAAAGATTCATAAAATGAAAAAACCGAGTACACTGGGTTCAGGGTTCTACCAAATGATCAGAGTCTACCGTGTTATTTCGTACTCGACTGCTTCAGTGCATCGCCGCTGCTGCCGTTTTGCTTGGCTCAGGATATATTCCGACCCGACTGACCATTGCGCGTCAGCAATCTCCCTCTCCAGAGATGATTCTCATTCTGGGAGGCAGTCCAGATCGAGAGGAATACACGACACGACTCGCCCAACGCTATCCTTGGCTCAAAATCTGGGTGTCGAGTGGTTCTCCGAATGCCGTTCGCATCTTTGAGAATGCGGGCATTCCCCGATCGCGCCTGTACTTTGACACCCGCGCTACCGATACCGTCACCAACTTTACAACCGTTGTTCCGGATCTCAAACGGCGGGGCATTCAGCATGTTTACATTGTCACCTCTGACTATCACATGCCAAGAGCAGAAGCGATCGCGACGGTTGTGTTCGGGAGCCAAGGCATTACTTTTACGCCGATTGAGGTTTCTGGTGAGCATCGCCAAGAATCAAAGATTCGAGTTTTGCGAGATGTGGGACGCTCAGTGGTGTGGTTAATCACCGGACGAACGGGGGCAAGTCTGCGTTATCGATCGTGGTTCAAATAAAGTTTTGCTGCAATCGCGCCTAGGTGCGACACCGCTAGCATTGTTCCTGCTGAACTAACATGAAAACAAAACCTCTGCTGCTGGGACTGCTTGGGCTTGGGCTGAGCATTGGTGTCCTGGAACTCGCACTGCGTCTGTTTCTCGGACTGGGCAACCCGCCACTATACCAAGCCGACAGCCAAACAGGCTACCGCCTCCAGCCGAATCAAAAGCTATTTCGATTTGGCAACTCGATGGAGGTCAATCAGTATTCTCAGCGCAACGGTGTAATCTCGCCAACCAAGCCACCGAACACGCGCCGGATTTTAATGCTCGGAGATTCAGTCCTGAATGGGGGTGCCCTGACCGATCAATCTCGCACCATTACAGAGCGGTTTCGCGCTCGACTGGGCAATTCAACAGAAGTGATTAATGCTTCTGCTGGTTCATGGGGCATCGAAAACCGCATCGGTTACTTGCGTCTATTTGGCAGCTTTCAGAGCGATGTGATTATCTTCCAAATCGGCACCAGCGACCTGATTCAGAGAACAAGCACAGGGGGAATGGTTGGAGTCGATTCCAGCTATCCGAATCAGCGTCCTTTGTCAGCGATCTCAGAAGGGATGTCCCGATATTGGATGCGTGTGCTCCGGAGATTGACAAGTCAAGCCACGATCGCGCCTGCTTATGCACAACAGGTACGCACCCCGCAAGATAAAGCGGAATGGTTTGCCCGTAACAGTCAAAGTTTTAACCAAGCAATCCGCGCTTTAAGGAGCAATCCCGAAACGACAAACGTTCCCATCATCGTGCTATACACCCCAAACCTGGAAGATGTTGCGTCGACTCCGCAAGCCCCCCTATACAAAGCAGAATTTCTTAACCTGCTGAAGCAGCTCCAAATTCCAGTAGTAGATGCACATCAAGCTTGGTCATCGCTACCAGAAAAGACAAAATCAAGCTACTTCAGCGATGTCATTCACCTCACCGAGTCTGGAAACCAGGCGATCGCAGATTTATTGTTCCAGCAGCTTTGTGTTCAATCCAAGTCCGATTGGTGCAAAGAACGAACAACAAAGCAATAGTTTCAGAGAAATTTTTCAAATCTAGGAGTTCCTTGAATGTCTCATATTTGGAATCGCAGGCAGTTTCTTACACTGCTGGGGGGAAGCATCTTGCTGCCCAGTGCTTGCCAGAGCGTCGAATCCCGCCCGGCTGGACAAGCCAAATCTTTCACGATTTTCGATGCGCTGCTTTACGCCCAGAAGCCGCAGATTGGCATGACTCCGATTCGAGTTGATGATCGAGGATTTTGGAAAAACAAGGATCGATCGCGCCCCGATCGCGATGCCTGTCAGCAAAACGCCCGCACTGCTGCAAAAGACTTTTCTCACTTTGTCATCGACATCGAACACTGGAAAATGAACATCAACCAGGCTGGGAAAGACACAGTTCAAGACAATATCAAGAAGTACGTCGAAATTATTCAGTGGATGCGAGAAGCAGCACCATCGCTTAAGCTTGGCGTTTATGCGGTTCCACCTGTGCGCGACTATTGGACACCGGTGCGAAATCAGCCCGCAGGTCTTACCTCCTGGAGAGCAGTCAACCAATTTCTTAAGCCCATCGCTGAAGCCGCGGATTTTATTGTGCCCTCACTCTATACCTTTTATGCTGACATTCCTGGGTGGGTGACTTATGCACGTGGAAATATTGAAGAAGCACAGCAATTTGGTAAGCCTGTCTATCCTTTTCTTTGGTGTCGATACCACACTAGCAACCGTCTTCGCGGGAATCAATTCATCGAAGGTGATTTTTGGCGAACGCAGCTAGAAACCGTGCGCGATCGTGGTGCAAATGGAGTCGTGCTGTGGGATTGGTTTGGTCATGACAGTCCCAGGACAAACATTTTGGATACACGACAAGGTTGGTGGCAAGAAACGGTCAAGTTTGAAGCCACTCTCTAATTCCTCTTGCCCTGAAGTCATTGTTCTGACGTTATTGCCTTAAAATCCTGTGAGCCTGATTCATCTCAATCAATACACACCCGGAGAATATACCCCAGGCGCATCGGTCTGGAAGCAGCTTTTATGGTTCTTTCTAGGCGATCCGATCGTCAAATCTCGACTGCTTCCGATCTCCAGCCTGAAAGTATGGATACTTCGATCGTTTGGAGCATCGATCGGGCAAGGAGTCCGCATCAAACCGAGAGTACAAGTAAAATTTCCGTGGCGCTTAACCATTGGAAATCACTGTTGGATTGGCGAGGATGCTTGGTTTGATAACCTTGCACCTATTGTTCTTGGCGATCATGTCTGTGTGTCGCAATCGGTTTATTTCTGCACTGGAAATCATGATTGGACTAAGCCAACCTTCGATCTCCGGATCGCGCCGATTTCGGTTGGATCAGGAAGTTGGTTAGCTGCACGATCGACGATCGCGCCCGGTGTCGAGATCGGAGAAGGTGCAGTGCTGAGTTTGGGGAGTGTTGCGGTGCGATCGCTTGCTCCCTGGACAATCTACGCGGGAAATCCAGCCGCTGCGATTAAGCCTCGCATCCTCAAAGACCAAAGCTTGTCTTCTACAGTGTTAAACGCATGAGAGTTTCTATTATTACGGTCACCTACAATGCAGGTGCGACGATTCGAGACACGATCGAATCGGTGCTGGCTCAAGATTATCCCAACATCGAACACATCATTGTGGACGGAGCATCCAGCGATAACACCGTTGAGATTGTGCAATCGTATGGCGATCTCGTTGCGAAGTTTATTTCTGAACCCGATCGCGGCATGTATGACGGCATGAACAAAGGAATCAAGCTGGCAACGGGCGATGTGGTTGCAATTTTGAATGCCGATGATTTTTATGTCGATTCGCGGGTGATTTCGACGATCGTCGAGCAGTTTGAGCAGCATCAGGTTGATTCTGTGTTCGGAGATTTAGTGTATGTCAAGCACGATAATCCAGATAAAGTCGTGCGCTACTATAGTTCTGCAAGCTTTCACCCGGGTAAGTTTGCGTATGGTTGGATGCCTGCTCATCCGACTTTTGTGGTGAAGCGATGGGCATTCGATCGCTATGGCTATTTCAAAACAGATTATAAAATTGCCGCAGACTATGAACTGCTGATTCGGTTCTTAGCGATTCACAAACTGTCTTATCATTACCTGCCTCAAGTGCTTGTGAAGATGCGAACCGGAGGAGCTAGTACCGCCAATCTCTCAAGCAACTGGATTCTGAACCGCGAGATTGTTCGAGGATGCCTTGAGAACGGTATTCAAACCAATATGACAAAGGTGCTCTCGAAATACTTTGTCAAAGTCTTCCAACTCGTCGCACGTCCAGCATGAACTTCTTGATTACTGGAGCGACAGGCTTTGTTGGCTCAGCCCTTTGTCAGCTTTTAGAATCCTCAGAACATACTCTCTATGGTGTGATTCGTAATCCTGATGCAATCTTACCGGCATCAGTAAAGCCAATTCTGGTGTCCTCGATCGCACAACTCAGCGATCATCCAATTTTGTCCAAGATTGATGTAGTGATTCATCTCGCTGCAAGAGTGCATCAGATGAAAGATACTGCAACTGATCCACTGACTGAGTTTCGGTTAGTTAACACTGAAGCAACAAAAAATCTAGCGATCGCGGCAGCAGCAGCAGGTGTAAAGCGATTTGTCTATCTCAGTTCGATCAAAGTCAACGGCGACGGACAAGCGGAACCCTACACCGAACAGAGCCAACCGCAGCCCAACGATCCCTATGGCATCAGCAAGTGGGAAGCAGAATGCGCCTTAAAGTCGATCTCCGCTGAAACGGGTTTAGAAGTAGTGATTCTCCGTCCGCCGCTTGTTTACGGTGCTGGAGTCCGAGCTAATTTTCTTAATTTAATCAAGCTTGTCGAGAAAGGCATTCCTTTGCCCTTGGGAGCCGTCCATAATCAGCGCAGCTTAGTCTATGTCGGAAACCTCGTTGATGCGATCTCCACCTGCGCTACGCACCCAAATGCGACGGGACAAACGTTTCTCATCAGTGATAACGCGGACGTTTCAACGGCTGAATTAATTCGAAATTTAAGTATATTTCTCAATCAACCTGTCCGGTTAGTGGCAATTCCTCCCGTAATACTAACCATGCTCGCCCAGATCTTCGGCAAAACGGCAACGGTCGATCGCCTACTTGGTTCACTGACGATCGACAGTTCAAAAATTCGCCAAACCCTCGATTGGCAGCCTCCCTTTAGCCTAGCTCAAGGTCTGGAACATACCGCGAGATGGTTCAAAAAGATTGATTGACTTGTCAAAGTAACAGTCGCCTTGGAGGTTGTGCCCTGACCAGTTAGAGCAAATAAGTGTTCTCCTGATGAATATATCTTTCAGTCTTTTGCTGGCGAGTGGCGGCTTGAGTTTTCTACTGGTTGCCTCAATCAAGCAGTATTTCAGTCGCTTTCTATTGGACATTCCCAACGATCGCAGTTCTCACACCCAACCGACTCCCCGTGGAGGTGGACTTGGCTTTGTCGTGGCATTTGCGATCACCAGCGCAGCAATTGCATATTTCAATTGGCAAACGGTCGGTCGTGATGTTCTCTCAATTTGGGCAGCTTTAATTCCGCTCGTGGTTGTTGGTCTTTTTGACGATCGCGGTGATGTTCCTGCTCGGATTCGGTATCTAGTTCAACTCAGTTCAGCAGGAATTGCGATCGCAGCTTTCAGCGCGTTTCCGCAACCCTGGCTAACTCAATTTGGCATGATTGGGATCGCGGTCGCAATCGTTCTAACGATGATCGGCATGACTGCGCTGATCAATTTCTACAACTTCATGGATGGACTCGATGGACTGGTGGCGAGCGTTTCTGCCGTGCAGTTGTCGTACTTAGCGATCGCGCTCAATCAACCCCTTTTGTTTCTACTCGTTGTAGCACTGCTGGGTTTTTTGTGGTGGAACTGGTCGCCTGCCAAGATTTTTATGGGCGATGTGGGCAGTACAACGCTGGGTGCAATGGTCGCGATCGCGCTGTTGCATCAGTCTGATGATCCCGTTCGTGCTTGGTCATCTTTAGCCATTACCTTGCCGCTCACCGCCGATGCTATTTACACGCTGATCCGCCGCTTGCTGCGTCACGAAAACATTTTTAAGCCGCACCGAACTCACTTGTATCAGCGTCTTCAGCAATCGGGCTGGAATCATGCTCAAGTTGCAACAGCTTATGTCTTGGTGACGATCGCCATTGCTCTGAATCTGTACTTCTTGCACGAAGTTGGAGCGATGCTTAGCGGAGTCGAAGTGATTTGCGCGATCGCGCTCCTAGAGCGTTATCTCAGCCATCAGCAAGGCGTAAGAATGCGAACAGTTATCTATTCTTCGGTACGCAATCTAATTACTGGACTCCGAGCCAGTTAATGCTAGATCTCTAACTGCTCGCTACAGATCCGGGTAAAGACGCGAACACCTTCGGCGCAGCGAAGCTCCTAATTGCGTCTTTATGAAGGGAGACTGCTGTGTTGCAGAACTTCTGGGAATTCGCATAAAGTCTTGCTCAAATACGGAGAAACCTCTGCAACTCTGCAAGATTTCTCCGTGTTTACCGAATTGCTTTAATGAAAAACTCAAAATATCTACTGATATCGATCGAATCTCTCTGTAGAAGTAAGCAGCTTATATTTACTGCAACTTACCGGGGTAGTTGATGAATCGCGTTTTGGTAATCGAAGACGATCCAGAAATTTTAGAAAATATTGAAGAAATTTTAGAGCTGCAAAGCTACCAAACTTTAGCGACGAGTAGCAGTCTTACGGGATTACAGCTTGCAAAAGAAATGCTTCCCAGCCTAGTGATTTGCGATGTGATCATGCCCGGAATTGATGGCTATGCCGTTTTGAGTGAACTCCGTCAGCAAACCGAGACGGCAACGATTCCGTTTATTTTTCTCACAGGTCGCGCCGATCGCGCTGATATCCGTCTTGGTATGGAGTTAGGGGCAGACGATTACCTTACTAAACCTTTCACTCAAGCGGAATTAATTGGCGCAGTGCAAAGTTGCCTCACCAAATACGATCGCTTATCGCGCCAATATAAAAGCCTAGCTCAACAAACACAAACCCTTGAGAGACAGCTACAAACCCTGCAAGAACTCGCAGATTTAAACCGGCTATTGTTGCAGCAACTCTGCCAGGGATTGCGGCATCCCGTCTCAAACTTGACGATCGCAACTTATCTGCTGAAGCAAGATATCCCGAAAAAAGACTTCGATCGCTACCTTGCGATTCTTGAAGAAGAATGTACCCGCAGTACAGCTTTGCTCAGTGAAGTTGCCAGCTTACAGGAATATCTTCACCCCTCTAAGCTTAATTTGCTCCGCAGCAAGCTCAACATCCGCCTATCGCCCTGACTTTTCTAAATGGAACGTGAGTCGAGTGAAATGCTTCGGCGCGCTCTGCAACTCGACGCTGAATCATTGTCGAGTGCCTAGCGATCGTCTACATTTGGTCGCACTCTTTAACCGTTACCGAACTTCATCACAGATTCGGGCGTTGCTGAATGCCAGGATGAATCGCCCTCACCCTCACCCTCTCCCCAGGGAGAAGAGAGCTAGAACGAGAGGGTGAGGGTGAGGGTAAATCCAGATTCATGCTTCAATTCAGCAACGCCGAAAAGTTATGCTTCCATCGATAATCTTGGAAATGGGTGAGATTACGATCGCACTTGGACAGGCATCACCAAATAAGTCATCTTCAGATTTCCGAGCGGCGAGAGAACCACAGGACTGGTTGAAGTGTTCAACTGCATTTGGATTTCTGACGTGTTGATTGCTTTCAAGCCATCGAGCAAGTATCGCACATTGAACGCAATCTCCATGCCATCACCAGAGATTTGTGCAGGAACTGCTTCTCGTCCACTTCCCACATCTTGAGCATCAACCACCAGCGTAAGTTGCTGATTCGTCGGATCAAGCTGAACTTTGACGATGTTGTTTTTCTGATCTGCAAGCACCGAGATGCGCTCTAATGCACTCAGGAAAGATCGACGATCGACTGTCATCTGATGCGTAAACTGGCGCGGCACAAGCTGGCGATAGTTGGGATACTGCCCTTCTAACAATCGGCTGGTCAGACGCTGACCCGTCCACTCAAAGATGACCTGTCCTTGATCAAACTGCACATTGATCGCGTTACCGCTCTGGCGATCGAGCATTTTCATCAATTCCTGCAACGCCTTGGCTGGAACCGTGACATCGAACTGAGAATCTGCTTCTGGAGCATCCTCTTCGACTGTTGTGACCACCGCGAGTCGATGCCCATCGGTTGCAGCAAACTCCAATCCATCAGGCTGCATACTGACGTGAACTCCGGTGAGTACCTGTTTCGTTTCATCGGCACTCGCTGCAAACAGCGATCCTCGTAACCCATCCACCAAACGATCGGCAACTAACTGGGTTTGCTCTCCTTCCTCAATTCTGGGAAGTTCGGGAAACTCTTCAGCGCCCATGCCGCGCACCTGATAGCGTCCAGAGGCAGAGGTGATTGTTGTGACGTGATTGGATTCGATATCGCTTTCGATCGTAATGTCGCCTTCGGGAAGTCGCGATATGATGTCTCCCAGAAGTTTTGCCGGGAGTGTCAGAACGCCGCTCGTTTCGACGTTCGCCGGAAAGCTGGTTTGAATCCCTAAGCTGAGGTCGAAGGCGCTAAGAATGATGCGCTGAGCTGCAGCATCGGCTCTCAGCAGAACGTTCGCCAGGATTGGATGGGTGGGGCGCGAAGAAACCGCCCGACTAACCAGCGACAAGTGTGAATTGAGGTGAGTTTGAGCGCAGACCAGTTTCATAGGAGTTGCCGGAGTGTGGAACAGATGGGGGGTTGTGGAAAAGTAAAGCGTACTCTATATAGGTGTAGCTCTAAAATTTGAGGTGCTATATCTAGCGTTTTAATCGATGTTTGAGCATAGTAACACCCTTCGTCGGATCGATCCACTCCCTCTTTAACCTAAGCGCGAAGCTAGAAAGAAACAGTGACTATAAGTACTATTGTACGACCTGTGGAAATTGTGGAAAACGCAGCAAATCTCGATTCTTTCGGGGGAGTTGCGATCGCAGCCTGTGGAAAACTCTGAATCAACCGATCTCGGCTTCAAAGATTTTCGCAACTTGAGGGTATTTTTCCCACAGGTTTTCCACAGAAACCTAGAAGTTTTCCACAGAGGGGGTTTGATAGATAGGAAAAAACTATGATTCGGCAGAGTAAAGATAACGTATGCTTTCGTTAGAGACTTACGTTAGCTTGAGCTCGATACAAGTCTTGGCTGCGTTTGGATCTGCGGGTAGCCCCCTAAATCCCCACGAGTGGGGGACTTTGAAGGTTAGAAGGCTCCTTAAATTTGGGAAATTGCGATTCTCTAAGTCCCCCAGAATGGCGATTTAGGGGGGCAGATCCGCTCAAATCGAAGCGAAAAAACTCATCGAACTGACGTTAACTTATTCTTCTGCTTCTGTGTGCCAGGTTCCGAATCCCAGCAAAAGAGTTTCAGCTTACGGTAATGATCAGCGCGATCGTCCTATCCCCTAATGCTGTTGCCGTATCTGTGCTGCTTGTCGTCGTGAATATTGCGACGTTATTCGTAAAAGCCGCAATAGATACCGTGAACATTCAAACGTTTGCCATCAACGTTTAAGCATTCACCATAAACGGCGGAATTATTTCAGTGAACTTACTCACTCTGACAATATCGCTGCGGAAACTCCTGAGAAATGATCGCAAATCTTCTTGCAAACAACATAAGTTTTTGTGCGATTTACTCAACCAATTTCCTACAGCTAAAAGACAAATTAGCAGTGTAAACCAATTACAGGAAGCATCTCAACCATGTCACGCGCACAACGCATGTCCCGTATTCTCGAAAAAGGACAACTCAGACTCTTGCGGCTCAAAGCGATCGATCCCTACCTGACCCTTGGTACCGATCGTAGTGTTCCAGCCCTCGAAGCGCAAATCGAGAAATTGAACGCAAAATTAAACGAATACAACACCACGATCGCCGCCCTTGATACCGCAAAACAAGAGATTGATCAGATGGAGCGTGAAATGGGTGACTTGCTCGATCAACTGCTGCAAGGAGTTGCGGTCAAATACGGCAATGATAGTCGTGAGTATGAAATGGCAGGCGGGACTCGCAAAAGCGATCGTGTCCGCAAAAGTGCCGTAAGCCGGACAAAGAACAGTGCAAGAAGGTTCACCCTTGCGGCAAAAAACTAACTCTCATTCAACGCTCGATCGTGCCAGAAAGCATTACAAAACAATGCCTTTTGGCACGATCACAGCAGCAAATTTTATAAGACAACCATTTAGCGAGGCTGATTAGCCTTTTCCGCCCGCACCACATACTTAGATGCCGGAACATTCTGCGATATGGGTTGAGCGTATCCTTTATTCACCATTGCTTGATAAACGATTGCGGCAACTTCCCCACGGGTCGCAGGGCGTAGCGGATTCAACTGTCGCGCATTCGGATGATTGACTACAATGTTCGATCGAGTTGCTTCTGCAACAGGGCCAACCGCATATTTCGGAATGCGATTCGCATCTGTGTAGTATTGATTCAACGACAGGGAAGGCTGCTTTCGGGGAGTGCTAGCTTTTGCCGCAGAGGCAGCAGTTGATTGTGTGGGTGATTGTGCTGGAAGCGCAGCCGCGACGCGATTCGCAGCCGGAGTCACGAATGGCTGAAGTAGCATCATGCTTGCCATAGGAAATGGAAACATTAAACCGCGATTAGCTCGACGTTGCGAAGCGGCTTGATTGTTGACAGGTTGAGTATTTGTGTTTTGAGCGATCGCAGCTTGATTCGTTGCAGGTACTTTTGAATTTAGGTTTAGGTTCTGTGCGAGCGATACTAATGCTTCCACTTTCGTCACAGGCTGATTGGGACGAAAATTGCCGCCCGGATAACCACGCATAAATCCAGCTTCGTAAGCTTCTTTAATTGCAGGAGCCGCCCAATAACCTTTGGGAACATCGCGGTAGTCGCTCCCACTTCCGATTTGTCGTTCTTGGGGTTGGTTGAATGCCGTTCTTAAAATTGCAGCAAATTCATCGCGATCGACGGGTTGATCAGGGCGAAATGTTCCATCTGGATAGCCTTTGATCACATTGCGACTTGCTAAGGCTTCGATGAACGGCTTTGCCCAATAGTTTTGCGTGTCGCGAAAGTTAGTATTCTGAGCGGTACTAGGTGCAAAGATTGAAGATAAAAGGGCAGCGGAAGTTGCGGTAATGCCAATCCCAACGATCGCGCCATTTCGCATCCAACGATTGCTCCTTAAGTCAGACATACTTTTTCTCCTAAACGGCAGTTAATCCCTGTCAGCGCTTATGCTAGTCGCTTTTGTGGATTATTTCCTCTGCCGTATGATAGAGAGTACGAACGGAATTGCTGCTTTATCAGGGACTATACACAGGCACCGGTTCAATCCCAAGCTCCGATCGCCATTCTGTTAGTGGTTTTTCCCAGTGTTCTTCCCATCTTTGCGCTAGAAGGGGTTTGGCTTTTGCGCCCATCCGATAGCCCGCAGCAATGCGATCGAGCAATCCCCCTAATTGCTCAGGCTGGTTCAGCATTGTATTCAGAAATGCACCTGCAACGAGTACCCCTGCAAGCGGACGACGAGTTTGAGCAATCTCAAACGCTTTCAGTCCAATTTCACCAGCAACGTCCACACTCATGCCTGTAACGACGTGCCAGATATCATGCGTTTGGCGCGATCGTAACAGTAGGTAAGTTGCATCATCAACGACTTCGATCTTACGATAGAACCCCGGATCAAAGCCTGAAACGGAGATGTATTGAGCAAACGCATATCCCAACGAGTCTGGGGGATAAGTCATTAATTGTTCGATATCCGGAGCAGGAACGGAATAGCGGTCGCGCACCAACGCCGCAATTCCTGGATCGTTCACCATATACTTGACTGCTGCTGCCATTGTTTGCGGATGCGATCGCAAGAGTGCGTCCTCGACATCGTAAACGGAGTCAGTTTCATTTGAACTTCTTAATAAATTTAGAACTGATCTCAGCGTATTCAAATAATTCATATTAAGGCGACGCAAGTCTTTGAAGTGCATAACTTTGAGATCGAGTTAAATGTCATGCCCACCATAATCGATCAGCCTTTTCGGTGTAATCGATTATTTAGATTTCTTCTTACCTTTTTTCGACTTCCCATCCAGTGCGCCTTCGATTTTGGCGTTGAATCCGTACACTTGACGCGATCCAGCCAGCGCAACAAGCGTAACTTCTCGATCGTCTCCAGGTTCAAATCGAACGGCGGTACCTGCGGGAATATCGAGCCGCATTCCACGGGCGCGATCGCGATCAAATTCCAATGCCGCATTCACTTCAAAGAAATGAAAGTGTGATCCAACCTGAATCGGGCGATCACCTCGGTTTGCCACAGTCAGTGTTACGGTTTCTCGTCCTGCATTCAGTTCGATTTCACCGTCTTCGACGAACATTTCACCTGGAATCATGGCGCTATTCTCCTATCGAATCGGGTTGTGAACGGTGACAAGCTTGGTTCCATCCGGGAAGGTAGCTTCGACTTGGACTTCGTGAATCATTTCGGAAATTCCGTCCATTACGTCGTCTTGAGTCAGGAGCGTGGTTCCG
This sequence comes from Leptolyngbya sp. AS-A5, assembly GCF_039962495.1. Taxonomy (NCBI): domain Bacteria; kingdom Bacillati; phylum Cyanobacteriota; class Cyanophyceae; order Leptolyngbyales; family Leptolyngbyaceae; genus Leptolyngbya; species Leptolyngbya sp. AS-A5. Next base: position 14,842 of record NZ_JAMPLL010000009.1, on the reverse strand, counting down.
TAGTTCATTAACTCGGCGACGGTTTGCCCGTCTCTTGCTCCTTCGAGAATTGCCGCAGAGATGTAGGCGATCGCTTCGGGATAGTTTAGTTTCAATCCTCTTGCTTTGCGGCGTTCTGCGACTAAAGCGGCAGTAAAAATGAGAAGCTTATCTTTTTCTTGGGGCGTGAGTTGCATCGATTCTGTCTCTGGTCGGCTCGGAATTAAATGTATGACAAAAGCAGAGCAGATGTTGTGAAGAATTTTGGAAATCTTGGATGCGTCCAGCTTATGCCCAATTGGTCTTTTTGATCTTTGAGCACCACAGATCTTGGTGGCCCCCTAAATCCCCCACGAGTGGGGGACTTCAAACCAAAGAATTATTGGATTCTCAAAGTCCCCCAGAATGGGGGATTTAGGGGGCGAAGGATCTGTAGCATTAACAAACTGATTGAGTATTACAACTGATTGAGTATTACAACTGATTGAGTATTACAATTGCGCCCCAAGCGTGGAAAGCAGGCTACTTGCTGCTTCTCGCACTTCTTCGGATTCGTCTTTCTCTGCAAGTTGCTTCACAATCTGCTGCACTTCTGGAAATTGGGCTTGAACTTGCCACAGGTTTCTAAGCAGCGCCATTCTGACCTTAACGGATTTATCCGATTGAATGGCTTGTTTTTGGCTTTGGTAATTCTCTGGCGACATTTCGCGAAATCCTAACGCAACTGCCGCTTCAGCGCGCACCGCTTCTTCTGTGTCGCTCTGTAGGGTTTGAGTTAAGCGTCGATCGATCGTTGGCTCAGGAATTAGGCGCAGAGATGAAACAGCGATCGCTCGAATCTCTGCCTGCGGTGAATTTGTCAGCTTTGTAATGGCATCGAGCGATCGAGCCGAGCCAATATTCCCTAACACCAGTAAGTTTTGCTTGATGTCATCGGAAGATTGCGATTTTTGGAGTCGCTCAACAAAGCGATCGGCGATCGAGTTCGCTCGATTCGGCGCAGACTCAAGTAAGTTGTGTGCGGCTGTACCGAGGGCGAGTTGCGCGGTTGAGGCAACTTGCGAGTTGTCAGAGTTGAAGGCGAAATTGCTTAAGAGCGCGATCGTTTCTGGAGTTGGAGATTTTACGGTTGCAAGACTGGGAATTAGTGCCGCGAGTGTTTTCCAATCTTGAGTTTGAGAATTGATGATTTGAACTAAAGCAGCTTGTGCTTGTGAATGTCCAACAGCACTCAGCGCACCTACAACTAATTGCATCGCTGGAGTGGCTTCACTCTTGAGAATGCGTTGAGCAAAAGCTGCACTGGTTTCTGGTTTGAGATAAATCAAAGCTTTGATCTTGAGATACAGATCAGTGGTGTTCTGAGCTTTGTCGGGTGATTTGCTCAGCGCGTCTAACTCAGATAACAAGCTTTCTAAGGTGCTTTCTCCTAACTGTTGGCGCTGAATTTTTGCTTCCGCTTCTTCTTCGGGAATGGTGTAGGAGAGCGCGATCGCTTGCGTTTGCCGCGATGCACTAGCTTTTTGTAAGGCTGCTAAATCCGTCGCGTTTAATTGTGTCTGTGCAGAATAACTTAGATTCAGTGTTGTTTCGCTTTGTCCAATCTTTTTCTTAGAGACTTCAAAGCTTTGAGTCTCTTTCCCGCTCAGGCTTAAAAGGCGACCTGCTTTTATGTCAAATTTTGCGGTTAATTGTCCCTGTGGAGTAATAATGGGTGTGAGTTTGGTGCTTCTAGGTTTTTTATCGGGTTGTAGATAGCGTAGTTTTGACTTTTGGAACTGATCAAAGGTACTGCGATATTGAGCAATGTACTGTCCGTTCGGATCGTCTTCCTGTGTTTCCCAAGTGCTAACTGTGGGAGATTTTGCTGTGACAAACTGAGTTGAAGCCAGCAGCGATCGTGCAAAACTCTGAGCAATGTTGCTCATGTTCGGATCAAACCGCACCGATAGAATCTTGCCCTGAGCATCAACCTCAGCAAAGATATCTTGAGCGAGATCTTTCTGAATCAGTTGAGACTGTTCTGCAATCAATTGACCATTCGAGAGAATCTGCACATTGAGATTTTGCAAACGATAAGCAACTGTGACGCGATCGTTCTTCTGCTTCAGAACAGTCATGACTAAATCTGCTTGTATCCGATTGTCAAAGTTACTTACAAAGGTACTTGGAGCCTCTGCATTACTATCTGGTTTTAGATCCCCAAACAAAGCCCGTAAATCAGAATTTCCGATATTGCGATAGTCCAACTTGTACGTCAAACGATCGCCCACTTTGAACTGATACTGCGGTGAAGGTTGAGCAACAATCGACGAACTCAGAATTGTGCCAAATTCACCAATCTGTTTGCCATAGGTTAGTGTTCCAGGAATAGCGATTGCAAGTAACAATCCAGATAATGCAAACAGCGATCGACGATGCAGAGGCAACACTTTTTGTAGAGGCAACACTTTTTTAGAAGACATAATCTGATCTCAAGAGCAGTAGAGTGGTGTAATTCTGTCTTTCGGGACAGTAAAAGACAGAATCAAATCGAACGAACCGTTACAGCGCAACTTTGTAAGATTCATCAAACAGATAACCGTCGGTCTTGAAGCCTGTCCAGCTCCAGATGTTCCAGTTCCACTGTTTCTTCTTCCACGGTGGGATACCAAACTTCGGAACATACATATAGGCATAAGCATAAGCATTACCGCTCAGCGCTTCCAGCGAGTTGTATGCCGATAGCTGCATCATCAAGTAAGGGTTGTTGTTCTGGAGCGCCAGATAAGCTCGACCCCGCATATCTAGATCATCGCGTACTAGAAGTAAGTTCGTACCGACACCTGCACCAGCCACATAGATGTCCGCGCCACCTTGACCATAAGCTCTTGCATCCACGAATGGACTCACTTGAGCATACGCCGAAACAATGGCTGGATTTGCGATCGCGAGATACTGAATACCTGCGCTTCCCCGCACCCCAAACGAGGCTCGCATCGGAATTGGGCCTAAGCTAAACCGCAGATCCGCAACCTGACGATCGACTGATCGCGAGAAGCTATCAGACTTGATTAGCAGCGTGTTACGACTGTCTTGGAAGTTATAAACGCTCTGTCCCAGCACATTCAGCCGGACATCAATGGTAGAGTTGCCAGACTTCTGCGAGTTCATTGAAGCAGTCGCCCGGATCAGGTTGGCTTGGTTGTTAAACATATAGCCACCCGCATTGCCCTCCGCATAAGCATTCGAGAAATTCGTCGAGCCTTTAAGCTGAAGTTTTCCGTTGACGTAAGCGGAGAAGGTGCTGGGATTGCCGAGGTTGTAGTTCCAGGCTTTGTTGTAGCCTTTGGGTGCAGGCGGGATGACTCGGATTAAATCGGGATTGATCGGCTTGAACACGGGCGATCGCAGTTGCTTTTGCCGCAAAGTGCCGAGATCGGGCTGCTGGAGAGTATCAAGATCAAATTTAGGATTGAGTTGCGATTGTAGTGCGCCGGGTCGGAGTTCTAAGTTGGGAATGGCTTCGGGTTGCCTGAGAACCAGACTCGGATCAAGCGTGGTTTTAAACAGCGATCGTTCTAGACTGATCTTGCGGTGATCACCTGAAACAGAATCAATCTGCCGTTTCAGTTCGCTTTGATCAATCACCGTCTCTTGCAACAAGACACTCTCTTCTGGTTGTCGGAATGAATAACCAATCTGGCTGAATTGTTGCTCAAGACGATTCAGCTCAGCATAGTATTCGCCTGCTTTGACTTGTTTACCATCTGGCAGCGTCAGAACCGTGTCCGGCGAGATTGGCTTTCCGGTTTCGGGATCTCGCACCTCAAAAGGTTGAAATTGAACGGGTGCCCGCCTGTTGATCCGGACAGTCTCCGGGTTGATTCTTGCAGCATTTGGATTGATGTCGAGTTGACGGGTTTGCGCTGAGACGGACAGGGTGCTTGCTAGATTGAGTGCAGAGAGAGTTGCGATCGAGCTAAGCGCAATTAAACGTTTAGACATAGGTTAGTTCGGCTCCATCGAATGAATGGGGGGATACCACTTCAGCTCTGAACGAGGGGTAGTGAAGTGAATCTTGGTTCAATCGTATGAAGCGCGATCGTGTTTCCCTCTTACCCATTTGGGTAATTCTTCGGAGAACAAACTGTTCTAAAGTTGCCAAACTCTCGGAATGCAGACAGGGCGACCAGACATTGATCGCACCAATCCCCAAACTGCAATTAGCCAGCGTCGGACTTCGCTGCTAGAGTGACCCCGATAGCGGCACAGTAAGCCCAAGGGTAAGCGCGTTACCCCAATTTCGCCCTCACTTCCTGTCCAAAGGGCGCGTGCTTTTTCCACCAGTTCGGACTCTACGGTCTGTCCAATCCAAGCGAAACTAGCAACGATCGGACAGCCTGCTAATCCGTGCGGACTGTTGAAAGTGGTTTCACTGCCTGGAAGCCATTGTCGATCGATCCAAATGGGTTTTCCCGCTTGCCAAACTTCGGTGTGCGATCGCCAATTTCCTTCGAGAAATCGTTCCCCTCTGGCACTCCGTCCAAATCGGGTAATTTCCCAGCCAATCCACGTTGCACCCGGAGCTAAGTTCACGCGCATTGCTTGGCGGAATGAGGCTTGATTAAACACGATCGTTTCGAGCGGCAACCATTCTAGACAAGCGCCTTCTGCTAAATCGATCTCGGTGATTTGCTGGGCTTCGCGCCCATTGGTGCGATAGATTTTGGCGGCGGCGGGAGTGGTGATTAGTGCTTGGCTGTGAGGTGCAAGTTTAACATCGAAAGTTAAGCGATCGCCCCCGACGATTCCGCCTGCGGTGTGCATGATGACACTGTGGCAAGTTCCGCTATTTTCTGGATAGAACGGGCGCTGGACTTTGAGCGGCGCTTTTCCCTGATTTTGAATCAGTTGAGTAATCCCACGGCGATTTTCAAATTCGAGGCGCAAACTACCATGCCAATCGGTTTGGGTTAGCTCAGAAGCAACAGGTCGAGGATGATTCACAGCAATAGAGCGGCTAAAGTTTCGTATTTTTAGCTTCTATCGGGAAAGGCAGCGATCGCAAAATTTACAGAAGCTTTTCAGATTTGCGATCGGAATGCCACAATACTCACAACTTTATTACAGAATGTAAAGGCTATTTCAAAGGAGAAAACCGTGCGAAACCCCTACCCGAAGCTTGCAGCCTTGACCCTGTTTGCAGGCTTAATGATTCCGATGATGGCGCAGGCAAAATCGACCAGTAATTTGAAGATCGTGGTCAACGGTATTCAAAGACAGCAAGGACAGGTCTGTGTCAGCTTGTTTGCAGGCAGCCAGGGATTTCCCGACAAGAGCGATCGAGCAGTACGGGCGCAGTGTCTTCCTGTGGGGCAAGGGCGCACCGCAGTCACGTTTCAGAACTTGGCGTTAGGCAATTATGCGATCGCGGTGTATCACGATCGCAACGGCAATGGGAGGCTCGATCGCAATTTTGTTGGCATTCCCACCGAGGGATTTGGGTTTTCGCGCAATCCGGTGATTCGGACAGGTGCGCCGCGATTTAGTGAAGCGGCTGTGTTTGTCGCAGGAACAGAGACAACCGCTCAGATTCAGTTGCAGTATTTGTTAGGCGGTTAGAGTCTAGGTCAACGCGCCGCCGCATGAACTTCCTGCCCCGGCGGTGCAGCCGAAACAATGTCGCCCAGTTACGATCGTCCGATTCCTCAGCTTCTCTAAATCGAGATACCGCAGGTGTGGTGTTTCACATTTCAAATCAAGCATCTGATTAAAGTCGCAATCATATAAGTATCCATCCCATGAGATCGATAGTGTGTTGCAACACATTAATCCGTTGATTGTTGAAGGATTGAACGAATTGACTAACAATTCCATGTAGCCCTGTAAGTTTCCGGTGGATTCGAGCCATTCCAAAAATCGCGAGATTGGCATGTTGTTCAGCGTGATTAAGCGATCGAAGCTCACGCCCTGATATTTCATCAGTCCAGCTTTCCACTCTTGTTCGAGCTTGGCTTGTCCACTGGCAAGAAATGCGCCAACCGGATTGCTCATTAGAGTTAGCTGCCGATCGGGATCTCCCGCGCCATAGCCTGCTGCATTTAAGCGCCTCAAAGCTTCGATCGATTTCTCAAACGTACCATCACCGCGTTGGGCATCGGTGTTTCGTTGGCGATAATGCGGCAAAGAGCAAACGACTTCGACTTTCCGTTCTGCTAACCATTCGGGCAGAGCTTCCATCGTGGGAAGCAGTAAAACGGTGAGATTACAGCGATCAATTACTTTTTTCCCACGCGCCACACATTGATCGACCAAGTAACGGAAATTCGGATTAAGCTCCGGTGCGCCACCTGTGAGATCAACGGTGTGAGCATTGGTTTGATCTAACGCCTGTAAACACAGATCCACGGTTTCGCGAGTCATAATTTCTTTGCGATCGGGACTCGCATCGACATGGCAATGCCGACAGGTCATATTACACAACTTGCCAACATTAATTTGGAAAATCTCCAGTTCAGCGGGTTGAAGGCTATCCCAACCGTGAACAGCTAAGCGATCGGAGAAATCTCCGTTGTTTAACGGCAGATTGTCTAAAAGGCTTTGCTGATAATCGGTTGAGGTGAGGGGCGATCGGCGTTTTAAAAGTGAAGTCATGCTCTACATTGCTAACTTGTTAACTTGATCCAGCATTTGCAGCCCGTGAATCAGCGATGATCCACCTCGAATGGCTGTGGCAACATGAACCGCTTCGGTCATTTGCTCTAGATCTGCGCCTTGCTGGAGGCACTCTTTAGTGTAGGCATCAATGCAATAAGGACATTGAACCGTGTGAGCGACCGCGATCGCAATCAGCGCTTTTTCGCGCTTCGACAATGCGCCTTCTTCAAACACGGCACCATAATACGCAAAGAACTTTTCAGCCAGTTCGGGATTGCCTTCGCTGATTTTGCCAAAGTTGGGTAAGTGGTCGGGATTGTAGTAGGTATCCATGTTCGATTAAATGGTGGGCTATAACAATCCTAATTGACCGATGGGTTGAGCATCTTGTCTAACCTACTCCAATACCCAATCTGCCGCAGCCTCCCAACCTAATCCTTTTCGCACGATCTCAGGCTCATCGGCGGTGAGATCCAGAATCGTCGATACTGCCTGTGTCGGTTCCTGTCCGGTATCGACAATCAAATCAACCAGCCGATCCATACTGTCGAATAGTTCTGGTAGCGCTAAATTCTCTGGATTGCGTACCTTAAGCGGAATCGTTTCATCCTCCACCGGAACATGGGCAGAAGTCGAGATAATTGGATTTCCGAGCGATTTTAGCAACGCCTGACAAACGGAATGGTCGGGAACTCGAATTCCAGTCGTTTTCCGCTTGGGATTCATCACCAGCTTAGGCACTAATTTCGTCGCAGGCAGGAGAAAGGTATAACTCCCTGGAACCAGACTCCGCATAATCCGATACGCCCGATCGCCCACCACGGCATACTGAGAAATATCAGAAAGCGAGGAACAAAGAAACGTTAACGGTTTTTCGTTTGCCAGTTGCTTGAGTTGCCGGACACGCTGCACTCCAGATTTGGAATTGAGATCGCAGCCGATCGCGTAAACCGTATCCGTTGGATAGAGCATCACGGCTCCGTTACGCAGTTCTGAAACTACTTGATCGACGCTGCGCGATTGAGGTGTATCTGGATGAATTTTGTAGAGGGTTGCCATAGCTGAGCGGGTGTATTGTGGAGAGGTATTTAACCCTTTTCATGTGTGATGAGCAAGATTGCGTACCTGGATTGCCCCACAGGAATTGCTGGGGATATGTGCCTTGGGGCATTAATCGATATGGGCGTTCCTCTAGGGTATCTAACCGAAAGCCTCGATCGACTAGGCATTTCGGAAGAATATCAGCTTGAAGCCGAAACGGTATACCGCAATGGACAACGCGCAACTAAAGTTCATGTGCGATTAAAGTCGGATGCTCAATTCTCACCTGATCACGAGCATCATGCTCAGGAGCATTCCCACGCTCACGCTCACAATCATCCTCATGACCATGAATATCAGCACGAGCATCATCACTCCCATGACAAACTACGCCGCCTACCCGAAATCGAGCGCATGATCCACGGTGCAAACTTGTCTCCACGGGCAGAAGCTTGGAGCTTGGCAGTATTCCGGCAGTTAGCGATTGCAGAAGGAGCCGTCCACGGCATTCCACCGGAAGAAGTACATTTTCACGAAGTTGGCGCGATCGATGCCATTGTGGATATCGTCGGCACCTGTCTCGGCTTCGACTGGCTGAACGTCGATCGCATTGTTTGCTCACCTTTACCCACCGGAGGCGGCACCGTCTGGGCGGCACACGGACGCTTACCCGTTCCTGTTCCCGCCGTGCTGAAATTATTTGAACTGCGGCAAGTCCCGATCTACAGCAACGGCATCGAGCGTGAATTAGTCACTCCCACCGGAGCCGCGATCGTCACCACTCTTGCTGCAGATTTTAGCGCTCCGCCAAAGATGACGCTGCAAAAAATCGGACTCGGAGCCGGAACGATCGATCTCCCGATTCCGAATATGATGCGAGTTTGGATCGGCACCACCGAAGATCACCAATCTACAGCGCATCAGATGACCACACCGCAAACCGTTACAGTCCTCGAAACTCAAATTGATGATCTCAACCCCCAAGCGATCGGATATGTCTTCGATCCCTTATTTGAAGCTGGAGCGCTCGATGTGTTTACGCAAGCGATCGCGATGAAGAAATCACGTCTCGGAACATTATTAACAGTGATTTGTTTACCAGAAAAGGCAGCAGAGTGCGAAACAATTTTATTTCGCGAAACAACCACATTAGGAATTCGACGCACAACACAAAAGCGAACAATCCTTGATCGTAGATTCGAGAAAATCAGCACGGAATATGGCTCAGTTCAGGTCAAAATTGCTTCTCAAAATGGCGCGATCGTCAACGTGCAGCCCGAATATGAAGACTGTGCCCGCATTGCGCGAGAAGCAGATTTACCCTGGCGAGAAGTGCATCGCATCGCCCTGCAAACCTGGCATTCTACGCATTAGGAAACTTGCTGCCGTAGCGGAATTTCAATGACAAATTCTGCACCCTGTCCAGGCGTGGAAAAACACTGAAGCGTCCCTCCGTGGTTTTCCGTAATAATTTGATAGCTAATCGACATTCCCATGCCTGTGCCTTTGCCCACAGGCTTTGTCGTAAAGAACGGATCAAAAATACGCTGCTTCACCGCTTCTGGAATGCCGACACCATTGTCTGCAATCCGAATCTGAACGCGATCTCCATTCAAAACCTGAGTGCGAATCTCAATGCGGTTGGGAGATGCTTTAATCTGCTCAAAAGAGCGGTGTTGATTTTGCCCCTCTAGTGCATCTAGCGCATTCGCTAAAACATTCATAAACACTTGATTCAGTTGTCCGGCGTAGCACTCCACCAACGGCAAATCGCCATATTGCTTAACCACTTCAATTGCAGGCTGCTCAGCTTTTGCTTTGAAACGGTTTTCTAAAATGATTAAGGTGCTATCAATGCCTTCATGAATGTCCACTTCTTTACAAGCTGCCTCATCCAACCGTGAGAAGGTTCGTAAAGAATGAACAATCTGACGAATACGATCGGCTCCCATCTTCATCGACGTGAACAAGCGAGGTAGATCCGCCTCAATAAATTCCAAATCGATTTCCTCGATCTTGTCTTGAATGACCGGAGATGGATTCGGATACTGCGTCTGGTAAAGGTCGATTAATTTGAGCAAATCCTGAATGTACTCACCCGCAGGCGCGACATTACCATAAATAAAGTTCACTGGGTTATTGATCTCGTGAGCAACACCCGCGACTAACTGACCCAAAGACGACATCTTCTCAGCCTGAATCATTTGCAGTTGGGTGCGCTGGAGTTCCTGCAATGCCGCTTCTAGCTCCTGTGCTTTCTGTTGCAGAATGATTTCGGCTTGTTTTTGTGCTGTGATGTTGCGAATAATTGTAGAGAAATATTCAGGAGTGCCATCGGCTTTTTTGTGAGCAATGACGACCTGCGAGACCGGAATTTCACATCCACTATGGGTCACGACGATCGACTCGCCTTGCCAAATGCCTTGCTGAATCGCGATTGGAAACGCTTGAGCAGCAAGCATTTTACTGGCAGCTGGCGGATGCACACTATCAATTGGAAAACCAATCAGGTCTTCTTCAAGTGGAATTTCAAGTAAGTGGTGTCCCGCCGCATTGAGATAGAGAATTGTACCTTGCATATCTGCAATACCGACAAAGTCAGAGGTCGCTTCTAGAATAGCGGTGAGTCTTGCCTGTGCCTGTTCTGCGGCTTTGCGATCGCGAATGTCGCGAACAATTGATAGAGAGCAAGGCTGATTGTTATAAAGGAAAGGAGCAGCGGTGACTTCAACCTCAATGCAACTCCCGTCTTTGTGCAGATCGATCGCCTCGCAGGAAAACTGTTCTCCTGCCTGAACCGTCTCAACAAACCGAGAGAACTTTGAGACAGAATCTGCATGGATGTAATCAGATGGATCGAGCTGAAGAAGTTCTTCGGCGGTGTAGCCGTGCATCTGGCAGAATGCGGGGTTAACGGCGACAGCTTTGCCTGTTTCTAAATCGACAATACTGATACCATCGTTGATTGTTTCAAAAATGCTGCGGTAGTGGGCTTCCGCCTGTTGCAGCGCAGTTTCAGCCGCTTTGCGATCGCGAATATCGCGAATGATTGATAGAGCGCAAGGCTGATTGTTATAGAGAAAAGGAACCGCAGTGACTTCAATATCAATGCAAGTGCCGTCTTTGTGCAGATTGATCGCCTCGCAGAAAAACTGTTTTCCTGCCTGAATTGTCTCAACAAACCGAAAGAACTTTGGAAAAGAGTCTGCATGAATGTACTTAGACGATTCAAACTGAAGAAATTCTTCGGCGGTATAACCATGCATCTGGCAGAACGCAGGGTTAACGGCGACGACTCTGCCTGTTTCTAAATTAACGATGCTGATCCCATTGTTGATCGCTTCAAAGATACTGCGGTAATGGACTTCTGCCTGTTGCAGCGCAGTTTCAGCCGCTTTGCGATCGGTGATGTCAAACGAGGTCGCAACAATCCGACAAATTCTGCCGCGATCGTCTTTAATCGGATTGAGAGTGGTTAACCACCAGAAGTCACGCTCTCCGATTGGTAAAAACTCTTCGTAAGTAATTGAAGTGCCTGCTTCTAGACAGCGATGATAATCCTGCCGCACCATTTTTCCATGCAGTTCGCCCATTAATGCTTCTGGCGTTTGATCGACGATCGCTTCGCTGAGAATCCCGGTAATTTTCTCGGTTGCCGGATTCCAGCCGACAAACCGAAATTCTTTATCCTCTAATACATCGACGATCGTGATGCTGTGCTCGACGGCTTCATATACACTCTGAAGAAATTGCTCTTGCGCTTGTAGTGTTGCTTGGGTCGCTTTACGATCGTCGATGTCTCGCACAATCCCTTGCAGCCCGATCGGGTTTCCACTGTTGTCTTGAATTAATGCAACATTCAACGAGACCCAATACCAGCTTCCGTCTTTGTGGATATGACGAAACTCAATGCCCGAGAAATTTTCACCCGTTTTGATCACATTCTGTAAAATTGCTTCGATTCGGAGAAAGTCTTCAGAATGAATCAGAGGCATCCACGATCGTCCCACCCATTCTTCTGGTGCATACCCGAACAATGTCTGGAGTTGAGGCGAAATGTAGGTTAGTGTCCAATCTAACTGACAAACCCAACTGAGATCATTGGCTGCTTCAACCAAGCGCCGAAAGTTGATGCCATCCTCTGGTTGAGCATTCTTTTCTAGGTGACGGTGAATGGTATCCTGCATAAAATTGAAACAGGGACAAAACAGGTAAAGGGCGTTACCTCAGCTCAAGCGATTGAGATGGGGTGTATGTTTCCAGGATGCCCCTGTATTAACTTTTCTATCGAGCAGTACAAAATCTATTCCTTCAAGAAATCGTCGTCTGTGCGATCGGTTGAATCAACGTGACTTAATATCTCTAGAAACCGATAAATTACAATTCGATCTCGCCTCGGAACTTTGGAGTCAATTTGTCAAACGAATTAATTCTCTTTTCACCCACAGATACTCAGAGATCGAACGACGGTAGCTTACACTAGAAGCGTTTGTTAACCCATTACACCGATCGTCATGACGATATTTGTGGGCAAAACGCTCTCAAACGGCAAATATACCCTCGATCAAGAACTCGGACGGGGAGGGTTTGGCGTGACCTACCGTGCGACTCACCATTGGCTCGCTCAAGTCGTGGTGATTAAAACAATGAATGATGCACTGCGGCAAGACCAGAACTTTGCCAACTTCCAGCGTCAGTTTCAAGACGAGGCAAAACGGCTCGCGATGTGCGTTCATCCAGGCATTGTGCGAGTCAACGACTTTTTTGCCGAAGAAGGCTTGCCCTACATGGTGATGGATTATATTCCGGGTCTGACGCTGGCGCAGGTCGTCGCTCATTCGCCCTTGCCCGAAGCGACCGCGATCGCCTTCATCCAGCAAGTGGGAGCAGCGTTAACAGCCGTGCATCAGTTGGGATTACTGCATCGGGACGTGAAGCCACAAAACCTGATTTTGCGCCAGGGAACCGATCAGGTGATTTTGATTGACTTTGGCACAGCGCGGGAATTTTCTCCAGGCTTAACGCAGGCGCACACGAGTATGTTTTCCGAGGGCTATGCGCCGATCGAGCAGTATTTACCCCAAGCCAAACGTACCGCTGCAATCGATGTCTATGGACTGGCGGCAACGCTTTATACTCTCGTCACAGGTCAGGTGCCGATCGCATCAGTTTTGCGCGATCGCCAACCCCTCCCGGAACCGCGACACCTTCGCCCCGATCTGAGTCCGAGAACGAATCAGGCGATTTTACAGGGCATGGCACTTGAACCGCACCACCGACCCGCCACCGTGGAAGACTGGTTAGCCTTGCTGCCAGAACTAAAGCAGGAAGCGATCTCGGCCCTGCCGATCGCATCGGTTCCGGCTCCAAGAGCACCCATTAGCCAAGTTGCTACCCTCGCGGTTGGATCACCTCATTCTGATCGAACTGATCGCGTGAACGTTCACACAGAACCGCCGCTCCCCCAACGCCACGATCAACCCAAACAGCCCTGGCTCTGGGGTGGGATTGCTGCGATCGGGCTGGCAGTTCTGAGCCTGTGGGCAACCCGATTCTCAACACCATCCAGCGCTCCAGTGTCTCCTCAACCCACTGTGTCACCCCAGGATGAGCCATCGATCAGTCCAAGGCAGCGTGAGGATATCGTTGCACCGTCTGCGCCAGCGCGTCCCAAGCCAGCATCGACTCCAGCCAGCCAACCGTCTGCTTCTGAAGCATTGCCCTTGGTTACACCAGAGCCATCCCCTGATCCCCTACCGCCAGAACCAACGCCCGCTCCAGAACTGCCAACGATCCCATCGCCTTCTGCCAGCCCGACGACTTCGCCGTCTCCAGATCTAACCCCTGACCCGCTACCCCCTGCAGTGCAACCCATTCAATCCGAGCAGGAGGACAAAAAAGAAAGAAAAGAGCAGCGCCAAGACGAGAAACGAGAAGAAAAAGGGGAGAAGCCAGACAAAAAGTAGCTACTTGTGCCGATTCGGCGTAGGCTCAAATTCTGCAAGCTGTGTAAATAGACCTAGATAGAGCAGTTATGTTTGATTTTCAATTTGTGTCGTTCCCTGCTGACTGGCAGGCTTTGGCGCAACATCTCCCCATTGCTTTCATCGCAAAAGCCTTTTTAACACTCTTTGTGATCGTCGATCCGATCGGATTAGTTCCTCTGTTTATTACCCTAGTTGAAGGTCGATCGCCGGAGGAACAATCTCGCATTGCTCGACGCGCTATTTTAGTCTCAGCCGGGATTCTCTCAACCTTCGCCCTCACCGGAGCCTTTGTCTTACGCTATCTTGACATCAGCATGGAAGCATTTCAGGTTACAGCCGGAATTTTGCTCTTCAAGATTGGGATTGATATGGTGTTTGCCCAGCGAGAACGGGAAACCAAAGAAGAGGAGCAAGAAGCGCAACTGCGTGAGGATGTGAGTGTCTTTCCGTTGGCAATTCCATTAATTGCAGGTCCTGGTACGCTCGCCAGTATGCTGATTTTGATCAAGGAAGCGGATAGCCATGTGCTGGGAGAAGTAATCGTCTTGACAGATGCTGCGATCGTGCTGGTGATCGCTTACGCATTGTTGATCCTGGCAAAGTATTTAGCTCAAGCCCTGGGTCGAACCGGGGTCAATGTGGTGACTCGGATTTTAGGGGTGTTGCTGGCGGCGCTGGCGGTGCAATACATTGCGGATGGCACGATCGCTTTGCTACAAACGGGCGTGATCCACTTTTTGCAGCAGTACCAAGCTTAGGACTCTGTTATGCAGAGAGTTGTAGATTGCAGCTTGCTAACTTCGGTTGCTTATGTGAAGTAGCGATGTCATTGATGCAATGGCGAAGATTGCTCAGGCTGATGCTGCTTTGTACAGAACCAAACGTCAGGAACGTAATCGGGCGATCGCTTATCAAGCTTAAGTCACCGAGAGCCAGACTTCTCTTGTTTGTTCCCGCTTCGGGAGAAGGCGCTTGGTGAGGACAGAATCGCTCTCATAAACCACCGGGATGCTACTAACAAAAAATAATAACTTTACATTTTTTCAAGTATAGTCTGCTGTATTGATTAATAGAGTTGTTGGTTAATAGAATTGCTGGGAAATAACTTTACCTCAAAGTGAAACTCTGACAATTTCAGCTTTCTGTCATCAGATCAAGCAGCTTTCAAGTAGAAATTCCATAATCCAGCGGCAGTC
>NZ_JAMPLL010000084.1:0-1557 GCF_039962495.1 Leptolyngbya sp. AS-A5 | reverse complement strand
ACCGACCTTGAGATGACCAACTTCTGCTTGAGACAGCGCTCAAACAAGAAGGGGTAGGTCTCCCTTTAAGGAGGTGATCCAGCCACACCTTCCGGTACGGCTACCTTGTTACGACTTCACCCCAGTCATCAGCCCCACCTTCGGCATCCTCCTCCGCGAACGGTTAGAGTAACGACTTCGGGCGTGACCAACTCCCATGGTGTGACGGGCGGTGTGTACAAGGCCCGGGAACGTATTCACCGCAGTATGCTGACCTGCGATTACTAGCGATTCCGCCTTCATGCAGGCGAGTTGCAGCCTGCAATCTGAACTGAGCGTTGGTTTATGAGATTGGCTCACCCTCGCGGGCTGGCGGCTCTTTGTCCAACGCATTGTAGTACGTGTGTAGCCCAAGGCGTATGGGGCATGCTGACTTGACGTCATCCACACCTTCCTCCGGTTTGTCACCGGCAGTCTCTCTAGAGTGCCCAACTAAATGCTGGCAACTAAAAACGTGGGTTGCGCTCGTTGCGGGACTTAACCCAACATCTCACGACACGAGCTGACGACAGCCATGCACCACCTGTCTCTCGGTTCCCGAAGGCACCCCTCCCTTTCAAGAGGGTTCCGAGGATGTCAAGCCTTGGTAAGGTTCTTCGCGTTGCATCGAATTAAACCACATACTCCACCGCTTGTGCGGGCCCCCGTCAATTCCTTTGAGTTTCACACTTGCGTGCGTACTCCCCAGGCGGACAACTTAACGCGTTGGCTACGGCACGGCTCGGGTCGATACGAACCACACCTAGTTGTCATCGTTTACGGCTAGGACTACAGGGGTATCTAATCCCTTTCGCTCCCCTAGCTTTCGTCCCTCAGTGTCAGTGCAGACCCAGTCACACGCTTTCGCCGCTGGTGTTCTTCCCAATATCTACGCATTTCACCGCTACACTGGGAATTCCTGTAACCCCTATCGCACTCTAGCTCTATAGTTTCCTCCGCCCGTATGCAGTTAAGCTGCACGATTTGACAAAAGACTTATAAAGCCACCTACGGACGCTTTACGCCCAATGATTCCGGATAACGCTTGCATCCTCCGTATTACCGCGGCTGCTGGCACGGAGTTAGCCGATGCTGATTCATTAGGTACCGTCATCAATTCTTCCCTAATAAAAGAGGTTTACACCCCAAAAGGCTTCCTCCCTCACGCGGTATTGCTCCGTCAGGCTTGCGCCCATTGCGGAAAATTCCCCACTGCTGCCTCCCGTAGGAGTCTGGACCGTGTCTCAGTTCCAGTGTGCCTGGTCATCCTCTCAGACCAAGTACAGATCGTAGGCTTGGTGTGCCGTTACCACTCCAACTACCTAATCTGACGCGAGCCAATCTTTAGACAATAAATCTTTCACCTTTCGGCACATTCGGTATTAGCAGTCGTTTCCAACTGTTGTCCCCAATCTAAAGGCATGTTCTCACGCGTTACTCACCCGTCCGCCACTAAAGACCGAAGTCTTCCGTTCGACTTGCATGTGTTAAGCATACCGCCAGCGTTCATCCTGAGCCAGGATCAAACTCTCCATGTTG
>NZ_JAMPLL010000083.1:0-1944 GCF_039962495.1 Leptolyngbya sp. AS-A5 | reverse complement strand
ATGTGTGTCGATCATTGAAAATCTCTCAGTCCACTTATTACTGCTATATCCACCCCAAGCAGCAGTAGAATCATGTGCAGACAGATCTGCGTTAGCCTTCAAGTAGAAGAGCTAGGAGGTATTTGAGAAGATGTTGAAGTCTACAATTACGGCTGAAGGAAAAGCACTAATTCCAGAGCCAGTACAACAGTTACTGAACTTGCAACCCGGCGACCAAATCGATTTTGTGATTACAAACGACGGCAAGGTGTATGTACAACCGGCTGCGATCGATGTACGCGAGTTGTCTGGAATTCTCTACCAACCAAATCGAGAACCTGTTTCGTTGGAAGAGATGGATGCTGCAATTGCTGAAGGCGCGGGAGAGTCGGCTTGATTGGGCTAGATACAAATATGATGGTACGCTATTTGACACGAGATGATGAAGCACAATGGCGGATCGCAAATGATTTAATCAGTGGAACTGTAGAGGCAGGCGAAACTTGCTTGATCAACAATATTGTCCTTTGTGAATTGATTTGGGTATTACGATCGCGCTACAAAGTTAGTCGCACTAATTTGATCGATACGCTAGAAAGATTGCTCAAAGTGAGTAATTTTGTGTTTGAGAATAAACTTGCGATACAAAGAGCAGTTTTGCAGATGAAGCAAGGAAACGCTGATTTTTCCGACTATCTGATCGTTGAATTGAATCAGCAGCAAGGATGTACTGAGACGGTCACGTTTGATGCCAAGCTCGGAGGACTTGAACAGGTTCGATTTCTATCCTAATTATTTTGCGAGGCAGGAGTTAATCTGCTGGAACAGAACGCTCTCTACACTCAAGTGCGTGCAATGTAAATCGAGAGCGATCTCAATTCATCACAAGTCTAGAACAGTCAGAAGCTTACGTCTCAAAACAACTTCTACTATGCTTTTCTAAGTGGGGAAAAACAATGCTAAGAACATCAGTTGAAAAACAATGCTAAGAACATCAGTTGATTCGTAGGGAAAGGCGAGCTAAAAGGCTCAATCCTCCTGCTCGCTCTCCATCTGTCTCAACAGCGTCAGCACTTGAACTGCTTCGTCGTGGGTTACTTGTGCCGTGGTCTTCCGAAGATGCTCCAGAATGAACCATTTGTACTCCGGCAACGACCATCCGAGCCGTACCGTTTCTCGAAAGATCGATCGCATTACAGTTTCTTGTGCCTGTGTGTAGTCAGGTGTTCGATCTGGATAAAAGGCAGGAGGTTGATTCCCCTGTGCGAGTTGAAACAAATCAGCAGGGAAAGTTTGAACGACCGTACTGAGAAGGGCAGGCGGACGATTCCAATACTCGTTTGGGCAAAGATACCAATCGGCGCAATCTAAATGAAAGTCTGAAGGCGGCGAGGTGTAAAAAATGGCAGAAAGTCATTGATTCTGTGGAGAAATGTACTCTGCTACGGCTGCACGACCAAGCCAATGTTTCTCTGCATGAGCCAGTGATCGTGCTTTGACTCCCGCTGACAGTTTCAGATGCAGCAATCCGCTGTGCCAAAGCTGAATTTGAGTTATCAAGGTCGAGCGAGGGCATGTCCTGCCACGTTGGGCTTGTTTTTGTAGAATTTGCTGCTAGATTGGCAGTGGATTTAAGACCGAAGCCTTTCGCTTGAGCCATATTGAGTAGCCCAAAATAGAGTGCTGTTTAGATTGTCGCACGTCCTTCTTTCCGGAAGGCAAGAGAGAATCAGAATTTTCTTATGTAACTCTTTATTTCTTATGTACAAATTCAACGCTAACTTTCACGTTTACATAAGAAACTGTTGAGTTACCTAAGAAAGACGAAACTCTCCGATCGCTATTTCCCCTCAATCGGTCGAAGTCGCTTGCCTACATATTGGCTTTTGAGTTTGCCATCCTCGCGCCAGTAAGCGTACCAATATGGACCATGCAGTTCTCCATCAATCCCAGCACACTTGCAAC
>NZ_JAMPLL010000082.1:0-2350 GCF_039962495.1 Leptolyngbya sp. AS-A5 | reverse complement strand
GCAACACACTGCAACAACAATCCACATCACTATTCATAACGAAGGGCAGCCCATTTCTCCAGAGGCGCGATCCATTCTTTTTCAACAATTTCGTCGTACTAAGACTGCTGGAGGGCAGGAAGGATGGGGCTTAGGCTTATTCTTGGCGAAGAGCTTGACTGAAATGCATCAAGGGACAATTGAGGTTGAAAGTGCAGAGGGCAAGGGAACAAGCTTTATCATCCAGTTGCCAGTAGTATCGGCTGAGACAACTAAATCCTAGTCAACCCAAATTGAGGATGATTGAGATAAGTTGGTCTACAGCGAGAGACTAGTTCTCGCTGTAGAAAAATGATATATCGTTCTAAGCTAGATTATTGCATTAGACTTCTTGCGTGAATCGTTTTTTGGCACGAGTTTCTAATAGTTTGAACTTCCTAATTTGCCATTCACGCAAGAAGTCTATTCTTAAATGTTTACCCCCTCCTAAGTAGCATTCTGCTGGTTTGCTACTAACCTAGACGGATGCGTTTGCACACCTGCTTCCTTTAGCATTCCGAGGTGTAGCAATAAGCACGCCAATCCATGGAAGACAATCAAAGCCAACCGCTTAAAGAGATCCGGGTTTTGCTGGTTGAAGATGAAACTGACATTGCTGACCTACTGATGTTCATCTTACAAAGAGCAGGTGCGGCTGTAACAATGCATGAGCGGACGGGATAAGCGCCCCAAAATTCAACACGATCGCGATCGTGCCACCGTTGCTGAGTTACGGCTTAAAGACTAGACTCAGCAGCAAATTGCTGACTAAGTAGCCTGAGTCTCCAACGAAGGCGCACCAGCGGGAAGGGCGAAAGAAACAAATGAGCGGTAGCCTAAAGAGCAAGGCAGTTCCTTCACGGCCAAAACCGATAGAACACTGGTGCAATCTTGCCCGTCCTGAGTCTGGTTCTGGGATCAAAGCGTGAAACTCACTGGTGAAAAGGGGCAACCCTTTATCCCGATTAGGAGAATTAAACGGTCACTGATTCCGGGTGAAGGATTGCCCTCATGTTTATATAGGTGCTTTCATGGTACAGCGTTCTCAACTGGGCAAGTGCAGAACTCGCGATGAGGCAGAATCCTTTGAGGTGCTGAATCATCATGCCTGCGGGATTGATATTGGGGCAACGAGTCATTGGGTGAGTGTGCCGCCAGAGCGGGATACAGAATCTGTGCGCGAGTTTGGCTGCTACACTCCTGATCTCCTCGCGATGGTCACTTGGCTAAAACAGTGTGAGGTGCAAACCGTGGCAATGGAGTCAACCGGAGTCTATTGGATTCCGGTATTTCAAATGCTGGAGGGGCATGGATTTGAAGTGATTTTAATCAATACTCATCACGTTAAGAGCGTCCCCGGACGCAAAAGTGATGTGCTCGATTGTCAATGGCTGCGACAGTTACACAGTTATGGCTTGCTGTCTGGGTCATTTCGTCCAGCCGACCAGATGTGTGTGTTGAGAAGCTAGGTCCAACAACGCGAAACGCTGATTGCAGATGCAGCACGTCATGTCCAACGGATGCAGAAAGCGTTGACCCAGATGAACCTTCAGTTGCATCAAGTTCTGAGTGATGTGACCGGTGTGAGTGGACTAAAAATTCTGAAAGCGATTGTGACCCGCATCGCTTAGCCGCGCTCAAGCATGAACGAGTCCGTAAAAGCGAAGCGGAAATTGCCGCGGCTCTGAGCGGTGACTATCGCGTTGAGCATGTGTTTGTCTTGGCACAGGAATTGACGCTTTACGAAAGCTATCAACAGCAGATTGCGGCGTGCGATGCCGAGATTGAGCGCTATCTCAATCAACTTCCGGCTCAGGAGAGCGTTTCATCGCTTGCACCGCCCAGTCGAGGGCGCAAACCCCAACAGAATCAACCGAGCTTTGACCTCAAACATCATCTCCATCGCATCAGCGGTGTGGACTTTAGGGCAATTGATGGCATGGGGGTGCTAACCGTGCAGACGATTTTAGCTGAGGTCGGATTAGATGCTACCCGCTTTCCCTCGGCTCAACACTTTGCCTCGTGGTTAGGGTTATGCCCTGGCAGTAATATCTCTGGCGGTAAACGCAAGAATTCAAAGACCCGCCCGGTTGCTAGTCGGGCAGCCAATGCTTTTCGCCTTGCAGCCATGGCAGCAGGCAAGTCGAATTCGGCAATTGGGGCATTTTTTCGACGCTTGAAAACCAGATTGGGGACTCCCAAAGCGATTACTGCCACAGTGCAAAATTGCATAAACTTCGGCAGGTGATTCTCACGTAACTTCGGCACCCGATTCTCAGTTATCTTCGGCAGGTAATTCTCATCGAACTTCGGCACCACGCTTTACACTGCG
>NZ_JAMPLL010000081.1:0-2925 GCF_039962495.1 Leptolyngbya sp. AS-A5 | reverse complement strand
CGCAACGATTTCTCTCCGCGTTTGAACCGCTTCGAGGACACTTTCATCCAAAGCAACATGAACTAAGTGCAAAACGCTACCGAAAACAGCTGCGTCAACGATTTGAAGAGTGGCGAGAAGTTGCTGGGCTGAATTCTGCTGCGTAATCAGAGGGATCAAGACTGCTCAGGAATTATCGTGCCTAATTTTGAATCTGTTCCGTTAAGTTGATAATGCCGTTGAGCCACATATCAGCTTATCGATGGAAGGAAAAGTCGAAACTGACAGCTATAGTTTGAAAGTGGAGTTCTATCAGCTCATCGCTTGGGCGTAACGAATGGACAGTAAGCCTTTTGCTAAGCAAGGGTGCATGAGCAGAGTTCAACCTCACGCTTCCACCCTCTCCAACTTCAAACCTTTAGGAAAAAGCCAGCGATGAATACCCGACTCATCGTCAATCCTACCTCTGGCCCTGTCGAGAATCCTGAGTTATTAACTGACCTAGCAGAAGCTCTGCAAACTCAAGGCATTCAAGCTGAAGTCTGCACCACTACACCCGATGAAGATGGTGAAGGTTTAGCTGCTGATGCTGCTAAAGCAGGCGCTAAACTTGTGATTGTCGCCGGGGGCGATGGCACGATCGAAGCCGTAGCACGTGGACTAGCGCATACTCAAACTATGCTAGGCATTATTCCGCTAGGAACGCGTAATAACATTGCGGCTAGCTTGAATATTCCCACCGATTTAACCCAAGCTATCCAGACCCTGGCAGAGGGTGAGCATGGTCGGTTTGATATGGGCAAGGCGAACAATTATTACTTCATGGAAGTGGTAGGCGTGGGTCTAGAAGCCTCACTCTTTCCCTGTGGAGATGAAGTCAAAGAAGGAATCAAGAAAAATTATCTGGTTGCCCTTAAAAGTATCTTCTCAGGGGTCAAAACTTTTGTGCAATTTAGACCGCACCGTTTGGTCTTACGCTTCGACGGCAGACGGATGCGTCGTCTGCGCACCTTACAAGTCAACATCTGCAACAGCCCTCGCTATGGGGTAGAGTTTGCCTTAGCACCTGAGGCAAAAATGAATGATGGCAAGCTAGACGTGATTTACATTGACAATCCCTCCAAGTGGGATCATCTGCGCCACTTCTTTACAGCGATGCGGGGTGACCGACTTCCTCATGAACGGCTCAACACCTATCGAGCCTCTAAGATTGAGGTCAGAAGCTATCCACCTTTAGACGTTCATGCAGACGGAGAGTGCCTGGGCACTACCCCAGTCACTGTTGAGGTGATTCCCAGAGCCCTTTGGATTTGCGTGCCTACACCTGAGCTACTGGCAAAGTTTGCAGACGAAAGCGGAAGTCCTGTTTTGACGCAGTAACTTTAAAGATCCTGAGAGAGCGGTTTTCCCTTAAAGCTGACAGCGTTTTCACTGCTCGCCTATCAATCTCAGTTCAAATCCCACCAATCTGAATCAGTCCGTACAGGCACGCTCCCAGCCAGATGCCGCCAGCAATCCATCCACTCAAGACATCTGTCGGCCAATGCACACCCAAATATACCCGGCTAAAGCCCACCCCTAAGGTTAAGCCAGTTGCCAAGGGGGCAGTGATGCCTAAAGGAATACCCAGACAGTGCGTCAGGTTAACCGCCAACAAACCATAGAAGGAAATTGCACTCATGGCGTGACCGCTGGGATAACTGTAATCCATCGGACGTTGAGAAGATGCCCACAGATCGGGTCGTTTTCGCTGAAAGAGAGACTTGAAGATGCCGTTAAGCAGCCATGAACCGCTCAGCCCGATCGCCAAAACCAGGGTTGCAACCGCCTCGTTGCGGTAAACCAGAATTCCTCCGATCACAATGAGTATAGGGATAGTAATTTCGCCCTGAGCCAGCCAGGTTATGGCTGTCATGTAGCGGTCTAGGGCCGGATTAGCCCACGCTTTGAGAGTCAACAAGCATGACTCTTCAAGAGGCAGCAACCAGTCCCATAGCAGAAAGCGGGCGAGGAAAACACCGATTGCTAGGGCGATCGCGCCAGCGATCAGACCCGCCAGCAAATAGGGCATAAAAGCAAGGAGTGACTGGAACAACCAGTAAAGGCCAGTACTAACCTCCGTCATTGGCAATCTCCTACAAACGGCTGACTGTAATTTGGCAAAATTGTATGCTGTTCACTGCCTACGTGGAAGCAGCGCTGGTCTGAAATTTAATTAGAAAGGTGGATCTTAGACAAAGAAAAGATAAAAATTTTCTGCCCGAGCACATGAATTCGATGAGCCATACGAATCGCGGTCTAAATACTAGTTAGACTGACTCTTTCCGTCTAATCCTCCGAATCTAGACATTAGACTGAAAACTGTCGCCCTAATGCCCTCGCCAGGCGATTTAGACTGCACAAAGTCGGGATAACACCCTAAGTTGGGGAATTAGATGGACTCTTTCTGCCTAATCCCGGAATTTGGCACATTAGATCGACTTACGTTCCGCACGCTACCCCTCGGCAAGGGAATTAGGTGGAAAATTTCAGAATTTCTTCTCAAAGAAAGCCTGTACTATTCTGCCTAAGATCCCGTTCAACCAGATTCACTGATACGAGTTGAACAGGATGATCCAACCACTCAAGGTGCAGTTGGAATTGAAGCCTTTCTTACGCATTTGACAGTGCCCGAACAGGTGACAGCTTCAACGCAGAATCAGACGTTCAGCGCTTTGCTGTCTCTGGCATTATCAACTTAACGGAACAGATTCAAAATTAGGCACGATAATTCCTGAGCAGTCTTGATCCCTCTGATTACGCAGCGGAATTCAGCCCAGCAACTTCTCGCCACTTGCAAAATTGCATAAACTTCGGCAGGTGATTCTCACGTAACTTCGGCACCCGATTCTCAGTTATCTTCGGCAGGTAATTCTCATCGAACTTCGGCACCACGCTTTACACTGC
>NZ_JAMPLL010000080.1:0-2993 GCF_039962495.1 Leptolyngbya sp. AS-A5 | reverse complement strand
AAGATTGGCGGGAAATTACCTGTGTGAAAGATGCTGCGTAAACTTGAGCGAGACTGACGATTGAGAGATTTCCGTGCTTAATTTTGAATCTTCTCGGTTAAGTTGATAGTGCCATAAATCAGTATCAGACAACGCCACCCCTCTCTACACCACTGGCATCTAGGAGACTGATCATGTTGAACCTTACCTCCAACAAATTCATCGCTTCCCTCCTTCAACCCATCGCTCAAAAACTTAACGCGATCTAAATCCAAAACCCAGAAACCGCCCACTTCTTCTGTCGCCTGATTCCGGCTCAGTGCCCGTTTGAACGCGATATCCACTTCTTCAATCGTGTTCTGCTCCACATTCCGCCGATATGCAAATTGAATCCGTTCTATGAACAGTTGGTAGGACTGCGATTCAAAGCACTCTGTTACCTGGCTGATGTATGTGGGGAAGACATCACAGTTTATTGCTAATCATCTGGAAACTGCCAACAAGCAATACTCTCCACGCTCCGACTTCCACAAATACAAGCCTCTAGAGCAGAAGCGATCCATTCACGTAAGCTTCGCTCCACCGAAGGTGTTCACACTCATGACAATGACAAAGAATGCTGTGTCGATCAGCTGCCTGAATCGCTTCCTCCCACTGGCGCAATTCCTCTGGCGTGAGTTGTCGCGGAATCTCTGTCATTGGTAGTTTCTCCTGCGCGATCGCGTTAAGTCGATTTTCTTAGAAGTGGTGAAACTGCCATCATAATGATGTTTTGTCATCCTTACCAGTGAGATCGCGCCCCTCCTGTCACCGAAATTTTCTCACTGCACGAATCGCTCTCCACGCTTCCTTACGGTTAGGAAGTCTAGTAAGTCATCCACTGAAGCGGTATACCTGTCAGCCTCCGCAGCCGACCAAAGGAGCGCAACACATCCGAGGCTTCCTCAAAACTTGGCTCTGCGATGATCTCTTCTATTTTTGCCCGGAATGCTAACCTATCTCCAACAGAGCGATCGCATCCTGAATGATATCTGCCTGATTGTTTCTCACTCTCACCCGCGCACGTTCTAGAGGAAGAAGTTGATCGGGTAAAACGTCGATTTGGTGAATCTCTTCAGCTTCCAGGTATCGAACTCGAAGATAGCCGGAGCCGTTTTGTGCGAACCCTTCGGGAAGCGAAGCTAGCGCTAATCCAACTCGCACTGTTTGCGATCTCTTCGATTTACCCGCAAGGGGTCGCTCTGTTGTTGAAAATCGAATTGTTTTCGGCTCAGCGTCGCACATTGCAAACCTCGAAACTTCCAAAATGAACGTCACCGCTGTAGCGGACGGTGCATCACTTCACCCCACTTGCACACCTAGCGGCTCGATTCCGCCCAACAGCACCCTTCGGACGCTGTATTTCCTGAACGCATCTTGCTGCGGGAAATCAGGCTCAGAAGAATTCAGATTTTCACCCCTGTTAATTCACGGCTTCCAGATAGCAACTTTTATTGATCGCTTGTTCTGATTTCAGTCCGCAATGTTCTTTTGAGGATTGACTTTGTTAGATAAAGACCCAAATCTTTGAATACACCTTCCCGGAATTTTACCGTCTTAACAGGATGATCCGCCCTTAGCGGAAATAGTAGAAAAAAAATAGAATAATCTAGTGGATCAACCCTAAAACCGTTGCAGTTCGCCACAAATGCGTGTTTTCCACAAAAAGTGAGTTATTCTAACGATACGTCTCTCACATACTGGGCTATGAGTTTGTCTGTATCCCCTTCTTCTCTGACGTTCGCTCAATGGCTGCTATTGAAGCGCCGTCAAGCTGGGCTGCGTCAAAAAGATGTAGCTGACGCGATCGGTAGAAGCCATAAAACAATTAGCTCATGGGAAACTGGGGATGCGGTGCCGCGCCTCACACCAAAAGAAATGCAGATTCTTTGTCAAATCCTGAACTGTACGCTCGACGAGTTAGCAGGGTACGATACCGCAGCCTAGAGACCCTGCTTGAAAATCCCTACTCAGATTCTCAAGTCCCTCTACTGTAAGTTTTGCCTGTTAGAGACATAGCCTAGATTTGATTTCAAAGTGAGAGAAAGATTTAACGAATTGATCATGAAGAGATGTGTTTGCTGAGTGGCAAGTGCTGCCTCTTCTACGAATGGTGTTACTGATAGGTCTGAGCGTTCTAAGCTCGACTTTATCCATTTGAGGCTGGGAAGTAGAAAAGTTAGCACAATCAGAACAAGAATGCTGAATAGGTTCTGATGCAAATGCTACCGAAAGGCCTTTTAAGCTTGATGCTACCATTTGCCATGCTGTTTTCCAAGCGAGTATGGCAAAGTGCTTTAGTTCTGGTTGCAGGAGCCATTCTAGCACCGGGGAAATGCACGGTCAGTGCAATATTGCGGGTAATGGGGTTGGATCAAGACCCGCATTTCCAAACCTATCATCGAGTGCTGAATCGAGCGGTGTGGTCAAGTCGAAAAGCCAGCACGGTCTTGCTGAAGCAACTGGTGCGAGTCTTCGCGTCGACGGGAGTTCATGGGGATTGATGACACGATTGAACGACGTTGGGGCAGACGAATTGCGACACAAGGAATTTACCGGGATGCAGTGCGCTCAAGTCACGAGCATTTCGTCAAAGCGAGTGGACTGCGGTGGCTCAGCCTGATGTAATACCAATTCTCCAAATTGCGGCTACAGATAGTGCTTCGAGGATTGAAGCTCGTCCTGTAATTGACGCGATTGTCTGCGGTGATAATGCTTCAAGCTGCTGTGTCATCCAGAGACGCAACTCCTCTAAGGTTTTCGGCAAACGCCAGCGAAACCGCCGCTTGAGATATTGCCAAACTTGCTCAATCGGATTGAGTTCAGGACAATGGGGCGGTTGAAACAGCAAAATGATGTTGTTGCATATTTGCACAACTTCGGCACCTAATTCTCACCTTTCTTCGGCAGGTGATTCTCACTCAACTTCGGCAGGTCTAACGATAGCGTAACGGAACCGAATGAAAATTGCAAGC
>NZ_JAMPLL010000008.1:0-196731 GCF_039962495.1 Leptolyngbya sp. AS-A5 | reverse complement strand
TCTCGCAAATCTTGACTGTAAGCTTTCGGCATCGAAGGGACTGAGCAACTCAACTGTCTTAGAGTGCCCAGTTCCTCTCCATCGATACCGCAACACTAATGGCAATCGCTATACTTTTGATCAGCCGTTGTCTTTTACACATAACCCAGTACAATTAGGACTTATTTGCATTAAGAGTTCCTCTTGCAATGACTTCTGCCTCATCTAAAGCCTTCAAACAACCGTTACTATCTTTATTAGGACTTGGTTTGGGTGCGATCGTCCTGCTAATTGTTCTAATTTACAGTGTCACACTTGGCGCGAGAGATATTCCACTGCGAACGATTCTGGAATCCTTCACGACTTTCGATCACTCGTTTGATCATCTAGTGATTCAGACGATCAGATTGCCGCGATCGCTCATCGCCATGTCAGTAGGTGCGGCTCTTGCTGTTTCTGGTGCATTAATGCAGGGCTTAACCCGCAATCCACTAGCAGAAACTGGAATCTTAGGAATTGAAGCTGGTGGCGCTCTAGCAGTTGTGATCACACTGTTTATTTTTGGGAGTTCGTCGCTGACGATTTACGCAGGGGTGGCATTTTTGGGAGCCGCGATCGCTGCCGTACTTGTCTACTTGCTCGGTGCTCTCGGACGCGGTGGTGCAACTCCCTTGAATCTTACTGTTGCTGGTGCAGCAATGACCGCATTGATTTCTTCGATCACGACTGCGGTTCTGATTGTGAGTCAACGGACGCTTGAAGAGATTCGCTTCTGGTTAGCGGGATCACTAGCAGGACGGGATTTTGAACTATTTCTGCAAGTGCTCCCGTTTCTAGGCACAGGATTAGTTCTAGCATTTCTATTAGGTAGACAGATTACGACGATTAGCTTAGGGGAAGACATTGCGACGAGCTTAGGTCAGCAAACCATTTGGGTGAAGCTATTAGCGGCGACGAGTGTAGTTCTCTTGGCAGGAAGTTCAGTTGCGGTCGCAGGCCCCATCGGCTTTGTCGGCTTAGTGGTTCCTCATATGGTGCGCTTCTTCATCAAAACAGACTATCGTTGGATCTTGCCGTATTCCGCGATCGCAGGTGCAATTTTATTGTTACTCTCAGACATTGCAGCGCGAGTTGTGTTGAAACCCCAAGAACTACCAGTGGGTGTGATGACTGCAATCGTGGGTGCACCGTTCTTTGTCTATCTTGCAAAAGTGAAGGTGAAAAAATGAGCGATTGGCGTTCTCCGGTGCTATCGTTTCGCCTCGATCAACGAGTGCCCGTGATTGCAGCTCTGCTCTTAGTATTTGGCTTGGCGGCGATTGTTCTCAATGTGGGACGAGGGGAATACCCGATCTCAGTTCTAGATATTGTCAAAACCTTGTTTGGCATCAATACAGGCAATCCAGATCATGCATTTGTGATTCACACCCTACGATTGCCCCGAACATTAGTTGCTTTCATGGTTGGGGTTGCTCTTGCTATTTCAGGTACAATCTTTCAAGGGTTAACGCGCAATCCACTGGCTGACCCAAGTATCATTGGCATCAATACTGGGGCGAGTTTAGCTGCTGTCTCTGTAATTGTTTTGTTTCCAAGTGCGCCAGTTTATGCCCTGCCGTTTTCTGCATTTACGGGTGCAGCACTGATGGCAGCATTAATCTACGGATTAGCCTGGAATCGGGGAAGTTCTCCAATTTTACTGATTCTGATGGGGATTGGACTATCTGCGATCGCAAGCGCATTCACGAGTTTACTGATTACTTTTGGCTCAATCTATGATGTGAGTCAAGCTTTAGTCTGGTTAGCAGGGAGCGTTTACGGCCGTACCTGGGAACAAGCGATCTCGCTACTTCCGTGGCTCATTATCTTTGTCCCGATCGCGTTTGGATTGGCAAGACATCTGAATGTATTGAACTTAGGAGAAGACATTGCGAAAGGGCTAGGGAGTCGGGTGGAATGGCATCGAGGATTACTGGTGATTGTTGCGGTTGCTTTGGCGGGAGCAGCAGTGGCGACAGCAGGATCGATCGGATTTGTTGGGCTAATTGCTCCCCATTTAGGACGACAGATTGTTGGGAATCGTCATGAAGGGCTACTGCCGATTTCTGCCTTAATAGGGGGCGTGATTGTTGTTTTGGCTGATTTTGTCGGTAGAGCTGCGTTTGCTCCGATTGAGCTTCCTTGTGGAGTTGTGACGGCTGTGATCGGTGCCCCTTTCTTTCTCTACCTTTTGATTCGCAAACGTCAAGGGTCGTGAGAATAGGACATTAATGCTACTGGATTGCGGTATCTCAATTTATGTCGATCGCACAGCGACTTTTCGTTCCATTGCTTGCAATCTCGCTCCAACACACCGCCAAAACTTCTGAATTTCTTGACTCGTTGCTTGGGCTTGACAGTGATGAAAGAAGTGCGATCCGATCTGTGCTGTCCAAATCATGTCTCCTGGTTTAAACTCATCGATCCACTCGTACAGATTTGGGAGTGAGATTAGCGGATCAGTCTTACTTCCGCAGATCATTAATGGAACTGATACTCCTCCTCTTGGTAACGTTGAGAGTTTAAACAATGAGTGGATTGAGGGTGATTCATCTAAATCCCTTGCAAACAGTGTCACCATGTGTTTCAGTGGATACGGAAGGTGATTACCAAATAGGCTCCGAACTGATTGAGCTAAGATCTGCGTTTGACTATAAGGCAGCATTTGACGTTGAATGTAGTAGTAAGCTTGCCAAGTAGTTGCAGGCTGGGCCCCGACTGCTAGTAAGGTTAACGATCGTACTTTTTCTGGATGCCGACGGGCATAAGTCAGCCCAATCACTCCGCCCATTCCATGACCTGCGAGATGAATCGA
Source organism: Leptolyngbya sp. AS-A5 (assembly GCF_039962495.1). Taxonomy (NCBI): domain Bacteria; kingdom Bacillati; phylum Cyanobacteriota; class Cyanophyceae; order Leptolyngbyales; family Leptolyngbyaceae; genus Leptolyngbya; species Leptolyngbya sp. AS-A5. The sequence goes on along the minus strand of NZ_JAMPLL010000008.1, from coordinate 193,898 downwards.
ACGATCAAAGGTCTGCAAATATTCATGTAAAAGTTCAACTGCTCGATCGAGGCAGCTTGCTTCATCCTGCGTTTGTTGATATTCCCAGAGTCCAATCCGGACTTGCTGGGATAGCTCTTGCAGCAAAGCACGATCAAAGATTTTTAAGCTCGAACTCGAACTGAGCCACAATACATCAAGCTGAATCGCTTCTGCGATCGTTTGAGTATTGCCGGTCTGAGTCCCCCGAAATAAACGAATTCTGGACATTCTTACTGTTTCTCCAGTCAATACAATCGTTCTCGATTTGATCTTCTCTTTTTGAGACTTATAGTCAATAAGATTAAGAAAAATCGTATCACACTTAATAGAAGTAGTTATAGAAATAGTTTCTATTAAGTTTCATTAGTTGCATTGTTCATTCGTAAGTTTGACTCTAAAACCCATATCTTGTGGATTTTGCAGAGTTATTCTATTTCATTAGCAACATTTCTTAATTAAAACTATTGATAATTAATATCAATAGTTTTAATTAAGTGATTTCATCATTTACTGAGACTAATAATCAATAAACTTCAAACGCTCACGGGATGTGTATACACGGTTGAACGAGATCACTTGCTTTGAGCGTTGGGATGACTATCGACCATGTGACAAACAAGCCAATCAAAATGATGATGCCTTGGGCTAATCTTCCCAAGGCTAACCCCAAATTGCGAGCACGGCGGCGATCTCCAGTTGCTCGCCTCACGGTTCGTTTAACGGTTCTGCCAATTGAACAGAAAACAACGAAGACAATGACCGCTAGAATTAAATTCGGTAACAGTGCTAAGAATCCTTGCACCATTGTTCAATCTGATTCTAGAGGACTGATATCTCGATGTTCATTTTTCGTTTCGCGCACAGCAATTATGCTGATTGTAAAATGGAGCATTGGGTTTGGGCGCATTTGAAGTGGGTGAAGTTCAAGAAGTACGTAGTCAGTCGTCTTCTAATTAACAGTGAAACCAACAACTCTAATCATTCCTATCTTTTCAAGCTTAAGAGTGCCAACTTCCTCAGACATCAGTGGAATAATCCGCAAGCTTGGTTTGCTCTACAGCTTGAGTCCGAGGAGGATGACTAGACAAGGCTTGAATCTCAGTTCGCAGGGCTGCAATCTCCGCGTGTAGTGCTTGAATTGATTTTGCTCCTGCAACCTCCGCCTCGTCGTTTTCAGCATCCCGGCCGACGAAAAAAGTTGCGATCGCTGCCGTCACATAGCCAAATACTGCAAAGGCATATAGTGCTAACCCAAAACACAGAATTCGTCCCTCTGGCGATCGAGGAAAATACTCTGATCCCAGTGTTGTCATCAGCATTGCCGTCCACCACAAGGCATCTCCATAGCTCTCTAAGCCATCGGGGATATCTCGCTCTAGGGTATACATTCCCGCAGCTCCAACTAAAGTAATGACCAACGTTAAAGTCACAACATAGCCAAACCCCCGGCGTTGAAAACTGGCACTGAGCGATCGCATTCCTCGATTGGTGCGCGTCATCACGCCCAGCAACCGAATGCTCCTTGCTGCTCGAACCACCCGCGAAATTCGCAAGGTTCGCAACGCAGGTAAAGCCACTGAGCAAACGGTCAACCAATTCTGCCGCAGATACCTGCGCTTATGAGGCGCTAAAGCAAACTCTAATAGGAAATCAAAAATAAATAAAATCCAAATCGCAGTACTAACGCCATCCATAAATGGATTGAGTCCCCAAATTAGCTCAACCACGAACAACACAAGCCAAACGAAGCTCAAAACGAGCATGGGTAAATCAAGCCACTGTTCTAGATGTTGGAGGATTTCACTGCGAACTTCAGCAAGAGATTGTTCTGGGGAATGTTCGTGATTCATAGGTCACTGTCGATGTAACCAGCTTACCGTGGCGACAGATGCGATCGTGCCGAGAAAGTGTGCGGTGATGCCCACCATGTTTGCCATTGCTATCAGCACATCCAGTGGGCGAATAACTCGAGTTGGAGCATAAACCGCCACGCCTTGAGGAATGGCGATCGATTTCGACAACAGAACTCCGAGGGCTGCTCCGCCGCCTAAAATGGTGAGTGCCATGCCCACAAAACCTGCAATGATCCCAATTCGGAGTACCTTCATTACATCACTTTTTTTGGGGTGAAGGTCTGGATTTGGATTTCTCAGACGACGGGCAAACCGGAGTTGACGAAAAGCGAGATAAGCCGTGAAAAGCAGTACCAGAATGCCAGCTACCGCCCAAAAAATGCCAATTCCTAACCCTGGAGTTGTAGCATCGCGAAAATTATAAGCGGGGACTCCTGGAACAGTTGGAATCGCAACAGCTTGGTTGAAATTACGTCCCGCGATCGCAAACACTAACATCACACCTGCTGCGACTGCTAAACCCAATTGAGTCACAATTCCTGCCCATCCAATAATCCGCAGAATCTTGCCAATCTGCTCTAGCTTGTGGGACAAAGAATCGCTTTCAACAACGGCGGGAGTTTGCATTTGAACCTCCTTAAAATGTCTGAACTTTAGAATGCCTGAACTTTTCACACGGTAATTCAGAGAATTGTGACCAACGACCCTCCATAGAATCATTTGTTTGAGCCGCGATCGCCTAATCCTCGTATCGAGCAACTTGAGCCTGATTGAGGGCTGCCACTAGAGAAACGCTGTCAATGATGTTTCCAACCTTGCTTGGAAACAAGAATTGCTCAAAAAGTTGTGCCCAGCTGCAGCCTCGCGTTCGGTGAAGTTACCTATTCCGATAGATGCACCGACTAATCAAGCGTCTCACTGTAGGGGCAGTCTTACTTTACGCTCTATGACTCGCCCTGATCTTCCTCCTCCACTGAAGCAATCTGCACAGCAAACCCTGCATCATCCTGGATTTGAAAAGCTTGCTCGGCTTGGCTACACTGCTAAAGGAATTGTTTATTTTGTTGTGGGATTGTTAGCAGCGCAAGCTGCGATTGGTGCGGGAGGACGAACCACCGACACGCGTGGAGCATTGCAAGAGATCGTGGTGCAGCCGTTTGGCAAGCTGCTTCTAAGTCTCGTTGCGATCGGCATTGTCGGTTATGTGCTGTGGCGGTTTGCCCAAGCAATTTTCGATCCAGAGCATGAAGGCAGACCCAACTCTGCAAAACGGATTGTCAACCGGATTGGTTATTTATTGAGCGCGCTCGCCTATTCAGGACTGGCGCTGACCGCCGTTAAGCTGATTCTAGGAACAGGCGGAACAGGCGGAGAAGCATCGCAAGATTGGACAAAACTTATGCTGGCTCAACCCTTAGGACAATGGCTAGTTGGCTTGGCAGGTACGATCGTAGTGGGAGTCGGCTTATCGCACTTTTATCAGGCGTATACGGCAAAATTTCAGCGTCATTTTAAGCTAGATCAGATGCGGTTATCGGAGCGCAAATGGGCAAAGCGAGTCGGACAATTTGGCACTGCCGCACGGGGCGTAGTTTTTTGCGTGATTGGACTCTTTGTGATCATTGCGGCTTGGCAGTCTGATGCAACCGAGGTTAAAGGACTAGGGGAAGCGTTAGCCGTCCTAGCCCAGCAGCCTTATGGAGCTTGGATTTTAGGAATTGTGGCGCTAGGTTTGATTGCTTATAGCATTTACTCTCTAATCGAAGCTCGATATCGACGACTCATACAGGATTAGTAGAAGAGTTCAAACCCAAGCTGAGCTTGGACACCTTGTGTTAAGTGACGCGGCATAGAGACACAGCAGGTGGTTGGCTCGCTTGCTGTGTCTAGAGTACCGATCGATTTTAGTACGAGGCGATCGCTTAATTGTCACTCCGGTACTCCCCGTTTGATGAAATGGCATATTAAACTGAAAGCACTTACCTCATCATTTTAAGAAAAGTTGATGCCAAAAACTGCCGATGTTTCATCAAATATTATTGCTGCAGGCTTTCACGCGCTGTCTGATCCCTTGCGCGTTCAAGTGTTGGATCTCTTGCGCGATCGCGAACTGTGTGTTTGCGATCTGTGCGAAGCGTTAGACGTGAGCCAATCGAAACTCTCCTTTCATCTCAAGACTCTGAAAGAGGCACAACTGGTTCAGGCACGGCAAGAGGGACGCTGGATTTACTACAGCCTGAATCTGACACAATTTGTCGTGCTGGAGCAGTATCTTGCGGAATTCCGCCGCTTTAGCCCGATTCTTCCCGTGCGGAAATGTCGGGATGAGGAATAGTCCATCAATTCCTTCACATTTTTTAATGTTGAATGTTTTGCAGAACACTTAAAACCATCAAGATTTTTTGAAATGATGAGTGCATTCCTTATTCAACCAATGGTGGATGCACTATGACCCTTCAAACATCCATTCCCTTTAAACGACTGCTAGGCACTTGCGTCGTATTAACCCTTGGGATTTCAGGTTGTACCTCGAATCCAACCGCTAACTCTAACCCATTCCAAGCGACGACTGCACCTCAAGATATTACCAATCCAGCGATTCCTTCCTACCCGGGCATTAAGATTGATGGATCGAGTACCGTGTTTCCGATCTCCCGATTGATAGTGAAAGAGTACCGTCAAGCAAAGGGTGACAAAGCAGATCAGATTGATATTCAGTTTTCTGGCACAGGGGGCGGTTTTAAAAAATTCTGCGCGGGTCAAACCGATATTAATAATGCCTCTCGCCCGATTCTGAAAGCAGAAATGCAGGCTTGTGGAAAAGCAGGAGTTCGATTCTATGAACTACCGATCGCGTTTGATGCGCTCACGATCGCAGTTAATCCTCAGAACACTTGGGCAAAAGACATCACGGTTGAGGAACTGAGAAAAGTGTGGTCGCCTGCTGCTCAGGGTAAGATTACCAACTGGAATCAGATTCGGGCATCGTATCCCAATCGTCCGTTGAAACTCTATGGCGCAGGGCAGGATTCTGGAACGTTTGATTATTTCAATGAAGTTCTAACTGGAAAGCCGAAGGAAAGCCGAACAGACTATACCGCGAGTGAAGATGACAACGAGTTAGTTGCGGGTGTGAGCAAAGATCCAGATGCACTCGGCTACTTCGGGCTTTCCTACTATGAAGCGAAGCAAAATGAACTAAGAGCCTTGGCAATAGATGATGGAAAAGGTAGAGGGGCAATTTTACCGTCCCGCGAAACGGTTGAAAAAGTGCAGTATCGCCCGTTCTCTCGCCCTTTGTTCATCTACGTCAATATCAGCGCAGCTCAACAGAAGCCAGAACTCCAAGCTTTTGTTGAGTACTATCTCAAGAATGCTAAGAATCTAGTCACACAAGTCGGCTACATTCCCTTACCAGATGAGGGATATCGATTGACCAACCTCCATTTCTATCAAGGTAAGGTTGGCACAGTGTTTGAGGGATTGCCTCAGCCTGACTTAACGATCGCTGAACTGTTACGGAAGCAAGCCGTGTTCTAAAGTCTGCCTTAATCGAGCGCTGGTGTAGTTTCTCAAAAACGTATCAATTTTTTTTAGAAAATTATCTAGAAAATTGCTGTATTTCAGCACCCGTTTGATCTATAGTGAGATTCATATCAAACTAATTTGATATGAATCTGCAATTTCTCAAAATAAAGCCATGACTATACGGGTTGGAATCAATGGGTTCGGGCGGATTGGACGACTAGATTTTCGCGCCGCTTGGGGGTGGTCAGAATTCGAGTTTGTTCACATCAATGAAGTGAAAGGTGGTGCAGAAACGGCAGCTCATCTGCTGAAATTCGACTCGGTGCATGGGCGTTGGATACCGGACGTGGAAGCTGGAGACGATCGCATTCTGATCGATGGCAAACCCGTCACGTTCAGCGAGTCTGCTAAACCTGGCGATGTGCCCTGGGAAGATTACGGCGTTGACATTGTTCTAGAATGCTCTGGCAAGTTTCGCACCCCGGAAACGCTCGATCCCTATTTCAAGCGTGGTGTGAAAAAGGTGATTGTGGCGGCTCCAGTCAAACAAGGCGCACTCAACATTGTTATGGGCATCAATGATTATCTGTATCAGCCCAACGAACATCACCTGCTGACGGCAGCTTCTTGCACCACAAATTGTCTAGCTCCCGTTGTGAAAGTGATCCATGAAGGGTTAGGCATCAAGCATGGCATTATTACGACGATTCACGACAATACGAACACTCAAACGATCGTCGATGCCCCTCACAAAGATTTGCGTCGAGCAAGAGCAACCAGCTTATCGCTTGTTCCAACGACAACAGGATCAGCAACGGCGATCGGGCTTATCTACCCTGAACTTAATGGCAAGCTCAATGGTTTAGCTGTTCGAGTGCCATTACTCAATGCGTCGCTGACTGATTGTGTGTTTGAAGTCGAAAGACCTACCACGATCGCAGAAGTGAATCAACTCCTAAAAGAAGCCTCGGAAGGCGCGTTAAAAGGCATTTTGGGATACGAAGAACGTCCACTCGTATCGATCGATTACAAAGACGATCCCCGCTCCTCGATCATTGATGCTCTCTCGACAATGATTGTCGATCAAACACAGGTGAAAATCCTGGCGTGGTACGACAACGAATGGGGCTACTCGAATCGCATGGTTGAACTCACTCGAAAAGTTGCACTGAGTCTGAACTAATCTTATGTCCTCTACAACCGCATCTAGTGCCAATCTCAAAAACTATATTCTCGTAACGCTTGCTTACTGGGGCTTTACAATTACCGATGGTGCGCTCAGACTGTTAGTGCTGCTCTATTTCTATGAAATTGGTTACCCGCCTTTACAAGTTGCATTCCTATTCTTGTTTTACGAAGTGTTTGGCGTGATCACGAATTTCTTTGGGGGTTGGATTGGCTCTCGGCTAGGTCTAAAAGCGACGCTTTACACCGGGATTGGACTGCAAATCTTCGCGCTGATGATGTTGTCGTTTCTCGATCGCAGTTGGGCACAGGGGTTTGCGATCGCTTATGTCATGATGTCTCAGGCATTCTCCGGAATTGCGAAAGATTTGACTAAGCTCAGTTCCAAAAGTGCAATTCGGTTAGTCGTCCCCCAAGATGCCCAATCCTCGCTCTTCAAATGGGTTGCAATTCTCACCGGATCGAAAAATGCGCTCAAAGGGGCAGGGTTTTTCTTAGGAGCCGCATTACTGGCTTCGATCGGCTTTGTGCATTCTCTATGGCTGATGGCAGGTGGACTGTTTGTGTTGATGTTCACCGGATTGTTGCTGCCGAGTGGCATGGGCAAAATTAAGGGCAAGGTGAAGTTCACGCAGCTATTTTCCAAGAGTCGCGAAATCAACGTTCTGTCGGCTGCACGATTCTTTCTGTTTGGCTCTCGTGATGTTTGGTTTGTGGTGGGTTTACCTGTGTTTCTGCGCGGGCCGCTGGGGTGGTCGTTCTACCAGGTTGGCGGATTCATGGCCATGTGGGTGATTGGCTATGGCATCATTCAATCCTCTGCACCGACCTTGATCAAACGATTTGGATCAGGTCGCCCACCCTCGACCAGCACGATTCGGTTTTGGACATTGGCCTTAACGATCGTGCCTGTATTGATTGCGATCGCGCTAGCGGCTGGAGTGAATCCAAACTATGCGATCGTCGGTGGATTGATGATTTTTGGTGTCGTTTTTGCCTTCAATTCAGCCGTTCATTCTTACTTGGTTCTGGCGTATACCGATGATGACAAAGTAGCCCTGAACGTTGGCTTTTACTACATGGCAAACTCTGGAGGGCGATTAGCAGGAACCGTTTTATCAGGGCTAATCTATCAAAGCTTTGGGCTGATCGGTTGCCTGTGGACTTCGGCAGTGTTTGTTCTAGCTGCCGCCTTAATTTCTCTCAAATTACCCACGCCCCAGCCAAGTAAAGCGATTGCCTGGAAAGCGAAAGACGGAGATTAACGCAATGTTAATTGGAGCGAGTAATCATTTGAGATCGCAATCGCAACTGCTGTCGTTCTATTTGGCTTAAACTCTGGCGCAGCACTGGCAACAGTGGTAGGTGTCTCGATTGAAGTTCCGGTGATGCTAATGCTGGTTGAAGTTTATAAACGGACAGCAGCCTGATTTCCCCGTGAACCCGAAAAAGCGACCGCCCCATCCGCGCTGTGTTGGGTCACGCCGCTAGATATGAGACTTCGATTTTGGTGAATCTCGGTCTAGACGTGGTGTACTACTGTTCAACTCCTTGATTGCAGAATCGTTGAATAGGAGCGCAGAAGATTGCAATTGAGCGAGCGGAGCCTGATTTGTTTTTGTGTTGCTTGCAAGTCGATGCGGACAAACTCGTTGCACATAAGCTAAAGCTTCTGGATAGCGGGTATGGTGGATCGATCGCGCTCCATCGATGCCCCATGCTGCTTCAAAACTCATCCCAGGGACTCCATTCCGTTTTTGAATTCCTAAGCGATCGTAGACATCAATTCGCGTTCCATCCTGGGTGTGCGTTGTTCCATCGCCACAGTAATCGGCACGAATCATCCGTACACAAGCTTGATGATACTCTTTGAGCGATTGCCCTTTGATCGTTTGCCAAGGTCTATAGCCTAAGCGAACACACTTTGCTAATGCACCACTTAGGCAACTAAACGTGATGCGGTTTTCGTTCCCTTGGTAAGTGCCTCTGCGATCCCAGGTTCCTCGAAGTGCAATTGCTTTCGCTGCAAAGTGAGTCGTTGCTCGACAATAGTTTTGCCAAGTCTGATTTTTGGTTTGATAGAACACCGTGTAAAGGTAAGTTTCTTGCTGTGGGTCTTGTTGATCCAGTTCGACACTGCGAATTTGAAACTTCAAGCGATGTCCCTGAGCATCAAAGCCAACGATCGTACTTTCCGGTGCTAGAGCATTGATCGAGGCGGCAGGGTTCGGTTGAGATTTAGCAAAATCAACAATGCCAATGTTAATCGCGATCGACAGGCAAAATAGAGAGCTAAACCAAGATTGTTGCATAAGCTAGGATTGCGTAAAGCGATTCAGCAGCCCATGCCTCGAATAAATCAAGACACGGGCTTAAGTCATGAGTGACAAGTCTCAAGCAGATCGCCTGAAACTGAAAACTAGAGATTATTCAATTGAAGAGACGACTGAGCCCGATCGACGGTAGAACCATCCAATGATGTGCCGTTTAGGTTAGATCCATCCAAGTTTGAACTAGAAGGCTCGTCAGATTGAAGAGACAGTTGGGTGTGATCGACGGTAGAACCATCCAATGATGTGCCGTTTAGGTTAGATCCATCCAAGTTTGAACTAGAAGGCTCGTCAGATTGAAGAGACGGCTGGGTATGCTCGACGGTGGAACCATCCATTGATGCGCCATTTAAGACGACTCCAGCTTTCGAGATCGATGCAAAAGACAAAACACCCAGAGTTGTCAGGATAGCAACAGTGCAGAATTGACGCTTCATAATTGTCCTCTTGTTGTGGTCATAAAGTTGAGATTTAGCGAAGCTTGAATGTAAGCTGTTCGCTTGATGTTTCTCAAGATAGAGAATAATCGGGGAGAACTAGAGGAGAAAAACTAATTTATGCCTGCTCGATTGTTGCGTTCTTGTAAGAATGCTTTAAGACGCGGGATGAATTACCTTACAATCGCTTTACGGCTAGGTGAGCGATAGATATGAGGGTTCTAGTAGTTGAAGATGATTTGATCGTGACAGACGCGATTACACGATCGTTGAGTGAACACCATTACGCAGTAGACACAGCAGAGGACGGCGCGATTGGGTGGGAATGCGTTGAGAGCACAACTTATGACCTGATCCTGATTGATGTGGGATTGCCTAAATTGGATGGGATCACGCTCTGCCAGAGAATTCGCGATCGCGGTTGTGGAACCCCAATCTTATTGATGACCGCCAAAGATGACAGCACCTATCGGATTCGAGGCTTAGATTCAGGGGCAGATGACTATTTAGCAAAGCCATTCGACTTGGGAGAGCTTCAAGCCCGAGTTAGAGCCTTGTTGAGACGGGGAACGGTAGCAGCAAGCCCAGTTTTGACCATTGGAAAATTACAGCTCGATCCGCGATCGTGCCAAGTCACCTATGCTGAGAAACTACTGCCGCTGACACCGAAAGAGTATAGTTTGCTCGAATTGTTTCTACGCCATCCTAGTCGCGTTTTTAGCTGTGGAGACATCATCGAGCATCTTTGGACGTTTGACGATCCGCCTCAGGAAGAGAGCGTCAAATCTCACATTAAAGGATTGCGGCAGAAGCTAAAAGCAGGCGGTGCAGTTGATTGGATTGAGAACGTGTATGGGTTGGGATATCGATTGCGCGAAGGCATTGAAGCCAATCAGGAACAATCCGCGCAATCCTATGACAATCAGGTTGCACAGCTTTGGGAGCAGTATCGTGGGTTAATGGCAGAACGATTTGCGGTGCTGCAACAATCAGCTCATACTTACCCCTTACCAATTGAACTGCGAGAGGCAGCAGAACGCGCTGCTCATAAGTTAGCGGGGGTTTTAGGGATGTTCGATCGAGATGAAGGAACACAGATTGCTCGACAGCTTGAAAAACAGTTTGAAGGACAAGCCGAATTACCAGCGGAAGAAGTGCGATCGCTGGTTCGACGCTTGGGTGATATTCTGAATCCTTCAGCTCCGGTCGAAACGAGTGGAAGCCCCCTAAATCTTCCAAAAATAGATGAGTTTGAATCTGAAGTCCCCCGCGATGGGAAAGATTCTAAATCATCTCTCCGCTCTTGGACAGTTCTGGCAGTCGATGATGATCCGATCGTTCTTGCCACCTTGAAACAGCTTCTTGAACCTTGGGGAATGTGCTTAACAGGAATCGATAATCCACTGCAATTTTGGACGGTTTTATCAGCGATCAATCCCGATCTGCTGATTCTGGATGTGGAAATGCCGCAGATGAATGGAGTTGCGCTCTGTCAGGCGATTCGAGCAAATCCAGCTTGGCAAAGTTTACCGATCGTCTTTCTCACCGCTCATCAAGATACTGCAACCGTTCAACAAATCTTTGCAGCCGGAGCCGATGACTATGTTGTCAAACCGATCGTTGGGCAAGAATTACTTTCACGGCTCACACAGCGGTTGGAGCGATTGCGACTGCTACAAACACTGAGCACCAAAGATTCGATTACCGGACTGGCAAATCAGTTTTATTCGAGTCAAGCGATCGAAGCTCAATTCCGCAACCATCAAACAACTTACCTTGCAATTCTCTACATTCCCACGCTAAGACAAATCAACATTCAGCAGGGTCACACGATTGGGAATCAGATTCTCAAACAAACTGGACAATGCTTGCAAGCTAGTTTTTGCAACGGTGAAATTCTTGGCTATTGGAGAAATGGTGAATTTATAATTGCCAGTTCTCAAACCACAAAAGCAAAGTTTAATGAGCAGTTATCAGAAGTCATCGCAATGCTGCAACGACAACCGTTTGAAGCTCCGAATCTGATTTATCGTTCTGCCGTAGTGAACTATCCAACCGATGGACTCACGCTACGATCGCTCTATCAAACTGCAAGTCTCTGCTTAGAAGGATCAATTCATGAGTGAAGCACTAACCCCTCAAGCTCAACAACTGCAACGTGAAGACTTAATTACGGTTTTAGAAACCGCTGTGGATTTAATTGGTATTGCCGACGCAACAGGACGCACTCTCTATTTCAATCAGGCTGCACGTCGAGCATTAGGATTTGGGGATACCGAAGACTTATCGCAAAAAACTATTTCAGAATATCATCCGCCCGAAGTCGCTAAAGTTTTGTTGGAAGAAGCTTTTCCGATCGCGCTTCGAGACGGAATCTGGGCTGGAGAAACAGTTCTTCTCACACGAGATCAACGAGAAATTTCAGCTTCTCAAATCATTGTCACGCACAAAAATTCAGATGGATCGCTCAAATTTGTCTCCACGATTTTGCGAGATATCACCGAGCAGAAAGCCATTGAAGAACAACTGCGTCGTAGTAATGCTCTACTGAAAGCACAACAAGAAGCGTCGATCGATGGCATCTTGGTGGCAGATGAACATCGCAATATCGTGGACTACAATCAAAAGTTTTGCGAAATCTGGCGACTGCCTCAGATTTTACCAACTCAAAATTCTCGGCGGGTTGCCGAAATGGTTGCAAATCAGCTTGAAGACTCAGACGCTTTTTTAGCACGCATCGAAGCGCTTTATCAAAACTTAGACGAAGTTCTTTACGATGAGCTTTCGTTGAAAGATGGGCGGACGATCGAACGTCACAGCAAAGCCGTCAAATCTTCTACTGGCGAGTACTATGGACGCATTACATTCTTTCGAGATATTAGCGATCGCAAACAAACCGAAGCGGCTTTGCAACGCAGCGAACAACACTTTCGCAACATTGTAGAAAACGCAAATGATATTTTATTTGTCAATACACCAGAGGGAATTTTTAGCTACGTTTCGCCAAACGTCATCAACGTCATGGGCTACTTGCCCGAAGAAATGATTGGGAAACCATTCCCTCAATTTCTGCATCCTGACGATGCTGAACTGTGTTTTAAGCTGAACCAACAGATGGTCGAGACCCGTGAACCGCAAGCCGGGATTGAATGTCGATCTCTTTACAAAGACGGCAGTTACCGATGGCAAGTCGTCAACGTTGCACCGACTCTTGGAGTGGACGGAGAATTACAAATCATTGGCGTCGCGCGAGACATTCACGATCGTAAATTAACCGAAGAAGCCTTGCGTCTGAGTGAAGCGCGATATCGGGCTTTTGTGACGGCAACGGCTCAAGCTGTTTGGATGACCAATGCGGTCGGAGAAGTGGTCGAAGATATTCCGCTTTGGTGTGCGTTAACTGGACGCAGCCAAGCCAGCGCAAATGGATGGGGATGGCTCGAGAGCATTCACCCAGACGATCGAGCAACGACCGCAGAAGTTTGGCTAGAAGCAGTTCGCTCTGGGAAAGTTTACGAAGTAGAGCAACGCATTCAAGTGGCATCCGGCGAGTATCGATTGTTTTCAGTTCGGGGCGTGCCCATCCTCGATGAGCAGGGCAACATTCAAGAATGGATCGGAACCAAAACCGATATCACGGAACAAAAACAAGCTGAAGCAATATTGCTTCAGCAGAATGGGCTGTTGCAAGCTCAACAACAAGCCTTACAGGAGAAAGAAGCACAATATCGCACGATCTTTGAGGCGATTACTGATGCCTTGTTCATCCTGGATCTTGACACAATCACTGTGGTCGAAGTGAACCCTGCTACTTGCCAAATGCATGGGTACTCATACGAGGAGTTTTTAACGTTACATCCATCGGAGTATATTCATCCAGACAGTATATCGGTATTTCATAGCTTTCTCGAAGCAATGACCTTAAAGCAGCCGTTCTGTGGTGAAGCAGTTGATGTTCGCAAGGATGGCAGCCTGGTTGATGTTGAAGTTAAAGGAACCACTTGTTTTTACAATGGAAAACCGCATGTTTTAGCGATGGTGCGAGATATTAGCGATCGTAAAGGTGCCGAAAGAGCGCTGCAACGTCGAGCGAGGTTAGATCATTTACTCAGCTATCTTTCTCGGCAGTTTATTGACCAGGATGCAGAAACCGCGATTCATCTTGCTTTAGAATCGATCGCCCGTCATATTGGCGCAGAACGCGGCACAATCTTCGAGTACGATGCTGACCAGACAAGATGCCAACTAGTTTACGAATGGTGTGGTGATGGAATTGCCCCACTGACACCTGAAGCAAGAGGGTCGAGTGTTTTTGAGTATCCCCATTTGCATCAACAGTTTCTCTCAGGACAAGCCCTGCATACGGTTGATGTTCAGACGATGCCAGAAACACCAGAGCGACAGCTATTTACCCGTCAGTCGATTCAATCGGTGCTTGGTGTTCCGGTGATCTATCGCGGTCAGGTGACTGGATTTTTGGGAATAGACACAGTTCATTTTCAGAAAGATTGGAGTCAAGAAGATATCAACTGTCTCAAGCTTGTGAGCGAACTGATTGCGATCGGACGAGCCAGACACAAAGCCGAAACCGATTTACGCATTGCCAAAGAAGCGGCTGAGGCAGCAAATCTAGCAAAGAGTACATTCTTAGCTAACATGAGCCATGAGTTACGTACACCATTGAACGCAATTTTAGGTTTTTCGCAGTTGATAGAACGCGATGCTGCTCTTCCTGAGCGCCAACGCGATTCCCTTGCCATTATCAATCGCAGCGGTGAACACTTGCTGAATTTAATCAATGATGTGCTGGAGATGTCAAAGATCGAAGCAGGACGAACAACCTTGAATGTGGTTTCTTTTGATCTGCATCATCTTTTACAGACGATACAAGAGATGTTCTTGATTCGAGCGAAAGCAAAGAAACTCGCGCTGAACTTTGCGATCGCGCCCAATCTGCCTCAGTACATTCAAACCGATGAAAACAAACTGCGCCAAGTCCTAATTAATCTGCTGAGCAATGCCCTGAAATTTACAGACAGTGGCAGCATTACGCTAGAAGCTACCGTGCAGTCAGAATTAACGCTGCAATTCAAAGTTCAAGATACGGGACAGGGAATTGCTCCAGAAGAATTCGAGCAGCTATTTCGCCCGTTTATTCAAACCAGTAGTGGTTCTCAACTGCGAGAAGGCACAGGGCTTGGGTTAACCATTAGTCGGCGATTTGTGCGATTGATGGGTGGAGAGATGCACATTGAATCAGCTGTGGGACAAGGATCAACGTTTTCCTTTGAAATTCAAATCGCGATCGCGAATCCGACAGAAGTTGCACCTACCTCGACTTCAAAGCGAGTGCTGCAACTAGCACCAGAGCAACCCCGATATCGAATTTTAGTTGTTGACGATCGCTCTGAGAATCGAGATTTCGTCGAGCAATTGTTAACAATGGTGGGATTTGAAACCCAATCAGCCGTGAATGGAGAAGATGCGATCGCACAATGGCAGCAATGGCAACCGCACCTCATTCTGATGGATATGCGAATGCCGATCATGAATGGTTATGAGGCAACTCGGCAAATCCGGGTGCTTGAATCGGCTCAAACTCGACCCAAGATTCTGGCATTAACCGCCAGTGCCTTTGAAGAACAGCGTGCTTCAGTTCTGGCGGCTGGCTGCGATGATTTTCTAGCAAAACCCTTTCGAGAAGCTCACTTATTTGAGAAACTCGCGAAGCATCTTGGGGTGAACTATCTGTATGAAGAAGATAACGAACATCCAATTGATTCATCGCCTGAGTTAACGTTAACTCGTGTAATGCTTGCGACAATGCCTCAAGATTGGATTGCACAACTGCATCAAGCCTCACTTGCTGTCGATGCTGACCGAATCCTGCAATTGGTTCAGCAAATCCCAGAGACGAATCAACGAGTTGCGATCGCACTAACGGAGTTAGTTCAACAGTTTTGTTTTGACGAAATTACTGAACTTTCTCAATAAACTATCTCGATCGCAACCATCCAGCCGATGTTCCTCCTAGCAAGATTCAGCACGATAAACCGTTTCAACAGTTTTGTCGTAAAGTTGATTGATTTGTTGAAAGAGTGGATGGCTAGGATCGATCGCGGATTTGCAATCTGAAATTTCTTCAACGGTCTGTTTAATAAGGAAGCGGTACAACGTTAAGGATCTTTAATCGGTTCAGCCTTGGTGCTTTGAATCAGAGAGAGTGCTGTGACGGACTGAACCGAGGTTGAAACTACACCGCCGAAGAGTAGCAAACTGATAGTCGCTCGAAGGAAAAGAGAAGCATTCATAATGATTGAATCTGTGACGATGGATTCAGTGTAGCGATCGCACTCCGATTCATTCGGCTAATACCAAATTGATTTGTGGATGCGACAGATTCTCGCCCCCTAAATCCCCCAGAATGGGGGACTTTGAGTATGATCTTTCGCATTCTATGTTTAATTCGGTATAAGTTGCAGAAATTGCAACATCGACCTAAAAAATGAATGCTAGGACGGTGTTCTAGCATTCATGTCTATGCTGCACAGGTTTAAACGTAAGGGTTAAGCACTCCGCCAGCGACGAGCGAATTCAGTTAAAGTAGCCGTCGAAATTTGGGTTTGCAGCCAATCTAAAGCGCGGGTTTGATGCGGCTTTTCAGTCGGATTGTAAGCATCGAACATCTTCCACAAGTAGCGTTGATCGACTAATTTTCTGAGAGTTGCCCAGGTGAGGTTGCCCACAATACCATCTGCGGTTAAAGCATTGTTGCGCTGGAACTGGATCACGGCTGCCTGTGTTTTCGCACCAAAACTACCATCGACAAGCAGCTTCGCTCCGGTTTTATTTAATAATTGTTGCAGATCGTAGACGGCTGCACCTGTGCTATTGAGTCGCAGCACTGGATCAGGAGAAACGGCTTGATTTTCCCACCGTTGAGTGAAGGCGCGAAAAGTCGGATAAGATAGTTGGGTTTCTAACCAGTTGACAGCTCCGGATTGATGCTGGTATTTGAACGGCTCGAAATATCGGCAAACTGCTTTGAGATCGATCGCAGAGGCTTGTAAGTTCACTTGAGTTGATTCCATGATTTGCTTCCTTGGTGTTGTACACCGGATAGTTGAGTGAATGTGAAAGGACAATAGCGGCTACTTGAGCCAGGACAGCGATCGCACAATCTTCGTTGCTTCATTTGGCGTAATCGTATTGCGGCACTGAGCAGATGCACCTTTGTAATAAGATTTCTGCACTATTTCAGATCCGCTAATGCGATAGAACGGACCCACTCCCGCCCAATCTGTTAATAAATTGGGCTGTGGCGAGTTAAGCTGCTGCGATGAGGGCATTTTGAATTCGCCATTTTGCTCACCAAACAAGAGTGAAGTTTCACCGAATAATTGAGTATTGATTTTGACTTCATATTCGGCTGGAACCCCACCAATACCACCACCGGTGGCTTCGATCGCAAAACAGCGATCTTGTTGCGCGTTACGATAAACAATGCCGTATTGGGGCCCAAATCGACACGTGCCTTTATCCGAACGAGGTGCATTGGCAGGGCAAGGTTTAACCTCGACTTTGCTAACGGTGTAACCCGCAGGGATGAAGCTGGGGACTGCGATCGCGATTCCTAATGACTTCAATGAGGCTTGCTGCTTCGGGGTTAGGCTTCCTGATTGATTCGCAGGCTGACCGAAAGCAATCCCCACGCCCGGAGAAATTTGATCAGCGACGATCGCAGTTCCATTCACGATGGTTCCGGGTGCAACTTCTGGAGCCGTCGAAGGATTACTCGGATAAGCTGAACCATCAAATTTCAAGCTGTGGTAGCTTGGCTTTCCACCCCCGCCTCCGACAAACAGCACGATATCCCGCCAACCTTTCGTTTTTTGGGTGCTAACGACAATCGGGTTATTGACGATCGTATGTCGTGAAATCAGGCTGTAACCCTGTCCCGTTGTTCTGAAAATCAGCATCGTACAGCCACCCGTGCCACAAGTTGTTGATCCAACGAGATATACGATCTTTTCATTGCGTCCATCACCATCTAAGTCGATCGAGTTGTAAAGATAGCGAATAGTCGTAACATCTCCGCTTAGCTCTCGACGAATGGCTTCTTCTAACCCTGGGTGTGATTGAGTTTCTGAAAATTTATAGTTCAACGCTCGAAAGCGAATTCCATTGACGTTTGGCAGAGCTTGCATCGGTCGATTTAAGCGCTGTGCAACCTTAAGCGCATGATTGCCTTCAGAAAGTTGCGCTTGTGCTAAAGCAGGAATTTTTGGAGATTCATTCAAGCCTAAACCAAGCGCAACGGTAAACGACATCAGAAAGCGGTATAGTTTCATAGCGATTTTTAAGAGAGTGCAGAAGGCTTACCGTTTTACTGCTTCAATGATGCTAAGCATTGAGGGTGTTGGGATTACGCGCGTAAGTTCAAAGCCGTTTGATCGTAACAACGATCGATACTCTGCTTCAGTGCGTTCCCGTCCGCCCGTCATCAACAGCATAATCATGTCAATGAGTTTTACTGGAGCAGGTTCATTTCCGGGTGGAATAATGCCTTCAACCAGCAGCAGCTTGCTCTGATCGCTCATCGCGCGATGACAATTTCTCAGAATGATCGAGGATTTTTCATCGTCCCAATCATGAATGATCCATCGCATCAGGTAAGCATCGCCCCCCGTTGGCACAGACTCAAAGAAGTTTCCGGCAACGGGTTGAATATTCTCATCTACACTGACAGTCGCAATGATTTCGGACAGATCAAATAAGATGCCTTTGAGGTGAGGATGTGAGCGCAAAACCGCCGAAATCAAACTTCCTTGCGCTCCACCCACATCGACGATCGTTCTAAATTCGGAAAAGTCATAGCTTGCAGCGACCGCTTCGGCGATCGCAGTCCCCATACTGGTCATCGATTGCGAGAATACCTTCCCCGCCTCAGGATGTTGAGCATAGTAATCCCAGACCGGCATTCCTGCTGCGGCATCAAACGCAACCTCGCCCGTTTTCAGGCTGTGCAACCCGTTGCTCCAGCCTAAAGAATGGTCATCTCCCATCTGTGCCATTGCAGCATATCGCATTGAGCCAGGACTATCGCTCTTGAGTGTTGCACCCAACGGAGTCAGTGCAAAACATTGATCCGAAACTTCGGTAAAGATGCCGACACTGCCCAAGGCGCGTAGGAGTCGGTAGAGCGATCGCGGATCAGTCTGTGTTCCTGCTGCAAGTTGAGCAATCGTTTTCGGCTGATCATCAAACAAATCCGCAACGCCTAACTTTGCAGCAAGATGAATCGATCGAGCAACCCAAAAGCCACCGATCAAACTCAGCATTGTCTCTTGCGGAGCAACTTCTACTCTTTCCATCGTCATCATGATTCTTTTCGCTCCAGTTAATTCCTAAGCTTCAACAAGTTGGGACGCAGCTTGATTCAGAAATGCCTCATAGCTAGCAGCTTGAGCAAATTGCAGGTATTCCTTTGCCATTTCGGGGGTGAGCAATTCGAGCATAAATTTGTTTTCTACCCAAAATTCCATCACTTTAAAGGGACCGCGATCGCACAATCGCACCAGCCATCCTTCGCGATCAGCGATTTGTGTAATCTGTGCTTGCGAGACCGTGACCGAAAGAGCAGCATGAACAGACGTAAAGGTTTGAGCATTTCCTGAAGAGAAGCCAACTTGGTCTAGCTCTGGAGTCAATTGAGTATCAGCTGGATAAAGCTCGATTCCGGTTCCGAAGCCATCATCGACGATGACGATATAGCTCCCTTCATGAGGAGGGAAGGGAAAACAACGACCCTGTAACACTTCTGCTAGAACATTAGCAACATGTAACGGTTGATTCACAGCGATTGAAATGTGATGAAACATAGTAACCTCTTACTTCTGGTTTACTGATGTCTCTTACAGTAGGCAACGATCGAGGAGAAGTCGGGGAATTTTCAACTCGTTTCGTTCATGAATCGGGGAAATCCGTTTTTTTGCTGAGATTACTTTAGAGACTGGTGATCTCACCTTAAGATCTAGTGAGAGTTCCAATGAAATTCTGCAATGCCTGAGCCTACACCAAAAGCCGACATTCTAGTCATTGACGATACGCCGGAAAATCTCAATCTGTTATCAACCCTGCTGATTGAACACGGCTACAAGGTTCGCAGCGTTACGAAGGGTTCGACGGGCATTCGAGGCGCTCAAGTAATGCCGCCGGATTTGATCCTGCTCGATGTGAATATGCCGCAGATGAGCGGATACGAAGTTTGCCAACACCTGAAAGCCGACGATCGTACCCGTGATATTCCTATCATTTTTATCAGTGCTTTAGAAGCCGTGAGCGACAAAGTAAAGGCATTTCAAGCAGGCGGTGTCGATTACATTACAAAACCGTTTCAGATCGAAGAAGTCTTGGCTCGAATTGAAACCCATCTCACATTGAGACGACTTCAGAATCAACTGCAATCTCAAAACGAACAACTTCAGCAGGAAATTCGCGAACGCTTGCGCGTCGAAGACGAACGCAAACACGCAGAGGAAAAATTTGCCACCATTTTTCAACAAAGCCCTAATCCGATCGCGATCGTGACCGTTCCTGAAGGGCAATTAATTGAAGTAAATCCTAGCTTTCTCAGCATTAGTGGTTACACACGAGATCAAGTCATCGGCAGTTCGATTACAAAGCTACATTTAGGTCACGATTCAGCCACTTTTCTGCGTCGTCTTCAAACCACAGAAACCTTTCATAACTTAGAATTTGAACTGCTTACCCACTCCGGCAATGTTAAAAGTATTTTGCTATCCTTCGATCGCATTGAACTAAATGGAACAACTTGCGCTTTACTGATTGCAAACGACATCACCGAGCGTAAACGTCTCGAAAACGAATTTATTTCCTTAGTCAGCCATGAGCTACGCACTCCTTTAACCTCAATGATGGGAGCGCTTGATTTACTCAGTAGTGGACAGTTAGGCAGCTTGACTGAGCAAGGGCAGCAAGTTCTTAATATCGGCATAAAAAATGCAGAACGCTTGATCCGGTTAATTAATGACATTCTCGACCTCGAACGGATTCGCTCTGGCAAAATTACGATGAATCGGAGATCGTGCAATCTCGCTGACTTGATGACTCAGGCAACTGAAGAAATGCAAGCAATGGCAGATCGCTCTGAGATTCAATTGAGTACAGAACCAATGTCGATTTTGCTCAATGCTGATCCCGATCGCATTGTGCAAACCTTGACCAATCTTCTGAGTAATGCAATTAAGTTCTCATCTGCCCAAACAACAGTTCAGATGCGGGCTTGCAGTTCAGATCACGCTTCAAGTGTCTGTATTAGTGTTTGCGACCAAGGGCGAGGCATTCCCTCCCACCAGATCCAGACTATCTTTGAGCGATTTCAGCAGGTAGATGCCTCGGATGCTCGTCAAAAAGGCGGAACCGGACTTGGACTTGCCATTTGTCGTAATATCATCGAGCAGCATGGGGGCAGAATTTGGGTAGAAAGCACCGAGAACCAAGGCAGCACATTCTATATTGAATTGCCACTCAACATTTAATTAATTCAACCGTGTTTCCCCGACTTCTCCCCGATTCAGCGATACCTTATAAGCATTAGGTTGTTAGAGGATTGCGATGCATAAGCAAATTTTGATTGTGGATGACGAAGAAGATGTGCGAGCGATCGCAACACTCGGTCTCCAAATGGGAGCGGGCTGGGAAGTTCTCACTGCTAGCTCCGGAGCACAAGGAATTGCGATCGCAGCTCAACATCACCCCGATGCAATTCTGCTCGATCTGATGATGCCGAATATGGACGGTCGCGCCACTTTACAGCACCTCAAGCAACAACCTGAAACTCAATCCATTCCTGTAATTCTAATGACCGCTAAAGTGCAAGCCTCGGAGCAGCACAATCTCTATGATTTAGACGTTGCAGCTATTTTTACGAAACCCTTTCGTCCGCTTACCCTTGCCCAACAGATTATTGATGCTTTGACTTGGCGCTAAGTCGTTTGAGTGCCTTCGCATACTAACAGCCCGGTTTCGAGATCAGTCCGAAACGCCGGGCTTTGTCTGTTTAGCCCCAAATTTCAGTCATCACGACCCTAACCAATCACCCCGATTTCTCCCTGATCTAGCGCTAATCTGTCAGCATTTACTTTCTCAAGGAGTACTGTAGTGAACCATGCTGACTTCATGCAAATTGCATTTCAAGCAAGCTCTTTATGGGAGCAATTCAATCATCATTGGGGGCAACCTCCCCTAGAACATCAAACTCAGCAGACCGATGCAATTTTACAACGGTGGTGTGAAACTGCCGCTCAAGGGAATTGGGAAAAGTTTGAGAAACGGTTAGCGTGGGATGGGTTAGACAGCGCAACTGTAAAGGCTGTTTTGGCAGCATCCACAGTCAATCCAAAGGACGAACCAGTAAGCCTCTTACCTGACTCCAGCTGGATAGAAACACTCCAGGCGATCGTTCGAATGGCTTTAGAACAAAGCTTGAACGATCGTAAAACCGTCGCACTTCCTATAGAGCCAGAAAAACCGCTTTCGTTTGAAGACATTTTGCTCCCCGTTCTTTTAGCTGCTCGTCAAAAGCTATGGGCACAGATAAACCCAACCGCCATGCAGGTTCTATCGGAAGGTGCTTATCTTCAGATAGAACGCCAATTTTTGCATCAACTAATCGCACTTTGCACTCCTACCTTGGATGTTGAGTTTTCGCGCTTTCGTCCACTCGGACAGACCTTACTGAATCGATTCATCACGCCTCAAGAACAGCTCAGTACAACCTATTACCGTGCCTTTGTTGAAAAACAGTTATCAGATGGACTGCTCACTCTGTTCCAAACCTACCCAGTTCTAGGGAGATTGATTGCGACAACAGTTGATTTTTGGGTGAGTGCGACCGCGGATTTTCTTCAGCACCTCAATACCGATTGGGCTGATTTGCAACATACCTTCGCAGAATCATTACCCCTCGGACAAGTGACGCAAGTGGAATCGTCGCTTTCTGATGCCCACCATCAAATGCGAACAGTGATCGCGCTGACCTTTGATTCAGGATTAAAACTAATCTATAAACCGAGAGATCTAGGATTGGAAGTTGCCTATCAATACCTCCTCGCTTGGTGCAATGAACAGAGTGAATTACTTCCGTTCAAAGTGTTGCGCGTTCTCGATCGCACCACTCATGGTTGGGTCGAATATGTAGAGCAGTTACCGTGTCAGGATGAACTTGCTGCCCAGCGTTTTTATCAGCGATCGGGAATGTTGCTCTGTCTGCTCTACGTCTTGCGAACGACCGATTGTCACTATGGTAATTTGATCGCGAGCGGAGAGCATCTCGTCTTAGTTGACATGGAAGCATTGATGCATCCTACTGCTGATCCCTTGGTTGAAAGCTGGAACTCAACCAATGCTCAGAATGGCAGTGATCAACAATTTTGGGATTCGGTGCTGCGAACAGGACTTTTGCCTCAATGGGAACTCAATAAGCAAAATCGAGTTGCCTTTGATATTAGCGGTTTGGGCAGTGTTGATCCTCAACAAGCACCACGAAAGATGCCTTGCTGGAAAGCAATTAATACCGATGATATGCGGCTAGTATATGAATCCGTGACCTTGCCGCTAGAAGCAAATGTGCCAGTCTTAAATGGGACACCGCTCTCCCCTAACAATTATCTTCCCCAATTGCTCGAAGGGTTTGAGGAAATGTATCGTTTCTTGCTACAGCAACGCGCCTCATTGCTGGATAGTAATTCGCCTTTAAGCAACTTAAAGCACCAACGGGTAAGATTTGTCTTCCGCGCGACTCAAATTTACGATGCGATTAAGCAAAAGTCGCTATCTCCTCAGTTTCTCCGCAACGGCATCGATCGTAGTATTGAACTAGATGTTCTTAGCCGTGCTTTTTTAGTATCACCGACTAAGCCAAAAGCATGGGCGATTCTACAGGCAGAACGGAAATCATTAGAACAGCTTGATATTCCTCATTTTGAAGTCAGGGCAGAAGACGTTGCGTTAATGTCGGGTTCGCAAACTGTTGTAGAACAATACTTTCAGCATTCTAGCTTTAGCGAGGTAGAAGCGCAGCTTCAGCAACTGAGCGAGGGTGATCTAGCGCGGCAAGTAACATTGATTCGGGGTGCCTTTTGTGCGCGAATTGCCCGTGTTCCAAACCGCGATCGCACGTCTCCGATCCAGACGATCAACAATATTGCATCTCCTACGGCTGAATTGTTTTTACGCGAGGCAGAAGCGATCGCAGCGGAAATCGAGAATGCTGCGCTGCTCGAACCAGATGGCAGTGCCAGTTGGATTGCCCTAACCTATTTGCCTGAAGTCGAGCGATTCCAGTTCCGTCCTCTGGGAGACACACTGTACGATGGCAGGAGCGGAATTGCCTTATTTTTGGCGGCAATGAGTATGATAACAGGACGATCGCAGTATCGTTCCTTGGCACTCAGCGCACTAGGATCCCTGCGATCGTGGATGCATCATTCCGATATTGAGCTTTCTCAAAAAGTTGCAAACAGCTTGGGAATCGGCGGTGCAACAGGTTTAGGGTCTTTAATCTACGCCTTAGTTCGGATCAATCAATTCTTGCAAGAACCGACGCTGTTAGAAGATGCAGAGCGGATTGCGCGCTATATCACTCCAGAACTGATCGCAACAGATCATCAACTAGACATTCTTGGAGGTGCGGCTGGTGCAATTTTGGGATTGCTCACACTATACGAGATCAGTAGCGATCCAAAAGTCTTAGCAGCAGCAGAATACTGTGGTCATCACCTCCTCACGCATCAAGTTAGCATCAATGGTTTGCCCAAAAGCTGGAAAACAATTAGTGAGACACCGTTGACTGGCTTTTCTCATGGAGCAGCAGGCATCGCCTATGCTCTGTTAAAACTTTATCGCGTAACCCGAAATCGCTGCTATTTTGAGGCTGCCCAAGAAGGGATAGCATACGAGCGGCATCACTTCTCCACAGAGGTGAGAAACTGGGCAGATCTGCGGCACAAGCAGCCCAGCTTCATGACGAGTTGGTGTCATGGCGCTCCAGGAATTGGATTGGCTCGGATGGGAAGCTTATTGATGCTAGAAACCGATTCAGAACGGAATGAGGCACAGCAAGAGATTAGAATTGCACTAGAAACGACAATGAACTATCCACAGGCGATCGATCATCTTTGCTGTGGCAATTTTGGTCGAGTTGAGGCACTATTGCTAGCTGAACAACTTGATGCCCGATCAGGCTGGAAAGAGAAAGCTAAGCAACAGGCAGCTTGGACAATCTCAAAATCAGAGCAAGCTGGCGGATATCAGCTATTTTTAGATTTGCCAACGATGTTTAATCCTGGTTTCTTCCAGGGAACGGCTGGGATTGGCTACCAGTTGTTGCGCTTAGCGAATCCAGAAGCATTGCCATCAGTGCTACTGTGGCAGTGAACTCAACCAAGTAGCATTTCTTCAAATGACCCGAATAGCAAAGCTATTCGGGTTTTCTATTGCGGTAGTGCTTTCGGAGCTTATTGCCTCCCCCAGAACTACTCTTTTTAACTGAATTATCTCCTCTAGTTCTTCCCTTTCCTTCTCTATTGTTAAAAGCATCGAAGCCAAGAGGTTACGCAACAGACAAAAACCATCTGCAACTCAAACGTTTCGATATTCACTTACACACACATTCTGTACAAGGAGTTTCATCATGGCAAAGAGCCTAGAACAATTCAATCAAGTTCTTCTGAACGACTCGACGATTCAAGAGCAACTGAAGGTTTCAATTGACCAAGCAGGGTTTGCAAAGCTGATGGTTAAGCTAGGAGCAGAAAAAGGCTATAGTTTCACCACTGCTGATGTAGAAAAACAGATTTCTGCGGGTCAAGCGCTAGGAGTACGAGATCTCTGCAACGAGGAGTTAGAAGCAGTTGCCGGAGGACTGCAAGCTGCCTATACCGGAGGCTGTGATGGTCGGGGCTGGACAAGTTTGTTTGGTTGGTGCCGCGAAAACTAATCGATCGAAGATCGAGCAGTAGATATCCCTCGATCTTTCCTTTCTCCCCAAGAAGCTTGTTTATCTAATTGACTGACATACCCATTCTGTACAAGGAGTTTCATCATGGCAAAGAGCCTAGAACAATTCAATCAAGTTCTTCTGAACGACTCGACGATTCAAGAGCAACTAAAATTTACGGCTGATCAAGCAGGATTTGCAAAACTCATGGTTGAGCTAGGAGCAGAAAAAGGCTATAGCTTCACCACTGCTGATGTAGAAAAACAGATTTCTGCGGGTCAAACGGTAGAAGTGCGAGATCTCTGCAACGAAGAGTTAGAAGCAGTTGCCGGAGGATTGCAAGCTGCCTATACCGGAGGCTGTGATGGTCGGGGCTGGACAAGTTTGTTTGGTTGGTGCCGCGAAAACTAATCGATCGAAGATCGAGGGGTATCTACTCCTCGTTCTCTTCCCAAGAAACCTGCCTATCTATTGGAGACTTAATCGAAGAGGATCTGACCTATGCCCTGCTCTATGGAAGACTATTTAAATGTTGTCGTTCCTTATCTCCCGTCGGAGTTGGTTTCTGACTCAGCACTCTCTAATATTCGAGCATTATCCAAAGTGCTTCCACCCTTTTCCCTTGCGGGATTTGAGTCACGTTTAGGAACTGCCCAACCTGTTGTAGATCTATTAGTCAGATTTCCTCGATTGAAGTTGCCGCTACCGCAAGCGTTTCTAGCTCATTCTGCTTGGCGATCGCTGCACAATCTCTGTCAAGCCTGGGTGCAACCCAGCTCTGAACTCTACGATCAACTGCAACACATTTGGTTAGAATTTGACCTTGATCGCCCTCCTGCATCAGTTCCCATTCCCTGCCTATTTCTATCTCTCAGCGATACTGTTAAAGATGCGCGATCGCTCGTTAAGTTAGCTCACCGCCTTCCAGAACACACTATTTCCGCTAGCATTGCTGCAAATCTCACCCGATGCGCTCATGCCTTGCCCGCCAATGCCCGAATTGAACATTTAGGAGCAATGTTATCTCGTCCCAACCAGGCAATTCGCGTTGTTGTAAGCGGAATTCGGCTCCAGCAAATCCCAGAGTATCTCACCAAGATTGGCTGGCATGATTCTACAAACCGTCTTACAGCATTAATTTCAAATCTACTGGAACGAGTCGATTCTGTTGCAATCCTTGATCTCGATGTAGGTGAACAAATCTTGCCAAAAATTGGTATTGAGTGTTTTAATCGTCAACCCTCGCCGCACCCTAGACAACAACAATTTCTAGACTATCTGGTTGGACAAGAACTATGCACCCTGGAGAAACAAGCTGCGATCGCACAATGGACTGGTCTCTCTCAAAACATTCCTCAAAACGATGCTGCACCCACCAACCTCATGTGGGGAGATTTATTCTTGCGGGGTAAAGCACACAGCATTTTCTGGCGCAGCGTTAGCCATATTAAATTGAGCTATCAACCTGAACAGCCACTAGATGCCAAGGCATATCTTGCTTTTGGTCACAATTGGTTCGATGCTAGCGTCCCCCTCTCTGCCTGAGCTTCAATCTATGAAATACTATAACGTTCGTCAGCATAGCCAGGAAGACTGTGGAGCCGCTTGTCTTGCCTCGATCACCAAAGTCTACGGCAAAACTTTCACTCTTGCACATGTGCGGGAAGCGGTTGGGACAGGACAGTTGGGAACAACGCTCTTGGGCTTAAAACGGGGTGCTGAAACGCTAGGATTCAAAGCACGAGCTGTTCAAGTCCAACCCGAATCGCTCCGCTCGATCGCAACATTTCCCTTGCCTGCGATCGTGCATTGGAAGGGGTGTCATTGGGTGGTGCTGTACCAGCAGCGCGGCAAGCGATTTGTCATTGCCGATCCTGCGGTAGGCATTCGCTATCTTTCCCAATCCGAACTCAGATCGGGCTGGACTGATGGAGTGATGTTACTGCTAGAGCCAGATTTAGAACTTTTCTTGGCGCAGTCCGATGATGCAACAGGGGGCTGGAATCGTTTTCTCAAAAATACTTGGGAACATCGCCAGTTGATTGCAACAGTGCTAGTGACGAATCTCTTTTTAGGCATTCTCTCGCTCTCGGCTCCGTTCCTGATGCAGATTCTTACTGATGATGTGTTGATGCGAGGGGACTTGAAACTGCTCGCGATCGTCGCGATCGCAGTCATTGTTCTCAACTGTATTAGCAGCAGTTTAGGATACATTCAGTCCTTGCTGATTGCTCACTTTACTCAGCGGCTAGAACTGGGGCTAGTGCTAGATTTTAGTCGGCAACTGTTGCGGTTACCTTTGCAGTATTTTGAAACTCGGCGGAGTGGAGAAATTGTGAGCCGCTTGCGCGATATTCAAGAGATTAATCAACTCGTGGGTCAAATTGTTGTGGGGTTGCCAAGCCAGTTATTTATTGCGATCGTCTCTCTGGGATTAATGTTGCTCTATAGTGCAAAACTGACAGCCGTTGCCTTGGGTCTTGCGGTAGTCATGATTCTTTCAACGGTGATGTTAGTTCCACTGTTACAGGAGAAAACGCGCAGTCTATTGGTGCTGGAAGCAGAAAATCAAGGGATTCTTGTCGAAACGTTCAAAGGGGCACTGACCCTGAGAACGCTCAATGCTGCTCCTCAATTTTGGGATGAATTGCAAAGCCGATTCGGGCGACTCGCAAATCTAACATTTCGGACACTTCAAATTGGAATAATTAATCGCGCACTCTCTGGTTTTGTCTCTGCTGTAAGTAGCATCATCTTACTCTGGTTTGGCAGTTCATTTGTAATTGCGAATGAACTAACTATTGGGCAACTCATTGCTTTTAATAGCATGAACACTAATTTCCTCGCATTTATTGCTGCATTGCTTGGAGTCATTCATGCTTTGGTTCAGGCACAAACAGGTGTGCAGCGCTTAACCGAAGTCATTGCAGCCACTCCTGAAGATTTTGATGCGTCTAAAAAACCTGCTGCAACGCTCTCGCCCACAGCAGATATTGTTTGTAGCCATCTCACATTTAACTATCCGGGTCGGCTAGAGCTATTAGAAGATTTCTCACTGACTATCCCAGGCGGGCAAACGATCGCGCTCATCGGCAAATCAGGTTGCGGCAAGAGTACGCTTGCAAAACTGATTGCCGGACTCTATCCAGTGCAATCGGGCAACTTACGCATCGGCTTATACAATCTGCAAGATCTATCGCTCGCCTGTGTGCGGCAACAGATTGTTTTAGTGCCTCAAGATGCCCATTTCTGGAGTCGCTCTATCTTAGAAAATTTCCGCCTTGCGGCTCCTCAGGCGACCTTTGAGCAGATTGTGCAAGCTTGCCGCATTACCGAAGCCGATCAATTTATCAGTCAACTTCCGGATAAATACCAAACGGTGTTGGGTGAGTTTGGTGCCAATCTTTCTGGAGGGCAACGGCAACGACTCGCGATCGCACGCGCCTTGTTAAGTGATCCGCCGATTTTGATTCTAGATGAATCAACCTCTGGACTCGATCCAGTCAGTGAGTCGCAAGTATTAGATCGCCTCCTGCTGCATCGAACTGGTAAGACGACTATCTTAATTAGCCATCGTTCCAAGGTCATCGATCGCTCAACCTGGATTGTGTTTTTAGAGCAAGGCAAGCTCAAACTGCAAGGCTCACTCAATCGCTTGCGATCCACACCAGGCAGTCATCTAGAGTTTTTATCTCCTGCTGAAAAAAGTATCGAATTGATGAATGGAGTCCTCCGATGACCCAGGAACAATTAAATGAAAAATACAATGGGTTACGACCTGCTTACAGTGACGAATTTCTTCCTCCCATTGCACGATCGCTGAAATTCGGTGCATTCATATTGCTGGGACTGTTGAGTGTTGCGATCGCTCTAGCAGCAACCGTTAAGTACAGCGTTGCGATCAAAGCTGAGGGAACAGTTGTGCAGCAGAAAACGCGGAGCGCAGGTCAGAGGCCCTCTCCTGTAAGAATCAAAGCTTATATTGCAGCCCAAGATCGCTATGGCGTGGCGGTGGGTCAGGCGGTACAACTGCGGGTGGATGCCTGTCCTTACTCCGACTATGGACTGCTAAAAGGAACAGTTCAGTCGCTATCCTCTGATGAAGTTTCGATCGCACCTCGCAATGCTGAAAAAACTGCTCAACCTAGCTATTTTGAAGTTACGATTCGACCGTCAGCAACTTCTTTGACGCGGCGCAACTCCGTCAAAGTTGTGCAAGCTGCTAGTCGAGCTTGTTCAATTCGATCAGGCATGAAGGTAAAAGCGAGCATTCTAGCTCGTGAGGAAACAATCTTAGAATATGTGATGCGTCGAAATGGGTGGTTCTGAATCTGGTATAGAGTCAGAACCTACACCTCATTCTTACCCAACCAATACTTTCCAAAGCAACGCTCGATCGCTCCAGGCAGAGCGCATTAAATTCCAGCGAACTTCATGGGTGGTGTGACCAAATAAGTTCATCATCGTTTGCAACATTTCAGGCGTAGAAAGGGTATTTGCCAGAAAAGCGCTCCACTGCGATCGTGGCAACTGAAAGAAGGAAGCAAAGAAAGCCTGTAGCGTTTGCTCATCAAATCGCATCAAATTCTCTAAGCCAAATAAATAAAGGGTGCGTTTACGCGTCTCATCGCTTGACCACAGCGTTTGCCATGCAGATGTAGCAATTCTCGCGGGAGGATTGTTCAGATTTTCAACAGCGTGGGCGATTGTGTTCGCGACCCCCGGCGCACGTCGGAGCAACGCACCCACCATGTACCCGGATGCAGGATGCACCATACTCGCTGCCCCACCGAACCCGATTACTGACTGTTCGAGAGACGGTAACGGCAAATTCATGGGAAACAAACAGTATTCAACGTGCTGTATCTCTTTCACCTGCACATCCCGAAAGGCAAGCCGCTTCTCTAACCGCTGCTGCAACACCTCAAACGTCACAGCAGGACTGTTTGCCAATGAAGTCTCTTCTACAAAAAAGACATCATTTCCCAGATCCATCGCATAAAGGAAGGTAGGAGGCGCTTTTCGTTCATCAGATGACAGGTGATCTGCCCGATAGTCCATCAAGACAAACTGCTGGGATTCGATCGGCGGCGAGGAGAATCTGCCGACGATGCCGTAGGCTGCCTGGTAAGCGATGCGGTCGCTTTTGGGTCTTTTTAATAGGGCAGGTTTGTGCCCACTGGCATCAACCACAATTCTGGCGGATAAAGCAATTCCTTCTGGGGTTGTGACACAAGAGCGATCGGCGAAATGCTCCAGGGCGGCAGCAGTACCCTGATGCCAAACCATCTTGCCGTGATCGCAGCGTTCCAACCAGTAGTTTTGAAGTTTGACGTTATCGAATAAGCCATATTCTCGCCCAAGCGCGATTTTTTGTTGAGCTGCATAAGCCACACTATTTTGCCAACGGTGGCTCAAAAGATGCGTTAAGTTCATCGGCTCTAATTCATCGCACCAAATCCCATAGGTGTTTGACCACGCAACCGGAGGCGGGACGGGCGCTAAACCTGCAACGTTTAACCCTTCATCACAAAGCGCGGCAGCGATCGCCAGTCCTGCGGGTCCAGAGCCAATCACTAAAGCATCAAACACCAAAATCTAACCTCCACTTCCCGGAACAGAGCTACTTCAATATAATTCAGGCCTGCGATACTAAAACTGTGACAGCCGCCGCGCTTGCTTTCGCTCGCTCTCTAGCCTGCTCCACAGTATTGCCCAGCGCCAAAGCAACCCCCATCCGACGATTCCGATAGGCGCGAGGCTTGCCGAACAGACGGACTTTACTGGTTGGGATCTGCAGTGCTTCGCTAATTCCGCTAAACCGGGGATTATCGCCCGCTGTATTGGCTAGAATCACAGCCGATGCCGCCGGTTGGATCAGGGTAATCTCGCCGATCGGAAGCCCGGTGATGGCTCGCACGTGCAACTCAAACTCAGACATATTCTGGCTTATCAGAGTCACCATCCCGGTATCGTGGGGACGGGGACTGACTTCACTGAAGTATACGGTTTGTGCTGTTTCGCTAGTTCCTTGAATGAAGAGTTCAACGCCAAAGAGGCCCCATCCTCCAAGGGCGGTCGTAATCTTCTCGGCAATCTCCTGACACCGTTCTAGAGTCTGGGGGTGCAGAGCGCAGGGTTGCCAAGATTCTCGGTAGTCACCACCCATCTGAATATGACCAATGGGTGGACAGAAGTGAGTCCCAGAAGCCGAACGAACCGTCAGCAAGGTAATCTCGGTGTCAAAGGGGACAAATCCTTCGACAATGACTCGCCCGCCTTTGGTGCGTCCCCCGGCTTGGGCATACTCCCAGGCAGGTTGAATTTCTGCCTCAGTGCGGACGGTACTCTGACCTTTGCCGGAGGAACTCATAACAGGTTTAACGACACAGGGTAAGCCCAACTCTACGATCGCCTGCTGGTATTCGACTTCTGTTTCAGCAAAGCGATAGGGCGAGGTTTTCAGCCCTAGCTCCTCGGCGGCTAGACACCGAATCCCCTCTCGATTCATGGTGAGCTGAGTCGCCTTCGCAGTGGGAATGACTCGCCAGCCTTCCTGTTCCAGCTCAACTAGGGTCGCTGTAGCGATCGCCTCGACTTCCGGCACAATCAGCCCCGGTTTTTCCTGCTCAACAATCCGCCGCACCTGCGCTCCGTCCAGCATATTGATCACATGCGATCGGTGGGCGACCTGCATCGCGGGCGCATTTGCATAGGCATCGACCGCAATGACTTCTAACCCCAGACGCTGGGCTTCAATTGCAACTTCTTTGCCCAGTTCGCCGGAGCCAAGCAAAAGAAGCCGTTGAGCAGTGGGGGTCAGGGATGTACCCCAAGACGACAGATCGGTCATGATGAAACACTGAAGAAGGTTTGCTTTCTCTTCATTATCTAGTAAAGGGGGAGGTCAGTGGACAATCGCCGCATACGGTTTGAGCAGAATTAGATCGGTGCTGAGGTTTGCTACGCTTTCCGAGCGCGATCGACAATGGCTGGAGACACTCTTAAATTGCAGGCTGTCAGGCTAATCTAAGAGATGGGACTGCCTTTTGTGAGACTGCCTTTTGTGGGCGAAATAGCGACTTAAATCTTTGCTCCTGATTATATAAATCACAATCATTGCGCTAAGAGCAGACAGGATCAAACTCCCAATTAGCAGAGCAGTAGAAAGCTTTGAACTCAGTGCCACCACCATTGCAATTAGAAGCACAACCAGCACACTACAAATTCCAATCAGCAACCACTTTGCCCATTTTCGTCCTTGTAGAACAAAGTACATCACGACAAGCGTAAATAAGATGCGACCAATCGCCCATCGATCCTTTGCCAGGATCACTAAGGCACTATCCAGAACGCAGAGCAGTACGAACATTACGAGTAATCGATTGCGAGCTTGCAGTGCAGGTTGATCAAGCTGGAGCATGGTTTTAGTAACCAAAGTGAGGACATTGATCGTTACTGTACGACAGGATGAGTCTCCTGATCGTGCTGCCGATCAAAAATGATCCTTCAGGTGAGTAAAGCGATCGAAATAGCTCAAAAGGGATCATCTTGAACATTATGGAATGTGGAGTAGAGGAACATCAGCTCACACAGCTTTACAGCAGTCGGAGTTTAACAGTGCATCCGATCGTTAATTAGTTTTTAGCAAGTTAAATTATGATTCAATTCACCACGCATTTCTAAGCATTCCGTTTGAGCAATGGTCTGAGGCGTGTTGCAGAATTCAAACAGTCTTAGAACACCACTACCTGCCACCGTTGACGGTTGATTTAGGCTATATCAAAGGGTAAATCCGATGACAATTGTTAAAAATTAACTCAGAAACTTGATGGTGACTGTCTAATTAACTAAAGTGAAGTTAACGATTCTATGAGCGATTTTGGAGATATGTAAAGTTGTACTGAATACGATAACAAGTAATATTGTTCTCAATTTGAATTAGTTTAACCCGATCGCCTCAGGATCATTGCTTCGCGCTTCACCTACAAAAGTGACCTGTGAGATAAGGATTAAATGCTATGAAACATCGAGAAGGAACTCTTGCCGGATGGCAGGGGGTGAATCTCTATTATCAAAGTTGGCATCCTGACAAACCGAGTCAGGCAGTTGTAACGTTAGTTCATGGATTGGGTGGACACAGTAATGTGTTTCAGACTGCGGTGGAGTATTTACTCCCTCAAGGCTATGAAGTCTATGCTTTCGATTTACGTGGGCATGGACGATCGGCGGAACAACGAGGACATATCAATGCTTGGGCGGAGTTTCGAGAAGACTTACGCATCTTTCTGCGCTTTGTGCGATCGCAGCGTACAAGTTGCCCGCTCATTCTATGGGGACATAGCTTGGGGGGAACGATCGTGCTGGATTATGTCCTGCGCTCTCCCGACGAAATTCAAGGCTTGATTGTGACGGCTCCTGCATTGAGCAAAGTCAGCGTTTCTCGCACGAAACTCGCGATCGGGCGATTGATGTCGCGATTTGTGCCGAGATTTAGCTTACGGCTTGGGATTCACCACTATGTTGGATCACGCAATCCAAAAGTCGTCGAAGCTTATCGACAAGACCCGTTGCGGCATGAGTATGGCAGCGCTCGACTTGCAACCGAGTATTTCTCAACGGTTCGCTGGATTTATCGTCATGCGTCTGAATTGAAAATTCCGCTGTTGATTCTGCATGGAAGTAGCGATCGGGTCACTTTGCCTGAAGGCAGTCGTCTCTTTTTCCAAGAGGTGATTTTTCCAGATAAAGAACATCGGGAATATCCGGGCAGTTATCACGATCTATTCGTGGATACGGACTATGAACTGGTGTTTTTAGATCTCGAAAACTGGTTGAAACGGCATTTGATTGGGGCAAAGACTTGTCAACCGTTTTTAACTGAAGCTTGAGCGTGATTCACTGATGGAGGAGAAGAATTATTTTCTTCTTGGAGACGATGATTGATGCTGAGAAACTTAATCCAGAAACCGCTCTGTTAGGACATACTTTACCATCATTGTTATCAGATGCCTGCAATCTGCGCCCGAATGCAACTGCATTGAATCAATGGACAGATGCAGGATGGCGATCGCTCTCGAATCGAGCTTTTCAAATGCAGGCGGAAGCCCTCGCGCTAGGCTTGCTCGATCTCGGATTGATGCGGGGCGATCGAGTGGCGTTGTTAATGTCGAGTGATGTGAACTTTGCGATCGCAGATATGGCATGTGCGATCGCCGGATTGATTGATGTCCCGATTGATCTGACTCAAACCCCGGAAACGATTGTTTTAATTTTGAAACAAAGCGGCTCAAGGGCGTTGATCGTTTCAAATCTAGATTTGCTTCAGCAGGTGCTACCTTACCTTGATCCGCTGAAATATATTCTTTTAGCTGAAGTTCCCGAAAACTGGCGATCCAATGATCCACAGCGCCTCTACTCGTTTGATCAAATCAGTTGCGTGACGCATTCGATTGATCGAGTCAATATGCTGTATCGATTGCTTTCTCCGCAAGACTTAGCAACGATCGTGTATGTCCCTGGAGCCGATGGAGAATGGCTCGGAGTCATGCTCACGCATGAAAGCCTTGCTGGAAATGCCTTGGCTGCGTTCGCAGCTTTATCGCGGCTGCAATGGGGAACAGCAGAAATTTCTCTTTCATTTCTGCCCCTAACTCATGTGTTCGCTCGATGCCTGATTTATGGTCATTTTTACTATGGACATACGATTTATTTCTCGACTGCCAATCGCGTGTTTAAACATCTGCAAGAAGTCAAGCCCACGATTCTGGCAACTGTTCCTTTATTGCTAGAGCGGCTTTATAGCAAAACGTTGGAACAGTCGGAGAAATTGACTTCTAAGCGGGAACGAATTGCATTTAAGCTGGCATTGCAGCTAGCAAAACGACATCAGCTTGGACAGTCAAGAATTGATCCGCTATTGCAGAAATTTGTAGCTCGGTTTGGGTTGTCACGGTGGCGATCGCTGTTTGGAAATCGATTAAAGTATGTGCTTTGTGGTGGGGCAGCGTTGAAGCCAGAGCTAGCGACCGTGTTTGCGGCAGCGGGCATTGATATCTATCAGGGGTATGGGTTGACACAGGCAAGTGCAGTCGTGAGTTGTAATCGCGATCGTGCGAATCGTGCTGGAACAGTCGGGAAAGTGATTCAAGGCGTGGAAGTCGCGATCGCGCCTGATCACGAGATTCTAGTGCGGGGAGCTTATCTGATGCGCGGGTATTATCAAAATCCTAAAGCAACTGAAGCAGCGATCGATCCTGAAGGTTGGCTACATACGGGAGATTTAGGAACGTTGTCAACCGATGGATTTTTGCAAGTGACCGGACAGAAAAAAGCGCTGTTTAAGTTAGCGAATGGAAAGTATGTTGCACCGCATCCGATTCAGGCACGATTAAAACGATCGCCGTTGGTGAAAGATGCGATCGTGGTTGGAGCAGGACAAAAGGTGTGTGGAGTGCTGATTGTTCCAAACATTGAAGCATTGCAGCATCAGAAATTAGTAGGCGATCCAGCAACATTACTTAAGCATCCTTGTGTGCAGCGATTGATGAGCGCGATCGTCGATGAAGCGAACTGCCATCAGCCTTATTGGGCAGCCGTGAAGCGGTTTCGATTAATCAGTGATGCGACGAATTTAACTGAACTGACCAAAGAAATTCGATTGTTGTACAGTGAAGATAAGACTCAAGACGCTTCAGACTTCAATCTTCAAGAGTTAGACTGTCCGATCCTTGCGGTTGAAGCTTGTCCAACCTTTGCTCGATCGCTGAATCCTCGATTTACAACCTCTTAATCGGGAGAATTTTAATCTTATGTTTCAACCATTCCGAACAGTCGCAGTATTAGGCGCAGGTGTGATGGGAAGTCAGATCGCAGCACATCTGGCAAATATTGGATTATCTGTGCATCTTTTAGATATTGCTGCTCCGACTGGAGCGAAAAATGATGTCCTTGAAGGTGCGTTTAAGAAGGCATTGAAACTATCGCCACCGATTTTATTTACGGAAAAGACTGCAAGAAAAATTACACTGGGTAACTTTGATGAGCATTTCGATCGACTGCGTTCGGTTGATTGGGTCATCGAAGCAGTGGTTGAGGATTTGCAAATCAAGCAACAGTTAATGGAACGCTTAGAATCAATTATTCAGCCCGAAACGATTGTTTCGACAAATACCAGTGGATTGCCGATTCGCTGGATTGCTAAAGGACGCTCAGAAGCATTTCGCAAGCGATTTTTAGGAACCCACTTTTTTAATCCACCGCGCTATCTAAAACTGCTAGAACTAATTCCAACTCACGACACGGATGCGGCAGTCCTTGATCGCATGAAATGGTTTGCTGAGTTGTACTTAGGAAAAGGCGTGGTGATTGCCAAAGATACACCGAACTTTATTGCAAATCGGATTGGCATCTTTGTCACGCTATTGGGATTGAAGGCTTGGACTGAGCAAGGTTATTCGATCGAAGAAATCGACACGTTAACCGGAACCCTGATTGGTAGACCTAAATCAGCCACATTTCGGACAGCAGATTTAGTTGGGCTAGATACCTTAGTCGCAGTTGCCGATCATCTCTACCAAGCTGCACCGAAGGATGAGCATCGCGAGATGTTCCGTGTGCCGGATGTGTTGAGAAAAATGGTTGCAACTGGGACATTAGGCGCGAAAAGTGGACAGGGATTTTATAAAAAGCAGCAGGGACAGATTTTATCGATCAATCCGAAAACGTTTGCTTATGAACCTGCTCAGCCATTGAATTTGGGTGAATTGGATCAGATTAACGCTTTACCTTTGCACGATCGCATCCGCAGGCTTTACACCAGTCCGGGACGCGCTGGAGACTTCTTCCGACAAAGCACATTAGAGATGCTGAACTATGGCGCACATCGGATTCCTGAGATTGCCGATGATCCGCATGAAGTCGATCGAGCTATGCGCTGGGGGTTTGGTTGGGAGATCGGGCTGTTTGAACTTTGGGATTTGCTCGAATTTGAACCGGTGTTAGCAGATATGCAAGCTGCACAAATGACAGTGCCTGATTGGGTTAAACCCTCTTTTTATCCAAACGTTGTGATTGAGGAGAAACAACCCGTTTGGCAGAATGCGGAAGCTGCTTTGTTAGACATGGGCGATCGAGTGCTATTGTACGAATTTCGATCGAAAGGAAATACACTAAGCAACAAAGTGCTCGAAGGCTTTGCAGTGGCGCTATCAATGCTAGAGACTACCGACTACAAAGGATTAGTGATCGGGAACAATAGCGATCATTTCTCAGGCGGAGCAAATCTCGTAGAGATGGCAACGATCGCACAAACCGGAAACTGGAGCGCGATCGAAACTTTAATCTCAGGGTTCCAAGGATTACTTCAGCGAATTCACTACTCACCGAAGCCGATCGTCGCAGCAATTCAGGGGCGCGTGTTAGGAGGTGGCTGTGAGTTAGTTATGGCTTGCCCGATCGTTGTTGCAGCGGCTGAAACCTACATTGGACTGGTGGAAGTTGGAGTGGGATTGATTCCGGGGGCGGGGGGACTGATGCGAATGGTCAGTCGAGCCGCAGAACGGTCTGCAACAGAAACGCCAAGCCAGGTTCTACCTTTTTTGAGAACTGCGTTTGAAACGATCGCTACAGCTAAAGTTTCCACCAGTGCCGCAGAAGCACAAATGCTAGGTTTCTTGCCGTGTGATGCACGAATTTTAATCAATGGAGAACATCGATTAGAAGTTGCAAAAGCAGAAGTCCTACATCTCGATCGTATTGGCTATGTTCCACCTGCTCAGAACTGTTCAATTTTCGTACTTGGACAAGCCGGACGAGCTGCGTTAGAACATACGGCTTATGTGTTTGAACAAGCTGGATATGCGAGTGAATACGATCGCTATTTAGCCTCTCGATTAGCGTTTGTGATGACAGGCGGAGAACTAACTGCACCTGCCTTTGTGTCTGAGGATTATCTATTACAACTCGAACGTGAATCATTTGTGCCGCTGCTGCATCAAGCAAAAACTCAGGCACGAATTGCACATTTGCTCAAAACGAAAAAGCCGCTCCGCAATTGAGGAGAACATTATGCAACCTGCTTATATTGTTAGTAGTGTAAGAACTGCGATCGCCAAAGCACCCCGCGGAAAGCTGCGGAACATGCGATCCGATGACTTGGGCGCGATCGTTCTCAAAGCCGCACTCGAAAAAGTTCCTGATCTCGATCTCAGTCAGATTGAAGATGTGGTTTTTGGGTGTGCCTTTCCCGAAGCAGAACAAGGATTCAATCTAGGGCGAGTGATTGCTCAACGGGCTGGATTACCTGACTCTGTAGCAGGAGCAACCGTAAATCGATTTTGTGCATCGGGACTGCAAGCGATCGCACTGGCACATCAAGCAATTGTGACCGAACAAGCAGCGGTAATGGTTGCGGGTGGTGCAGAGTCGATGAGCTTAATTCCGATGGGCGGGCATGATTTGTTACCGAATCCAGCTTTGATGTCAGAACTCCCTCAGGTGTATTGCACCATGGGAGCGACCGCAGAGAACGTCAGACAGCAGTATGATGTTTCTCGCGCCGATCAAGATGCGTTTGCACTGCGATCGCATCAACGCGCCATTCAAGCGACGCAAGCAGGGCGATTTCACGATGAGTTGATTCCGGTTCCCATCCACGAAACGGTTTACCAGGATGGTAAGCCTGAAGTTGTGGAAAGTATTCTGCAAACCGATGAAGGGCCGAGACCAGATACCAGTCTAGAAGCGCTCTCAAAGTTACCTGCGGTGTTTCGGGTAGAAGGAACAGTCACAGCCGGAAATGCTTCTCAAACTTCGGATGGTGCAGCAGCGACGATTTTAGTCAGTGAAGCGAAGCTGAAAGAATTCAAGCTTCAGCCTTTAGGACGAATGTTAGGATTTGCTGTTGCAGGTGTTCCGCCTGAAGTCATGGGCATGGGGCCGGTTTTGGCAATTCCTAAGGTTTTACAGCAAGTCGGTCTGGGATTAGAAGACATCGGATTGATTGAGTTAAATGAAGCATTTGCCGCACAATCCTTAGCCGTGATTCGCAAGTTAGGGCTGAACGAGGAGATTGTGAATGTGAATGGAGGCGCGATCGCATTAGGACATCCTTTGGGATGTACGGGAGCGAGGGTGACAGCAACCTTACTACATGAGATGAAACGCCGAGGTGTTCGTTACGGATTGGCTTCGATGTGTGTCGGTGGTGGAATGGGCGCGGCGGCAGTATTTGAAAGTCTGTAGCGCCTCTGATTCGGAGAATAAACTATGCTTCTCTTACAATTTGCACTCCTGATTGTCTTGCTACTGACGCTCGGATTTATCGGTGTGCCGCTTTGGATGTGGTTAGGATATGGCGCGATCGCGCTTTTTATCTTCAATGCATCCCTTTGGCTCTGGGGCATTTATGCTGCGATCGGGCTAATTCTAGCAGTGCCTCAAATTCGGCGACGAGTGCTAACAACACCAATCATGAAAGTAATGCGTGTCCCTAAAATTTCGGACACGGAACGTGCCGCGATCGAGGCTGGAACCGTCTGGATTGAAAGAGAATTCTTTTCAGGCGCGCCGGATTTTGAACGCATGAATCAGGCTATTTATCCTGAAGTCACACCCGAATTGCAGACATTCTTGGATACGCACGTTGAGCAAGTTTGTCAAATGGCAACAGATTGGGACATTCATCAGCGCAAGGATTTACCTGTCGCAGTGTGGGACTATCTCAAGCAGGAGCGATTCTTTGGCATGATGATCCCGATCGAATATGGCGGCTTGGGATTCTCGAACTTTGCCTATAGCAGTGTGATGGCAAAACTTGCTTCTCGATCGTTTATCTATACTGCAACGGTTGGTGTCACGAACTCTCTCGGTCCCGCTAAGCTATTGCTAAATTATGGAACTTCAGCCCAAAAAGATTACTACCTCCCTCGACTTGCAAAGGGTGACGAAATTCCTTGTTTTGCTTTAACCGAACCCACTGCTGGATCAGATGCCGCAAGTATCACTGCTAAAGGCATTGTATTTCGAGGAGATGAGGGTCAATTGTGGGTGCGATTGAACTTCCGCAAGCGCTATATTACCTTGGGCACGATCGCAACTTTAATCGGACTCGCCTTTAAGCTCTATGACCCAGACAATCTACTCGGCAAAGGGGAAGAGGTCGGAATTACCTGCATTCTGATTCCAGCGAATACAGAGGGCATGATTCTAGGCAAACGACACGATCCGATGGGCGTTCCGTTCTACAATTCCCCGGTTGAAGGTCGAGATGTGATTGTTTCAATTGATCAAATCATTGGAGGTGTAGAGCAAGCTGGACAAGGCTGGAAGATGCTCATGCAAACCCTAGCGGCAGGGCGAGGCATTAGCTTTCCGGCAAGCTGTACGGGAGTTGCGAAGTTAGTTACTCGCGTCACAGGTGATTATGCCAAAGTCAGACAGCAATTTGGTCGATCGATTGGTCAATTTGAAGGCATCGAAGAACCGCTCGCGAGAATTGGCGGACTGACTTATCTACTAGATGCGACTCGAAGCTATACAGCGGGTGCGGTTGATGCGGGTGAAAAGCCAGCGGTTGTTTCTGCGATCGCGAAGTATCAATTCACCGAAATCACGCGCAAATTAGTCAACGACGGCATGGACATTCTTGGCGGCTCAGGTATTTGTCGCGGGTCAAGAAATCTCCTAGCAAACTTCTACATTGCGATGCCGATTCCGATCACGGTTGAAGGCTCGAACATTCTCACACGCACCTTGATGATCTTTGGACAAGGTGTGATTCGCTGTCATCCTTATCTCTATGCGGAAGTGATAGCAATTGAAGCGGGAGATGCGATCGCATTTGATCAAGTCTTGTGGAAACACATCGGTTCGATCGTTCGGAATAAAGCTCGATCAATTCTACTCAGTTTATCTCGTGGCTATCTTGCTCTAGTACCCGGAACCAAATTCACAAAGCGCTACTATCAAAAGCTGGCTTGGTCTTCTGCTATGTTTGCGTTTCTCACTGATCTTTTGTTAATCGGTTTGGGGGGTTCGCTCAAACGCCATGAGAAACTGACCGGAAGGCTGGCGGATTGGCTATCGTGGATGTATCTTAGCATGGCAGCATTAAGACGATTTGCAGCCGAAGGAGAGCAGCCAGCAGATTTGATCTTTGTACAATGGGCAATGAA
Source organism: Leptolyngbya sp. AS-A5 (assembly GCF_039962495.1). Classification (NCBI taxonomy): domain Bacteria; kingdom Bacillati; phylum Cyanobacteriota; class Cyanophyceae; order Leptolyngbyales; family Leptolyngbyaceae; genus Leptolyngbya; species Leptolyngbya sp. AS-A5. The sequence continues at coordinate 152,348 of NZ_JAMPLL010000008.1, read as the reverse complement.
CTATAGCTTTGCTCAAATGCAACAAGCTTTAGAAGGGATTCTAGCGAACTTGCCAATTCCGACGATCGCCCGATCAATTCTCCTGAGCTTCGTTAGAATCAATCCGCTCAGCACCATTCCGACTGATACACTCGGAAGTCAAGTTGCACAAGCATTACAAACGACCGGAGAAAGTCGTGACCGGCTCACGGCTGGCGTTTACATTCCCACGCATTCTGATGAAGCATTGGGACGATTAGAGCAAGCATTTCGGCTTTGTGAGCAGGCTGAAGCCGTGATCAAGAAGGTCAAGCAAGCAAGCCGCTCAGGACAGTTATCCCAAGAAAAAGGAGAAACATTAGTCGAGACAGCGCTGAAAATCGGAGTGATCACGCAAGCAGAAGCAGACTTAATGCGTTTGGCAGAATCTGCACGATTCGATGCCATTCAGGTCGATGCTTTTACCCTGCCGGAATATCAGGGAAATGGTGCAGCATTCGCAAGCAGTTTCTCTTCGCACATGAAGACCGCAGATTCCGCTAAACTTTCACTCATGTAAGCAGCTGCCGTCTAGCTTCCAAGGCGCTTAGGTTTTACCCAGGCTACATAGCCCAAAATCAAAAGTCCAATTGCAGAAGCAGGTCCCACAAACATATGGAGTGCTTGCTGACCGGTCGCGATCAAAGCAACGCCAAATCCTAGGGCAAACACATTGGAGAAGAGTAGAAACAAAAAGACCCGCCAATCTCGCATCACTACGTACCAGTTGTAGACAAAGATGATTGTAGGAATGAGCGAAATGAGTAGCATGAGACTTTTGCTGTCGTTCACCCCATAGCTCAAAGGTACAGCAATCAGGCTAGCAATGAGTAGGACATCCAGGAGCCGAGATTTTCTCAGTCCCAGTGCAATCAGACATATTCCTGCTGTAGTAAATGTGTAGAACAGGTGGTTAAGCGGAGAAATGTGGCTTTTGTAGAGCCAGTCATCGCCAATGTGTTCAGCAATTTCGTAGGACGTAGAGATCGCAAAGCAGGCAAACCCGCAGTAGATCAGCGGTAGTGATCTCAACTTAACGACGGTTCTATAAAATTCGCTGCGTCGAGAAAAGATCCAAATATTGATGGCAGCCACCAAATAGATAAAAAAATGCGCCGCAATGATGGCGACTTTTAAGGCTGTGGACATGGGTTGGCCTCCTAACCTCGCAAAATTCTCCCAAAAATGCACATGATAAAGCCCCAACTAGAGATATTTACAAAAGGCTTCTGATAATCAGTGTGAAGAACAGTGATGTTCTGAGTTAATACAGCTAAAGCAGAGGAGATGCAAAGCTATCCATCATTGTAAAGGACTTTTAGGAACCGCAAGATTAATTTATGCCCTTCATTGAAGTTGGTATGTCACTATCGTTGCTCGGAGGGATAACGCAAGCAGAAGCAGACTTGCAGACTTAATGCGATCGTCAGAATCGGCGCGATTCGATGGCATTTAGGTCGATGCTTTTACACTGCCGGAATATCAAGGAAATGGTGCAGCATTCGCAAGCGATTTCTTGCCAATTAAAAATCGCTGGTGTAGCTGTTCTCAGTATCGTTTTGCACTTAGTTCATGTCGCTATCGCTAACGGTTTTTAGACTCAATTCTACCGATCGACAACAATAGCTCTGCCCAATTACAGACCAAGCTGCTAAATCAAGTGCGTTAGGCTTTACAAAAGTTTATATAACGCCTTTCATTTTATGAATCCGAATTTGTTAGAAGCAACGCATGAGTACTGGCACAAACTGAATGAACTCGAAGCCGCTTACCAACGAGGGGAAGTCCCGATTGAAGAAGTCGATGCCAAAGTTAAAGGATTGATGACAGAGTTGGGGCAATCGCGACGAGCAGCGTTCAGCCATTTTTTCAGCGGAGTTCGTCGGCTGTGGGATGAGCAGCGAGAGACGATCGTGGGCGTTTTGGGATTGGGCGTTTTGACTTACGGGTGGATTGTTGCGCGCTAAAAGGCTGGCGATATCGAATTGCAGACATCAGACATCTGATGTCTGATGTCTGATGTCTGACATAAGGGGGATGAAGAAAGTGAGCCTAGTTGCGAATGATTAGACGGCTACCGTTTGAATTCACCTCCCAGGCTCTTTGCTGAATGACCAACTCAAATCAATACGTTCGCTACTCCCACGATGTAGAAGTCAAGCAATCGGATGAAGATAAACTCATCCGCCAAATTATGGACTCCGTTGCTCGGCAAGGACAAAAGGTGTTCGACAAACATCGTCATGCCATGCGCGGCGCTCATGCGAAAAGCCATGGCGGACTGAAGGGGGAACTGCAAGTTTACGACAACTTACCTACTCATCTTGCTCAAGGGTTGTTCCGCGAACCCCGCACTTATCCAGTGATGATTCGCTTCTCAAGTGTTCCGGGTGATATTCTACCGGATAGCCTTTCGACCTTTCGGGGCATGGCAATTAAGGTGATTGGTGTAGAAGAGCCGAAGCTTCTTGCTACTGAACCCGATGCTGTGACTCAAGATTTTCTGATGCTCAGCAGTCCGGTTTTTCCGTCAGGGAATCTTGCTCGCTTTCTCCCTGAACAGTTGCTTCAGGAAAAGGTAGTGGTCAGTGCTCCAGAGGAGGCGCAACAACTGTTAGGACTGACTGCCCGCATAGTGAATGCAGTCACTCAGAAAGTAGGCATCAACCTTTATCCGACTGCATTGGGAATTACGCAACCTGAAACTCATATTTTAGGAGAGACGTACTATACCTCTGCTGCCCTGCGCTATGGAGACTACGTTGCTAAGTTAAGCGCAGTTCCCCTCTCTGCAAGTCTCCAGATGCTGATCGACAAAAGAATTGAGATGCAGAGTGCTTCTACTCTGCGCGATTTGATTGTGGAGTTCTTTCGAGAACAGTCGGCTGAGTATGAGTTGCGTGTCCAGCTTTGCACTAATTTGAAGACCATGCCGATCGAGGATACTTCGGTTCGCTGGTTAGAGCAGGATAGTCCTTATCAAGCGATCGCTAAAATCACGATTGGGATGCAGGAAGCTTATAGTCCAGCCCGTCAAGTGTATGTGGATGAGGTACTGTCTTTCAGCCCCTGGCATACCATTGCCGAGCATCAACCGCTAGGAGCAATTCAGCGCCTTCGTAAGGAGGTGTATGAAGCTTCGAGTCGTTACCGCCATGAGATGAACCAACAGCCGAAGGGAGAGCCACGTAGTATTGAGGAGATGCCCGATTAGAAAGGATGCCTTCGAGGGATTACTTTGATTGGCGATCGCATCTGGACTTTCTTGTAACAGCAATCCTGCAAACTCCGACGACCTTGAAAAGAACACATTCAAAGTTAGGAAACTGCAAAAGCGAGTGATGCGATCGACAGCTAAGATAGGAGGTGCCGTGAGTTGAGCTTTGGAACTCAGGTATCAGCTTTGGGAGTCCGTGAATCAGCTTTAGCGGATCAAGGGTGGCTTTGGAAGGGTATTGAAAGAGTGCAATGGGTTACTTCAGGGTTAAACATGAAGGTTTTCTAAAGGAATAAGAATGACCTTTGGGGGCAGGGATATCATACGGACGTCAATCTGTATATCTTGCTGCACGGATGCTTTATACAGAAGATACTCTGCCTAATCTCTAACTTGAGGGTGTAATGTAGAAGTCAATCCGTCTAATCTATCAACTTGAGGCATTAGATGGAGCTTTTTTCTGTCTAATCCATCTAATTGGGAGAGATAGACAGAATGGAGGAGAGTACATTCCGTCCAATAACAAGTTATGCCGCCAGTTCCTTCTAGATCCCACCCTATAGCGGGTTATTAGTGTTAGGAAGTAAAATGGCACGAAAAACTGCTTGGTAAGCGACATTTACATTTTTGAGGTTAGTGTTTGATCAATGAATAAAATTAAGCAAGCCTTTATAACTAAACAAGCTTTTATTTTGTTTATTTATATAATTCTTGTTCTTGATGTGGCGTATAGAATTTTTAATAAAAGTAACGCAATTTTAGACTGGCAACTTGTAGCGATTTTAGGGCTATTAACTTTTGCGACATTAGGAGATCGGATAAGCGAGTTAATCATAGGTAAGGAAGGTATAACTTTGAAACAGAGTATTGATATTCAGGTTCTTGAGGTCAAGAAGGATGCAGAAGACATTCAACTGATTAACGAGACTGGCAATGCTAGATACATAGAGGGGCTACTCAAGAGAGCAGAAAGCCCAGAGCGGGATGTTTGGTCAAAACTCATAATTTACAGGTTATCCTTGAGAGCTTTAACTCGGCAAATATGTAAAGCTCAAGGAATGCAACTTGGAGACGCTCCATCACTCACTAGCATGATTGACTTCATGGGTGACAGGGGTTTGATTACTGCTCAATTTAAGAATGATCTTAACTTTATAAGATCTTCGACGTTCTTCTTTGAGTGGGGTACAGGAAATCCACCAACCATAGAAGAAATAAAGCGAGTTTTAGAGATAACACCACAAGTACTGAAATACTTGGAGTACATGATTGAGAGAAGCCAAACGGCATAACAACGGCGCTACACCGGAACGTTCCAAATTTGTTGGTTGAGTTACGAATGTTATTTGCGTCCGGTGAGCGAGAGCGTATTAACGATCGCACCCCACCTTTCTAAAAATCCACTTTCCACTGAGTGAATGTCACTTCGAGAATGAGGTCACTTTGCTCCTAGAGTCAGTGAGGTTCACTGCTGAAGTGAACTGTGTTCACCGCTGAACTGAATTAAGATCGCTTCTGGAAAAAAGGTCAGTTTGCCTCCCGCATCAGCAAAGTTCAATGCTGGAACTAACTCAGTTCACCCCTGTCCTAAATCCGGTTTATTGCTGAAGTCAAACCAGTTCACTTCCAACATGCGTCCAGTTCACTGCCGAGGTGAGTGAGAGTGATCTCTAAAGTGAGTAGAGTTTACTTCCAATGGGAGCCCAGTTCACTGGCAAAGCCTTTCTGATCAAAGTCGCACCAAAGCCTCGCCCTTTGTAAACCCTGCAATCTGCTAAGCAATGTTCTTTCCGCAATCGCACCTGGGCAAGCTGAAAGCAGTCTCGCAATCAACTTCTACAGTATGTCCACGAGAAAAAGCACCAATGGTACAAGTAATGGCAATGGGTCTGCAGTTCCTGCGAAGTTGCGCTCTGCGCTAACCACATCCACCCCAGTCACCTTTCTATCTGAAACCTCTCTGTCTGCTGACATGAGTTCCTTGAGTCAAATCAACCGCGATGAAATTCTGCAACTGCTCACACTACTGCGGGACAAGTTACCCCCCTTGCGCGATCTCACCGCAGAAGAACGTCGATCGCTCTCCGGCATGGGCGACAAAAACCGCAGCTTTGCGGGCAAAGTCCTAGAAGTGATTCTGCAAGACCCAGAATTCTTGCCGCGCTCCTTTGATGTGAACCAGTATCAACGCGATTTGGCAACCTTCGATGATCTCTCTACGATCGCGCTTGCCCTCACCCGATTGCTCGATCTGGTCAACGCGACTGCGACCGCAATCGGTTCAGAAGTCTACGACGATGCCCTGTCTGCCTATCGCTATGCCAAAGCCAGTGGTCAAGGGGCAAGCCTAGAAGCCATGATGACCGAGATGAAGCAACGGTTTGCCCAACAAGGCAAGAAGAAAGACAAAGAAGCTGAAAAACCAAAAGTCAAAGAGTGAGCGCGAACACCCAGAGCACCGCGATCGCACACTTACATTATTTAGAGGAGCCAGAAACTGATCCCTGGCTCCTTTTTGTTGGAACTGCGATTACCCGAAGGGGAACTTGCTTCGCAAACGCGATAGATCATACTCAAAGTCCCCCATTCTGGGGGATTTAGGGGGCGAGAATCTGTCGCATCCACAAATCAATCTGGTATCAAATTGTGGGATGTACCCATGCCAAGCTAATTCATCTTTTCATTCAGTAACACCGCAAAATTAGATAGGAATGGCGATCGTCATCCCAGCGCGGCGCAATCGTTCTGCTAAAACATTCCCTAAACCTGTCACTGGCGTGAGAATGCCTCCTCTCGACAAACCGCCAGGTAACTCATCGATTTGAAGCACCAGGCTCAAAGCAGCTTCACAGACGAATTTGACAGTCGCTCGATTGCCAGGGTCGCCTTGATCTCGAATGATGCCTCGCACTTTGCGTCCATCAGATGCAGTGCCGACTAATTCACAAGAAAACCATCCCTCGTTCATCGTTTGCTCAGAGGGCCCACTTCCCGGCTGAGGCAAAATCGGTTGGATCAGCGATCGTAGAGCAGATTGCTGCAATGCTCCCATCAATAGCGCAAACCCTGTCGTCAAACCAACTGCTTTCAGCCCTGCCAGGGGTTCATCCAGTTTGAGATACTCTTGATAGGCGAAATCGGCACCATAAGGTTCTTGCCACTCCTCAAGCAAAGCGCAACTCCGACGAACAATGCGGGTGTTGACAGGTGCCATAAAGAAGGGAGCAATCCAAGTGTTGAGATCTGGATCAAAAGAGGGAAGTTGTGGGTCACGATTGCGCTCGATCTGAGGTTGAGTCTGATTTTGAGATGGATTCAGCAAGAAGGGTTCATTCATTTGTGTTAGCCCTCGTGAATCATAGAGGTTGAACGCAGACGCTAGTGTGCCTCCATTGAAGCCTCCAAACGCCTGAAAGTAAGCGTTCACCTGCTGACAGGGCAGATGCAATACCTGTTGGATGTAGCGAACAATCAAGTAAGTGCCCAAATCGGATGGGACAGAATCAAAGCCACAGCAGGGAATAATGCGGGTGCCATCGAGTGCGGCTTGAGCATGGTAGCGATCGATGAGCGTTCTCACCCAAGGCGTTTCTCCGGTAATGTCAACATAGTGCGTTTTGAGTCGCACACACGCATCCACCAGGGCATTCCCGTAAAGTGCAAAGGGGCCAGCCGTGGTAAGAACGACCCGTGTTTGAGATGCGATCGCATCAATTGCCTGCTGATCGTGACTGTCAGCAACTAGCACATCCACAGTTACGCCGATTTCACCTCGAACTGCTTCTAACTTTTGACGATTTCGCCCTGCGATCGCCCAGCGTACCGATTCAGAAGTGGCATACCTGGCAAAATATTGCACGGTCTGTTTGCCAACAAATCCACTTGCACCATACAGAACAACATCATAGGAACGTTCAGACATCACAAAAACCCTCAGCAGCAGGACTTCAAACTATAAAGGTGGCGCTAGATCAGGCAGCGACTCAAGAAACGAGAGCGGTTGACTCATCTGCTTCGCAAACCCCAGAATTGCCTGATCTCGATGTTCATAAAGCAACTGACCCTGAGTATCAAACAAAAACGTTGCACCGCGCTGCGTGAGATATGCCGAGTTAGGGACATAAGTTTTCCAATGGCTCAGCACTTCTGTCATATTTCGCAGTCGCAAAGTGGCGAGTTCAAACGGACGCTGGAAACCGCTACCCCCCGCCCATCGAAAGGTAGAGCCTTTAAGCGGTGGGAGCGGTGGCGCTTTGACAGTCTCTTCATCTGCGATCAATTGTGGGGCTTGTCGATCGCCTCGATAGCCTCGAAAGACTTCCGCTAGGGTTCCAGGGCTACCTATGCCAGCACACATCAGCCATAGATTGAGCCAAGCGTTTTGTGATGGAGAGAGCCAGGAAAGCTTGAGCGACAATCCAGGAGATAGCTCAAGTTGCTGATGTAGTTCCGCTGTCGGATCGACAAAGAGGCAATCGGGAGAAAAACCTGTATATGCACAGAACTTCTCGCCGGATTTAAGATCGCCGATTCCAACGGCGCGAACCACAATTCCGGCTGTTTGGAGTAATTGCACCTCTCGCTGTATCCACCAAGCGTATTCGAGACTGTCGAAATCCCCCAGTTGTGACCAGAGCAACACAAGTGTTCGAGGAGTGGAATCACATCCCTCTAGGATCGGAACAGTAGCTCCATCACTGATGCGTTGGCGTTTGGTTTGGCTCAAGCGATCGTATAAGTCCATAGTGAGCAAATATACAAATAACAGTGCGTTAAGTCGTCAGAGAAACCTCTTCACTCGCCTAATCTTGGCACTTAGGCAACTAGGGAGACTTTTTTAATCGGTAGATCGGCAAGTGGAACTTTAATTGCTTCTGAAAAAATTGCCCACTGATCCAGCATCATCGACGGTTCTGCATCTCCTCGCTCCCATTAACGTAACGATGGTCGGACTCATGAGCAGTATTATCGCCTGTCTCACCCAGTTCGGTCTTCCTCTTTCTGTTAATTCCGCCTCCTTGCCCAGCGGAATTTAGAGCAGTCGCTAGAATTCTTGACTAGAATTCTTGAGATAAGGGAAGGTGAGAGATTGTCAACCTACGATCGTGCTAAGGCAGTTCGCTGAAGAATTTGATCCAGCCCAATATGTAGATATAGCAATCCTAAATGAATTATAAATGAGGCTTTGTCGCTCCGTTTCAGTATGCTTCTGCCCCCTAAATCCCCCATTCTGGGGGACTTTGAAACTCAACGCCTCTTGCTCAAAGTCCCTCACTCGTGGGGGATTTAGGGGGCGCGATCAACTACGCATCTCACAAATGACTTAGGATTGCTATATATAGTAAATCGGTAAGTTCTAATGCAGGCGAAGCCTCTATATCGCCGCGTTGAGAGGAAATCAAGATGGCTGTGATCGACAAACTTGAAATCAGGATTGCGGATATCACTAAACTCGAAGTTGATGCGATCGTGAATGCTGCAAATAGCTCTCTTTTGGGCGGCGGTGGCGTTGATGGAGCGATTCACCGCGCCGCAGGTTCACAATTGGTTAAAGAATGTCGGATGCTGAGGGGCTGTCAAACTGGGCAAGCTAAGATCACCAAAGGCTATCAACTGCCTGCAAAGTTTGTGATTCATGCAGTCGGCCCTGTTTGGCAAGATGGCAGAAAGGGTGAACCAGAACTCCTAGCCTCTTGCTATCGTGAAAGCCTGAAATTGGCAATTCAACATGAAGTGAGAACGATCGCATTTTCGGCGATTAGTTGTGGCGTTTATGGCTATCCGATCGAGCAAGCTTGTGAGATTGCGCTCCGAGAAACAATCAGCTTTCTGCATGAGAATGACGCGATCGAAAAAGTAGTTTTCGCTTGCTTCAGCTCCGAAGTCTACAGCGCGTATCAAACTGCTTTGACTACGATCGAGTAACTGGTCTATCTTTTCAGTTTTACAAAACGACCGCAAGTATAACAAAGCATCCTTGCTTCTCAAAGCACTTGTCAGAAACATCACAATTAAAGCAGAAAGAGCCAGAGAACTAGCTCGATTGCAGATCCGCCAATAGGAGGTTTATTCGCTCTGCTACATCTGCTCTACCTTCTGCTGGAGCATCGCGCAGAAAAACATCAATAATAAACCAGCGACATAAGAGCGGATCGACGGACACGAGATGTAGCATCACCTGATTGAGAACTTCGGTGAGTAGTGCATCCGGCAGACGACGCAGTTCATTGCGAATTACGATCGCTTCTTCCAGGTTTTGGCTCTGACCCACTTTCAGCACAGCTTTGACGACAGAATCGACTAAGCGATTGAAATCTTCGGCGTTGGGTTCTTGGTTGAGCGACTGACCTTTCAAAAGCTGATTCCTTTCTTCGTTAAATTAGCGGGATCTAGGCTATCGATTTAGCGGAATGCTGAGCGAGACGTTATAACCCTCCCTGGCAAAACCTTAGCTGATAGCAGGAAGTTATCCTCTATCTAAAGATAGAGAATAAGATAGAAAGCAGCGAAAACTACCTCTATTGGTAGAGGTCATTTATAGACATGGAAGATGGATAATGAGTTCGGAATACGTCTCTGGTATCGAATTGGGGCAGAGAAAATTCTGATTTTGGCTTAAACTACCTGCCTACCTTGCCATGACAACTGCACCTCTCACCAGCGAACCGGATAATCTTGACCTTCAGCAGCTTCTCAGAACGCTGGTTGAAGTGAAAAAGGGCAATTTCTCCGTCCGAATGCCGATCGAGCAAACCGGAATTGCAGGGAAAATTGCCGATACGCTCAATGACATCATCGAGATGAATGAGCAAATGGCAACCGAGCTAGACCACATCAGCACCGTGGTTGGCAAAGAAGGCAAAATTAGCGAACGTGCTGCGATCGACAATGCGCGGGGGGCATGGAAGGCATCGATCGGCTCTGTGAATACGCTGATTACAGACTTAGTACAGCCCATGACCGAGACAACGCGGGTGATTCGGGCAGTAGCAACCGGAAATTTGACTCAAACGATCGCGACTGAGATTGAGGGCAGACCCCTACAAGGGGAATTTCTGCAAACGGCTCAAATCGTCAACACCATGGTCGATCAGCTTAATTCCTTTGCTTCGGAAGTGACGCGGGTGGCGCGGGAAGTGGGAACCGAAGGAATGTTGGGGGTGCAGGCAGATGTGCCCGGAGTCGCGGGTACATGGAAGGATTTGACCGATAGCGTGAACTCGATGGCGGGCAATCTCACGGCTCAAGTACGGAATATTGCTGAAGTGACGACTGCGGTTGCAAATGGCGACCTATCCAAAAAGATTACGGTCGATGTCAAAGGTGAAATCCTAGAGTTGAAAAACACGATCAATACGATGGTGGATCAACTTAACTCGTTCGCTTCGGAAGTGACACGAGTTGCCCGCGAAGTGGGAACCGAAGGAAAGTTGGGCGTGCAAGCAGATGTCCGAGGGGTTGCTGGGACGTGGAAGGATTTGACCGATAGCGTGAACTCGATGGCAGGCAATCTCACGGCTCAAGTGCGGAATATTGCAGAAGTGACGACTGCGGTTGCAAATGGCGACCTATCGAAGAAAATTACGGTCGATGTCAAAGGTGAAATCCTAGAGTTGAAAAACACCGTTAATACAATGGTGGATCAGCTTAATTCTTTTGCTTCGGAAGTGACGCGAGTGGCGCGAGAAGTGGGAGCAGAAGGAAAGCTTGGCGGTCAAGCGCAGGTCAAGGGCGTTGCCGGGACGTGGAAGGATCTCACTGATAGCGTGAACTTTATGGCGGGGAGTTTAACCGCACAAGTGAGAAACATCGCTGAAGTGACGACTGCGGTTGCAAATGGCGACCTATCGAAGAAAATCACGGTCGATGTCAAAGGCGAAATTCTTGAACTGAAGAATACCATCAACATCATGGTGGATCAGCTCAATTCTTTTGCTTCGGAAGTGACGCGGGTAGCGCGGGAAGTGGGAACTGAAGGGAAGTTAGGGGTGCAAGCTCAAGTGCGTGGCGTTGCCGGAACTTGGAAGGATCTGACCGACAGCGTGAACTTCATGGCAGGTAATTTGACCGCACAGGTAAGGAACATTGCTGAAGTAACCACAGCCGTTGCAAATGGAGATCTGTCCAAAAAGATTACGGTCGATGTCAAAGGCGAAATTCTCGAACTCAAGAACACGATTAACACAATGGTGGATCAACTTAGTTCATTTGCCTCAGAAGTAACGCGGGTGGCGCGGGAAGTGGGTTCCGAAGGAAAACTTGGTGTCCAGGCAGATGTACGTGGCGTTGCCGGGACGTGGAAAGATCTCACCGACAGTGTGAACTTCATGGCAGGGAGTTTAACCGCACAAGTGAGAAATATTGCAGCCGTGACGACTGCGGTTGCAAATGGCGACCTATCCAAAAAGATCACCGTCGATGTCAAAGGTGAAATCCTAGAGTTGAAGAACACTGTTAACACAATGGTGGATCAACTCAATTCTTTTGCTTCAGAAGTCACCCGCGTGGCGCGTGAAGTGGGATCAGAAGGAAAACTAGGCGTACAAGCAGAAGTCAAGGGCGTTGCCGGGACGTGGAAGGATCTCACCGATAGTGTGAACTTTATGGCGGGGAGTTTAACCGCACAAGTGAGAAACATCGCTGAAGTGACCACTGCGGTTGCAAATGGTGACCTATCGAAGAAAATCACGGTCGATGTCAAAGGTGAAATCCTAGAGTTGAAAAACACCATCAATACGATGGTGGATCAACTTAACTCGTTTGCTTCTGAGGTCACCCGCGTGGCGCGCGAAGTGGGAACCGAAGGAAAGTTGGGCGTGCAAGCCTATGTCCGAGGTGTGGGTGGCACCTGGAAGGATTTGACCGATAACGTCAATTTGATGGCGGGCAATCTCACAGCACAGGTACGGAACATTGCAGAAGTAGCAACTGCGATCGCGAATGGCGATCTATCCAAAAAGATCACCGTCGATGTCAAAGGTGAAATCCTCGACCTGAAAAACACAATCAACACAATGGTCGATCAGTTGAGTTCCTTTGCCTCGGAGGTGACACGGGTCGCTCGTGAAGTAGGGACTGAAGGGAAGTTAGGCGGTCAAGCGCAAGTCGTTGGAGTCGCTGGAACCTGGAAGGATCTCACAGATAACGTGAACTCGATGGCAAGCAATCTCACAGCTCAAGTGCGAGGCATTGCAAGAGTGGTCACTGCGGTTGCTAACGGAAACTTGAAACTCAAGTTAATGCTCGATGCTAAAGGTGAAATCGAAACGTTAGCCGACACGATCAACGAAATGATTGATACGTTGGCAACGTTTGCAGAACAAGTTACCACCGTAGCGCGAGAAGTAGGAAGCGAAGGCAAACTGGGAGGACAAGCGAAAGTTCCGGGGGCATCGGGGACGTGGCGCGATTTGACTGACAACGTGAATGAACTCGCAGCGAATTTGACAACGCAAGTAAGAGCGATCGCTGAAGTCGCAACGGCGGTTACGAAGGGAGATTTAACGCGATCGATTTCCGTTGAAGCAAAAGGAGAAGTCGCGGTTCTCAAAGACAACATCAACCAGATGATCGCTAACCTGCGTGAAACGACGCAAAAGAACACTGAACAAGACTGGCTCAAAACCAACTTGGCGAAGTTCACTCGAATGCTGCAAGGTCAGCGCGATCTGGAGACAGTCTCCAAACTGATTCTGTCGGAATTAGCCCCCTTGGTTTCGGCGCAACACGGGGTCTTTTATCTGATGGAAGCGAGCGAGAATCATGCGCCTTATCTCAAGCTACTTAGCACCTATGCTTATCGAGAACGCAAGCACTTAGGAAACCGCTTCCAACTGGGAGAAGGACTCATCGGACAATGTGCTTTAGAAAAAGAGCGCATTTTGCTCACCGAAGTCCCGCCCGAATACATCAAAATTAGTTCGGGGCTGGGCGAAGCGACTCCATTCAATGCAGTTGCGCTACCTGTGTTATTTGAAGGGCAGGTGACGGCTGTGATCGAGCTTGCCTCGTTCTCTCGGTTTAGCGATATTCACTTGACCTTCTTCGACCAGTTAACTGAGAGTATTGCGATCGTACTCAATACGATCGCGGCTAGTATGCGAACCGAAGAACTCCTCAAACAGTCGCAATCTTTGGCAGAAGAACTCCAAAGCCAACAGAAAGAACTCACAGAAACCAATCAACGATTAGAACAACAAGCACAATCGCTGAAAGCTTCTGAAGAACTCCTCAAGAATCAACAGGAGCAACTCCAACAAACCAATGAAGAACTTCAGGAAAAAGCAGAACTGTTAGCGGTACAAAACCGAGAAGTTGAGCGCAAAAATCAAGAGATTGAGCAGGCGCGTGGATCGTTGGAAGAAAAAGCCGAACAGCTCGCCTTGAGCTCTAAATACAAGTCTGAGTTTCTAGCGAATATGTCACATGAGTTGCGAACGCCGCTCAACAGTCTATTAATTCTTGCCCGTCTCTTTGCCGATAACACTGAGGGCAATCTAACGGATAAGCAGATCGAGTATGCCCGAACCATTCATTCTTCTGGAAACGATTTGCTGGGGCTAATTAATGACATTCTGGATCTAGCGAAAATCGAATCGGGAACAATGTCGCTCGATCCAGAACCAATGACATTTACTGACCTGCGTAACCATCTCGATCGCACCTTCCGGCAAGTTGCCCAAGATCGCAGTCTTGATTTCCAGATGCACTTTGATCCGCAGTTGCCGCGCAGTTTGTACACCGATGCGAAACGGCTGCAACAAGTGCTGAAAAACTTGCTCTCGAATGCCTTCAAGTTTACTGAACAAGGTCAAGTGAGCTTCAGAGTAAGTCTTGCGTCTGGGGGCTGGAGTTTTGATCAAGACACCCTGAACCGTGCCGATCGTGTGATTGCCTTTGCCGTTTCTGACACTGGAATTGGCATCGCTCCGAACAAACAACAGGTGATTTTTGAAGCATTTCAGCAGGCAGATGGGACGACCAGCCGTAAGTACGGCGGTACAGGCTTAGGCTTATCGATCAGTCGGGAAATTGCTCGATTGTTAGGTGGCGAAATTCGATTGCAAAGCGAACTAGGGCGGGGGAGTACTTTTACACTATATCTACCCCAAAGTGATAGCGGACGTTGGGATTCATCCAGGTCTGAGTCAGCACTCTCCGCTTCCCAACCTTCGGTAGCTCGGTCTACGGCAATGCGCTCAGCCTCCGAAGCTCCAACCCCTACCAGCAATCAGTCAGAAACAGCGATTACGGTGTTTGAGCGTGCGATCGAAGATGACCGAGACAGCATTCAGCCGGAAGACCTGACCCTGCTGATTATCGAAGACGATGTGAATTTTGCTCGAATTCTACTGGATTTAGCACGGCAGCAAGGCTTCAAAGGTATCGTTGCAACACGCGGCAATGTTGGTCTAGAACTAGCACAACAGTTCAAACCTACGGCAATCATGCTCGACATTCGCCTGCCCGTTCTTGATGGATGGATGGTGTTAGATCGGCTGAAGCACCACAATGACACTCGCCATATTCCCGTTCACATCATGTCCGTTGAGGAGGGCTTACAACGGAGTTTACGGCAGGGTGCGATCGCTTACCTGCAAAAGCCAGTGAACAGTGAATCTCTACTCAATGCTTTGGCAAGCATCAAAGAATTCGTCGAGCGACCAATGAAGAGTTTGCTCGTTGTGGAAGATGATGACGTGCAACGTCGAAGCATTGTTGAGTTGATTGGCAGTACGGATGTAGTCAGTACTGCTGTAGCAACTGGGGCAGAAGCGCTAGAAATGCTGCGATCGCAACGCTTTGATTGTCTTGTTCTAGATCTAGGGTTGCCCGATATGGATGGATTTGCCTTCCTGGAGCAAGTCAAGCAAGAGCAGGGCCTCATCCATTTACCCATTATCATCTACACCGGAAAGGAGCTTACCGCTCAAGAAGAACGAGAACTGCGGCGCATTTCAGACACAATTATTCTCAAGGATGTACGATCGCCAGAACGCTTGCTTGATGAAACTGCCTTGTTCCTGCACCGCGTGCAAGCGAACTTACCGGAAATGCAGCGACAGATGCTAGAGCGATCTCAACAGCAGGATACTACACTTGCAGGCAAGAAAATTCTCATCGTGGATGATGATATACGGAATATCTTTGCCTTGACGAGTGTACTAGAGCGTTATCAGATGGAGATTCTCTATGCAGGAAATGGTCGAGAAGGCATTACGATGCTGCAAGAGCATCCAAATGTTGATTTAGTGTTGATGGATGTAATGATGCCGGAAATGGATGGCTATGAAACAACCCGAGCGATTCGACAAGTCAACCAGTTTTTAGACTTGCCGATCATTGCACTGACTGCAAAAGCGATGCGGGGCGATCGAGAAAAATGTATGGAAGCCGGAGCATCAGACTACATCACTAAGCCTGTCGAAACTGATCAACTCCTCTCTGTACTTCGAGTTTGGCTTCAGCGCTAGTTCTATTCTTTCCATGAAACTCCCCTATGCCTCCTGCACTCATGCAATTTTCCGAACTCGAAGACCCAGAAATTCAACGGGAGCATCCCAAATGTAAAAGAGCGCTATGCAGCTAAGGTTCGCTTGAGATAAGCACAACGTAACCTCAACATCTGATTGACATTCTCTCGCTTCCACTGAGCGGTAGAGAGATTCAATCGACTGTCAATCTGTTTAACCGTAGGCTCTACTGCTCCTGAGCCAATCGAGCAGAGTGGGTCAGACTGAAACTGCTGATAGTCAATCAACTGATGGCGAGAGATGGCGAGAGTCTGAAGGTAAGCGCAAAAGTTGAGTGCGGATTTGTCTGTTGCTTGAGCCAACAATGCCAGTGCTGCCTCAATTTGTCCTTGCCACAAGTAAGTTTCAGCCTGCTCTAGCTGGAAGCGAGCGTGATCGCACTAAACACCAGCAGCAGAACTTGCCGAACTTGTCAGGCAAAATAAAGACAGACAATAAAAATAACTAAAGAGATCGCTTGTCCTGTTCTCATAATGGTTTTTCCTATTTGGGTTGTTCTTTTCGAGCAGGACAGGTAGGGGTTAGGGGCTGATCGATCGACCAAATCGGCAATTGATTAACCTGTTCTATTGTGTGTTTAAGATAAGAGGTCTGGTTAAATACAATGGCTTTTCCGAAGTATTCTTCAGATCCAGAGTGTTCTTGATTACTAACATTGCAAACCGTATAGCGTCCCTGCTGTCTCGCTTGGTTCACCGGAGGACCGCTCACCAAACCTCAGCGTGCAAGAAAGACAACGCGGGGAAGCTGTGTAATCCAATCACGATCGCCCCAAAGGTGATAGAGGTGATCGACATCATTAAATCCGGCTCTGCCTTCAAAGGCGCCACCGAGTGATATCACTGTGACACGCGCATTGATCCAGTACTTGAGATGAGATGCAGCACCTAAAGCAACCTGAGTTCCACCACTGGTACTCAGCAGAATTAAGTTAATCGGTCGGTCGGAACGAGTAATTCGATGAGCAGCATTCATCCGATCAATGATCGGATGAGCAATACTTAAGTTGTAAACTGGGCCATAGTGATCGTCGGCTGAGATAGCAAAGCGCCAAAGATTGCGGATTTGCACCAGCACATATGCGATTGATTCGCTATCTTTTGCGGCTTGCCACAGTGGAGAAGATTTAGAAGATGCCACTGGTCTTGTACATTTGGCGTGTGAGCAGCAAACGAGGGCTTCATCATCTATTCAAGGAAAAACTTTGAATTCATGGTATCCGAGGTGTTGATTGTTAAATACAAATTTTTTACCCCACTTCCTTTGCACTGATCAAGTGGTTATTGGAGTTTGTCCTGCATCAACAGGTGTTTAGTTTCCCCAAGCTTCAACTGTATGGCATTTTTTCACGAGTCAATTAGGATTGCTATAGCAATCGCGACGGTTAACAGGTGTAGCTTTGTTGCAGACTCAGAGTAAAGAGTTGTTCTAGGTGAAGCCTCACATAAGGACTCCTTGCTGTGAAATAAACCTGAATTAGTCCTGTGTCCACTGAAACTTTCAGGACTTTCACATAAATATCTTCCTCAGCAAAAGCTGGCTCATCTGGTAGAAAAAGATTAAGCTTGAGATTGGTTTGCACTGAGGGAAATGTTTCCGGATTGAGGTCGGCGATCTGAATTTCTCCACCTCGCTCAGAAAGCTTGATCAAAGCTCCCTTAAACCAAGTGCCATTAATCTGTTTACCGTCTAAAACGGCATATTGAAGCGGAATCGATCGGGGCAGTGAAACTAGGGACTCTTGGCGTTCTGGCAGAGCTAAGTTGTAAGTTCCCCGAATTGCACTCACATCATAAACTGTAATTGGATGCTTAATGCCTTTCGCTTGCACCTGCTGCATTTCTCGAAACACGAGAGCATCGCTGACTTCCTGTGCAGTTGATTCTGAAATCAGAATCTGTCCGCCGATCGTAAAAGATTCAATCCGATAGGTTAAATTCACATGGCTCCCAATCACGCTGTACTTTGTGCGCTTTTCTGAGCCGATATTACCAACCACAACCTCTCCGGTATGAATTCCAATGCCCATTTCTAAAGCTGACCAGCCCAGTTTTTGAAGTTTTTCGTTCACCGAAATCAAGGCTTGCTGCATCGCAATTGCACAAGCGATTGCTCTTTCGCTATCATCGGCTCGGAGCGTTGGCGCACCAAACAAAACTAAGATGCCATCCCCCATAAACTCATCGATCGTGCCTTGGTAAGCTGTGATCACATCGGTCATTGCAGCGAGATAAATGTTTAGAATCTTCACGACCTCTTCGGGTGGAAGTTGTTCTGCGGTCGCCGTGAAGCCGCGTAAGTCCGAGGTCAAAATCGTAATCTTTCGCCGTTCTCCACCGATTTTCAGCCCCTCCGGATTTTCGAGCAAACTGGCAACGACTTGATCGGTTAAGTAGCGCCCAAAGGTTTTACGAATCTCTGCCGCAGTTCTAGCAATATAAGAAGTCACAAACATTGCTGAACCCGTCAAAGCTATCAAAGGCGGTACCACTGGAATCCAGAGTCCCTGTAAAAATGCAGCATAGCCCACCAAGACTAACCCGCCTCCAGCCGTGAGAATGCTTGCGATAATCAAACTTAGACGATATCGATCGCTCAGTTTAGAGGATTGATTGGTCGATCGATTGCACCAGATCAAAAGCGCCCCTAGACCCGCCCAACTAATGATCCAAGCGATCTCAAGTAGCTCGTTCCAAGTGTGAATCAGCGATCGCTTTTCCAGTGCAGCACTCAGAATTTGGCTAATTGCGTTAGCATGAATCACCACACCTGGCGTGCGTTTGGGTGCAGTGAGCAAACTGCTACTATAAGGCGTGTAGAACAAATCCTTGAGACTCTCAGCCGTACTGCCGATTAATACAATGCGATCGTGCATCAACTTAGTCGGGATGCGATTCCGTAATACCTCAGTCAACGAAATCGTTGGAAACTGCTGAATCTGCCCGCGATAGTTGAGCAAAACTTGATATCCTCCCGCTTCTGCTCGTTGATATCCACCATCATCTGAAGCGAAACTGGGAAAAATTGCCTGACCTAGCTTGACTTTCTCATCTGGAGTCAGTTCGGGCTGGATACCTTGCTTTTCCAAATAGAGCAAAGCCAGCTTAAAGCTAAAACTAAACACCGTATTGCCTGCTGGATCATCCAAATAAAGCAAACTGCGGCGAATCTTGCCATCTCCATCGATCGGTAAGTCATTCGCGCCGACTTGATCGCGCTGCTTCAGAATCTGCGGTGGTGCCACCGCAGAACTATCGACGCTTTCAGCAACCTTCTGAACTCCAACTAGATTTGGAGTGGTTAAGAACACTTGATTGAGCTTCTGTAGCCCTTGTTCAACAGGCAGATCCCGATAGATATCTAAGCCGATCGCTCGCGGCTTCTGATTCCGAATGTTGGCCAAGACTTGAGCAAGCATTGCATCTGAGAGTTGCGTCCGCTTGATGTTGCGTAAATCCTGCTCTGTGATTTCGACAATTACAATCCGAGACTCTCTTGACTCGGACGGACGCATCAAGAAGAACTGATCTAGCATTGCAAGTTCTAACATTTGCAGTGCGCCCAGAAACCGCAATCCAAGCACTAGAGCCGTTACGCTGGGGACTGCAATCACTACACCGCGCCAATGCCAAAGTTGTCGTTTTAATCTCGTCCAAATCATCGCGTTTGCTCCTAGTGCTTTGGTGCTAAGCCGTGATTAGAGATAACTCAAATTGTTGTCCTCGTCGAACAAACCCTAATAATCCATCTTTTTGAGCATCAGGTAAGAGTCCAGGCTGATAACCATACAGCCACATTTTGCGGCGAAAACGTTCTGGTAATGTGATCAGTTTGCTGTAATGAGCATGAACCGGAGTTCGGACGATCGCAGTTTCACAATCATGAAAAATCAGATCAGCTTGCTCATAAAATGGATAGTTCTGCTGTAAACAAAGCTGTGAATCTCCTGAGATAAAGACTTTTACGCCCTGAACTTCAAAGAATAAACCGTAGCTCGGCATGACATAGAATCCTGTATCGACATGAATCATGCGTACGAGTTCAAATCGAATTCCTTCCCACATGAACCCTTCTCCTTTACCAATGCGATGAACTGTAAAGTAAGTGTCCAGTGTTGCAATATCTTGATCAATCGATCTCATTCCACCGGATAAGGTTCTGTCCCAAAGTTCACTCGCGATATCTTTGCTTAGATAAAGATTGGCACGATCGCAGCGTGGATCAAATCGCCGCGTCATGCCGATAAACTCTAGTCCGCCTGCGTGATCAGCGTGCAGATGGCTAATAAAAATATCAGTAATCTCTAGATAAGACAGTCCCGCCGCATAGAGTGAAAAGCGAATATCAGAGCCGCAGTCAATTAAAAGTTTTCGTCCGCGATCGCTGGTTAAGAGCATGTTGGAGTGAAAGTTATCTTCTCCAACCGTGAACGCTGATCCCGATCCTAGAAACAGTAAGTTTGGCATAGTAAAAGCAACAAGGGCATCTGAAATTCCGGTGACGATCAGCGTTGCAGACTTGAATGTTGTTATACCAAATTGATTTATGGATGCGACAGATTCTCGCCCCCTAAATCCCCTATTCTGGGAGACTTTGAGCATGATCTGTCGCGTTCTATGTTTAATCCAGTATTAGTCTTGAGCATCAGAAAAACAACATTCAAGCGCTGAAAACCGCGTTAAGGTCGGGTAGATTGACGACTGTTAACCATAGATTGACAAGTATTAACCAAGGGTTCAGACATCACAGCAGAAAGATCGACAGATCGCAGCAACTCTCTCCAACTCATGTTCAGCCTTAGATCGCTCGGTTGCCTCAAGCGTAATGCGGCGAGTATCGTTACGGCTTCGTGCCAAATTCCTGCTTCTGCATAGAGCCTGACTTGTTCTCTCGGAGTTGCTGTTTTCAGCGCTTGGGTGAGTTCTGGAGTGAGTGCAATTCGCTCGATCCAGCCATCGACGCTGATTTCATTGCCTGTACCGTCGGCCTTACAGTTGATACTCAGATACCAGCGATACTGCTGACCCACTTCGAGCGCAGGAGCATCCGGCGGCAGGGTGAATTGAAAAATACCTGCCGTTTTTGGGAGTGCGATCGTCGTTTCATATACTACACGGCTTTCTTTGTCACCCAGAATCGTGAGTTGAGCAGTGCCGCTCACCGCTTGAGGTAGTGACCAAAACAGCGTGGGACGGTCTGAAACCGTTAAGCCAAACTTATCTTTGGGCAGTAAGGGAGTCAGGCTCTTGCGGCTTGCATCACACTGTCCTCGCGTCGCTCCACCTGCCGTAGTCTTTGGTGCACCGCGTCTTGGAGGTCTAAACGCTTGAGCAATCAGAGTTGGCGTGGAAAGTTGGGACGATCGCGTCTGAGTTGGAGCGGCAACGGTTGGAACCGAGAATGCTCCAAGCGCCAAGGGAATCATTAAGAGAGATTGAAACAGTTTCATAGATTTGTTTAGTGACGATTTGCGAACAAGTAGAGCGCTGCTGTCATCCTAGAAAGGACAGCAATCAAAGGTCATCGCGAAGGCTACTCAGGTTAGAACTTCAGTAAGCCCAAGACTGTGGAAATCTCGCAGGACGATCGAAGCGATCGTGCGCTATGGCATCCTTCACCAAGGACTCCCAATCATCGTGAAACTCGACCAGTAGTAGGGATGAGAGAATGTTTGTTTCGTTGCCGACTCATCAGAACGTAAGCTGTCTTTTCCTTTTAGAAGTTGAAGCTGTGCTTGTCGGAGTGCTTCTGCTTTGATCGGTGAGGTCTTTAAAGCTTGGTAAAACTTTGTCATTAACTCTAATGTTCCTTGATCATCGACCGACCAAAGACTTGCCATTGCTGTTTTGACCCCAGATTTAACAGCGAGACCTGCGAAACCCAGTTCTGCGTCTTCATCGCCTAACGCCGTTTGGCAAGCACTCAAGACCAGCAGTTCAACGGGTGGCTTGTTCCAACCGAGTTGTCGGATTTGATCGAGCCGGAGCTTTGTGTCCGAGAGTTGGATATAAGAATTTTTTAGTGTGCCGGGTTGAAATTCGGCATGAGTTGCAAGATGAATAATTCCATAAGGATTGCTGTTTCGTTGAGATTTCAGGTTTTCTAGCGTGAATGCAGTGTTCAAAAAGCCTCTTCCGCGCCACAGCGTCGTTACGGTGTTAATTTCGAGCGGGACAGCAGGCAAAGGAGCTTGATCGGTTTGAGGAAACTGCGATGCCCCCATCGCCAGAATTTCAGATTTTCTAATATCGCCATAGCGAGTATCGGTGAGACTGATACTCGGCATCAATCCCAAACTGTAACGCTCGATCAAGAAGCCCGTGCCATCATGCAAGGCAGCAAAGGGCAGCGATCGCAGTCCTGCATCGGTGATGAACACTAAGCTTTGGATGTCGCGGTGCTTAAACTCAGCTTCTAGCGGTGCAATCAACCATTGGTAAAGCTGTTGTGCTGGAGCAAGATAAGTTGTCGTGCGGACTCGATTGCGGTCGGAGACTTCTTTTTGAAGCTGTCGAGCGAGTTTCACCACTGTGCTGCGCGTTGCTCCAGGAATCCGTTTGCGAATCGGAGCGCCCTTTGCTGTGACGATAAACAGTTCTAGCTGGTCGCGATCGCGATCAGCCTGAGAGCGGCTTGTTGATTCCGCTTGAGAAATATCGCTGGGTACAAACAAGGCGTAAACTAATGCAGGCTTAATGCCAGTATTGGTTTCTACATCTGAGAGATCCGATCGGACATCTGGTAGCTCTTTCGGTTCAACTTCATCGAGTTCTAAATAATCCTCAAACCCTTGTGAAACCTCCTCATCAATTTCACTCATGAAGGGATCAACTTCTAACGAGTCTGAACTACTCACCGTGGGAATTGCATCTAAACTCTCCTCTGATTCCTGTTCAAACTCATCCGGATCAATATTGGGTTTTGGGGCTTCTTGTGGTGGATTGCTCGGCTCAGTTGGAGTATCCGGTTGAGGAATCGGTGCGGCTATAACCGTCGCTTGCACAGTCACAGGGTTAGAGGTCGCGACAGCATCAGATGCAGTAAGCGTAAAGGCTGAAAAGCTGCCTGTTGTTCCAGACGGAGGAGTGTATTCAAAGGTTTGAGGAGTTTGAGGATCTGCGGAGATTTGCACGGTTGACCCTTGGACTGGAACGCCATTGATTCTCAAAGTTGCTCCGGGCAGAAGGTTCAGAAACAATGTTGTTGCATCACGATCGACATCTGTGACTAGGGGAGCGAGATCGCGAGTTGTAAAGGTAATTGACTGTCCTGATTCAACCGGGGACAATGTTGTGTTTGCGCTGAGAGTCGGTGCATCATTTTTAAACGTGAATGTCGCATTGCTTTGAGTGACTGATCCAACTGTTCCGAAGGCAGTTGTCGGCGGGATTGTAGTATCGGTTGTGATTGCTCCTGCGGTTCCATTTGTTGCAGCATCTCCAACCACAAACGGAGCATTGGAAATGCCACCATCATGACGAATTTCGACGATTCCACTCGACGCATTGGACTGTGTGTGAATTGTGTCTGCTGGAAACAGGGGCACGAATTTAGTTCCTCGAACAGTACCATTTAGCGCAAAGAGTTGAACACTGCCTCCAATTCCTGATGTCGGTGGTTCCCCTTCTATTGGTGATTCCCCTTCTATCGGTAGTTCCCCTTCTGTTGGTAGTTCCCCTTCTATCGGTGGTCGCTCCCCGCCTCCAAAGAACCCGTCTCCAGATATTGCACGAGTATTAATACTTTCAAAGGTGATGTTTCCGCCAGTTGAGGTCAAGCTTACGGCTCCACCGACCGTAATGTCGCTGTAGAAAACACTAACTGCAGAAGTGTCGATCGCACCTGTCACAATGTCCCCGCCTGCGCTAATATTCACCCCGCCACCAAGTGCATCGATCGTGGTATTTGCAGAGGTATCGATCGCCCCTGTAGTGACCGTGCCGGGAGCTTGAATGATCACCGTATCTAGAGAAGTAGAGCTAAAAAACAGTCCTGTTCTAATATTGCCAACGCTGACATTCGCAGGAGTGGTTGGCGCGTTCTGCTCGAAAGTTGAGGTTTCCGCTGTCACCGGGAAACTACTAACCGGATTCGCAAGTGTGCTTAAGCCTGCTCGAAGAATGACAGCAGGACGAGTGCTAAGAATTTCAATATCTGGATCAGATCCAGTAAGCCCCACATCGGGCTGAGTGATCGTAATGTTGCCGCCTCTAATGCTGCCTGTCGCTTCGACTTTGAGAGAGGCTCCGGTGTAATCTCCGAAAGAGACATCTCCATTTGCACTAATGATCGGATCGTACAAGCTCACAAATGTTCCTGGATTGCCGTTCAGAGTTTGCAGCGTGAAGTTACCCCGACTGGCAAAATGAGCATCTCCAGAGATGATGCCATCACTCATCAGAGTCAGATTGCCACCACTGACAAAAGGCGTTTGTTGAAGATGATTGAGCGCCAGAATATCAATTCCTTGGTTGCCGCGAAGCCAGAGATCACCTTGTGATCGGATCAGTACCGGATTGGTCACGCTGTCTCGCACTCTGACAGTATCATTTGCAAAGAGGCTGAAATTTCCAGTGGTTTGAAACTGGCTCTCAAACAGGGTAAGCGTTTGAGCGGCGGATAGGGTTGCTGCTTTAGCGGTAAGAGTTCTCACTGCAACATCACCATTCCCAATCCGTAATCCTGATCCGGTTAGTTCAACTTCCCCGTTTTGATTAAGCGTCAAGCGAGTTGCATTCGTGCCCGTTCCGCCAGTGAGCAGTTGCGGAAGTGTGGCAACCGATGGAGCAGCAAAGGCCAGAGATGGAGCAACTTCCAGGCTGAGAGAACTTCCAGTTGGATTGAGGCGAACCAGCGATCGTTCTGGAACTGTGGCGGCTAACAATTGTCCATTCGGAGCCGCGAGCGTGCCAGTGCTAACGACAGTTCCCCCAAGCAGCGTCAGATTTCCATTGGGAACCGTGAGATTTCCGGTGTTGACGATCGCGCCACTCAACGCAAAGGGAAAGGCGAAAGCATCAGGATTGCCGTTTAAGGCTGAATAGTTCGTGGTGGTTGCACTGAGCCAGTTTCCCCCAAACCCAATACCTGGAGCAGTCGTCGCAGTAAAAGAACCCGGAACATTGAGAGAAGCCGTATTGCCAAAGAGAATACCAGACGGATTCATCAAAAAGAGATTAGAGTTGCCACCTGTTACTTGAATCAATCCATTAATGATGGATGGATTGCTCCCGTTCACACGCGCCAAAATATTCTGAATCGTGAGATCAGAGAGAAAGTTGGCAATCTGGTTCTGATTCAACCCAAACTGGGTGAAACTGTGAAACAGGTTCGCGCCATCCGTCGATCGCGCTCCCCCAGTAATATCAAATCGATTGCCGTTGAGTGTTGAAATTGTTCCTCCAGTTGGAACAATTTGAGCAGTTGCAGTCTGGCTTAGACCCGCTACACCAATGAGTGCGATCGCGAACGGAAGTTTTTTCAGGACAGTCATCAGGAAGCTGGAGTAATAAGCAATCATCGGCTTTATCGATAATCAGGACAAGCAACTCTGGGCAGGCAATCAAACTGCGATCGCAACTGTCGCTCAGTGTTCCTGTAGAGCTAGAGTTGTTTCACAGCGAAGCTAGATACAGCTTTCGTGTGTAGCGAGAACCATAATGACAGATATTAAGGAGGGTTAGCAGATGGGAGAGCAACCGTAGAAACGCTTAGAACTAAGACGCAGAGTTAAAGGAGTTCTGGATATTTTACTGTTGAATACCATTGAAATTGCAGTCGATCGCTGCCCCTCCTGAGAATCAAGGAAAAGTGCGCCAATTATCAGTTTTCCGAGTATCTTGAAAGCCGAATCCAACAATCCCGGTGTGTTTCTCTGGATTATATATGAGGCTTCTATGGTACGGTGTCAGCTTTTCTTGTTTAGTACGCTGTTGAACTTATGGTCGCTTCGTCCTGCTTCAGCAGAATCTATCCCAAGTCATCTTCTAGCACAGGCACTACCAGCAACAAACCCGTTACCACAAGCTTTACCTAACAATCAGCAACCCGCACCCACTCCAACGAACGAAACAACTCCAGAATCGTCTAAAGTTCTGGTGCGTCGAATTGAAGTGCAAGGTAGCACAGTGCTTAAGCCTGAGGAGATACAGCGCATTACTCAGCCGATCGAGGGCAAATCCGCCACAGTAGAAGACTTGCAATCAGTTGCAGATGGGATCACACAGCTTTATCTAGAGCGTGGATTCATTACCTCTAGAGCAATTCTTGTTGATCAGACCGTCAAAGAAGGCGTTGTTCAGATTCGAGTCATTGAAGGATCGATCAAGACCATTGAGATTCGAGGTTTACAGCATTTGCGTGAACAGTATGTCCGCGATCGCTTACAAATTGGAACAAAGCCACCATTCAACAAAAATTATTTAGAAGATCAACTGCAATTACTCAAAGCTGATCCATTATTTGAAACTGTAGAAGCGAGCCTCAAACCTGGCGAGAACCTTGGACAAAGCATCTTAACAATACAAATCAAAGAAGCAGCACAACTTCAAGCCTTTATTGGTGCAGACAACTTTTCTCCAGCAAGTGTCGGATCTGAACGATTCAGTACGACTGTAAGCTGTCGAAACTTAGCTCGCTCTGGTGACGAATTGAGTGCATCTTACTATCGCACAGCGCAAGGCGGCTCAAATTCGTTCGACTTTAGCTATCAACTGCCTGTGAATGCAATGAATGGTGTTGTTCAGTTGAGAATTGCACCAAGTCGAGGCAGGATTATTGCTCCCAACTTCTCTGCATTTGGTATTCGCAGCAACACGGCTCTCCATGGAATTAGCTATCGACAGCCCTTGATCCGATCGCCGCGTGAGGAACTAGCGCTCTCAATCGGCTTCACTGTTCAGAATGGTCAAACCTTCTTGTTTCAAGATACGCCTTTTCCATTTGGGATTGGTGCAGATGCAGAAGGCAACAGTCGGGCTAGAGTTTTGCAGTTCGGGCAGGACTATGTGCGGCGCGATCCGCAAGGGGCTTGGGTGCTGCGATCTCAATTCAACTTCGGTCTAAATGTTTTTAACGCGACCGTAAACGACTCCCCGATTCCAGACGGGCGATTTTTTAGCTGGCTCGGACAAGTTCAACGCGTTCAGCGATTGAGCAATGAGCATTTTTTGATTGCTCAAGCAGCAATTCAACTATCACCAGATAGTTTGCTACCTTCACAGCAATTTATCATCGGGGGCGGACAAACGATTCGCGGCTTTCGCCAGAATGCGCGATCGGGAGATAATGGGTTTCGAGTTTCAGTTGAAGACCGCATCACAGTCCAACGGAATGCAGCAGGACTTCCAGTTCTACAACTCGTTCCATTTGTGGATTTTGGCACAGTTTGGAATCGCTCAGACAATCCAAATCTGTTGCCAAGTCAACGTTTTTTATCATCAGGCGGAGTTGGGCTGATTCTGGAGCCGATTCCGCGTTTAACGATGCGAGCAGATTATGCAGTGCCCTTTGTCAGGCTCAGCGATCGTGGAAACAATGCTCAAGACCGAGGATTTACCTTTAGTGTGGGTTATCGTTTCTGACTTAAATTGAGCAGGTTTATCGTTGACGAGATGCAAGAAAAGCGGAATATCAGCTTCAGATACATTGGAATTGCCTTGAGCCAAATCAAGCGATTCAAAATTTACCAATCTGGGTATTATGAAGACCTCAGAAGCCTGAAAACCAACATTATTCGCCCAAAAACTTACTGCTCTAGATCATCGTGAACCAACTCACTTCATCTCTCCCAGTGCTTCGTATCCTGCACGATCAGGATTTAGAAGCCTTGATCCAGTTCTCGCATCGAACGACTTATGCGCCTAACACGCTGTTGATTCAAAGCGGTAAAGAGATCGATGACATCTTTCTGCGTCTGACAGGTCAACTCGCTGCATCTTGGTCGAACTATGAGCATTCTGAATTATTTTCAGTCGGCGAACTTGCAGGAGCAACAAGCTTACTGAGCGATCAACCTGCGCTGATCAGCATTCTTGCAGAGCAATCGTCAGAGGTGTTAGCCATTCCAAAAGCAAGACTCAAGACGGAGTTGAGCCGCGATCGTGGATTTGCTGCCCGTTTTTATCAACTTCTCGCCATCAACTTGTCTGAGTACCTGCGGGATTTGAGTACATCTTTGGTCAATCGGCAGATCCGAGAAGGGGAGCCGCTCCGCAAAGTTCTGATGTTTTTTGCAACGCTGAATGATGCGGATATTGCTTGGATGTTGGCAAATGGCAGTGCTGAAAAATCAACAGCAGCTACAATCTTGATTCAGCAAGGTCAGCCTGTTCCAGCCGTGTACTTACTGCTCGATGGTACTGTAGGCATTGATATTTCGATCGCAGGTCAAACACGAGAACTGGCGAAGCGGGGGAAAGGCGATATTTTGGGAGAGATATCGTTTGTCGATGGCGGAGTTGCTTCAGCGAGCGTTAGAGCGGTAGATGAGACTTGGGTGCTCCGGATCTCGCAGGCTCAACTTGCCATGAAACTTCAAGAAGATGCAGCGTTTGCAGGACGGTTCTATCGGGCAACCGCACAAGTTCTGTCGAGCCGTTGTCAAGATCTGCTGATTCGGAGCGGCATTGCATCTGCCGCGATCGCACAAGATGCTGAAGAACTCGAAGAAGACGAACTCGATTTGGATATTCTTGAGGGCACTGCGATCGCAGGGACTCGCTTTGACTGGATTATTCAGCAACTCCGTCGGTGAGAAGTGAGGGATGGTAGAGCCGTCTCTACCGCCATGCTCACATTCTTTCACGTTAACGATCAATGAGCTTAGAAACCACTCCAACCCATCAGCAAAGATTGAATGGAGACGGGAGAAGGATACAAACGCTGTGCTTCCGCTTGTAAAAGGCTTTCATTAATTGCATCGAAATTCGTGAACGCATATGTCTTTTGAATACTCGTTGAGCACAAGCGACGGTAAATCGATTCAAACACGGCTTGTAGGGCTTGTGCTTTAGCAATAGATGTTGGGTAGGACTTGTGGTAAGCAGACTGAATTTTCTCGAAGATTTCTGGGTGCTGTTGAGCGATGAAATGAGTTGCAATGTTCTGCAAGTAAAAATTAGCGTGAAGTTTATCTCCAAAAAATCGAAGTTGCTCGGTTCGACCAAAGCGCATGCTAAACGACATTCCAGTCTCGCAGTATTCTAAGTAATGCCAAATGCCAGCAGGCATAAACACGGTTTCACCCGGATAAAGTAGAAAATCATAGCCGTTTGCATAGTGAACAAAAGCAGTTTTGTCGGATTCAGAGAAGTTTTCTAGAAAAACATTACTAAAATTGCCGATGGGACTAAGCTTCTGCGCTTGGTTCGCAGGAATCAGAATCACCCGCTTTGTGCCAAATACTTGATGAAGCAACACCTGACGATAATCCCCGTCAAAGTGGAGATGAGCATAGTTACCCGCATTCCCAAGAAACAGCAGCGATGCAACATCAGAGAAAGTCTCATCTCCATTGATTCGAGCATAGTCCGGGAAATCGAAGCGTTGTCGGATCTCAGGCGGAGTCAGTCCTTCTGTCGCCATTAAGCGAGTGTCTGGATTAGCTTCAATATAGTCAAGATACTGTTGAAATGACCAAAGCTTCTTTTCACGCTGATCCAGCAAAATCGAGGTTTTGAGAACTGACGAAGTAAACTCTTCCTGGACTTCTAACGGCATTGAGCTTAGGTGGATTTTGGCACTCTCGATCGTTCTCAATTCATTCATTGCATCCGATGCAAACAAATCGGTGAGAACGACAGGTTTCTGTTTGAGAAGATAGTCTTGCTCAAACACTTGCACTGAAGGCGCAGAAATTCGTTCAATGTTGTCTAGCGTTTTCATCCTGACTGCTCCGAACTGAGTGATTTTTTAGCTCCTTTTGTTAGTGCGATCGAGGTCATATAAGGAGCCATCCGATTTTGCACAAAATTAAACATGGCAGTATGACGAAGCGGAACTGTCCAAATTCCGTTGCGAATTCCTGCTTGCGCTTGTCGTCGAATCGCTTCAACATAAAGCGGAATGATTCGCCCTCGCCGCTGAAAATCTGCCCGAATAAAGCTACAAGTGTAGCGGATTGTATCTAGGTTTAAGCGATGCGTGATGACCCAGCCCACGATAGTTCCTTGATAACGGACTCCTAAGCTATTGAGCGATTCGATCGGTTCTTGTTCTAAAGGGGCGAGATCGGAGGGAATCCAATCAGCGGTAATTTGTTGGTGCTGCAAGTACGATCGCTCTTCATGCGTGAGTTGATCCCAGGGAAAAATTGTGAAGGTTGCAGGCAGATGAGATTGAGCCATCCAGGGTGCTTGAGCCATTCGATCAATCGTTGATCGCCCCACAAGCATTCGAGTTTGCGGGACTGTCCAACAATATTTCTCTAACAATCGTTCCAGAATCGAAGCCGAAGGTTTTCCGGTCATGTAGACAAGCTGAACTTCAGCACAACCTTGATCGGCTAGAGATTGTTCCAGCGCTCCGAGCAGTGCGGTTCCAATGCCTTGATTTCGAGCAGATTGCGTCACAAAAATCGATCGCACTTCTGCTCGCTTTAAGTCTGCTGAAAGTTCTGCCAGAATTAACCCGACCGGACAACCATCTTTTACCGCTCCGATGGCAATGCAGGAAGTTCCTAAGCATTGGAGGTGTGATCGAAATGTAGGAAAGGTAAAGGCTTGATAAGGAAGGGCTGTGATCGAATTCAGGCGCTCTAGAGTCAGCATATCAATCACCAATACAGTTGCCAAATGCCGCGACACTTTAAGCCGTGTCCTTGCAGCGTGATTCTGACATCATTCGGTTGAGCCTGCCAAAAGGGTGCAACTTGGTGATAGTAATATCCAGAATGCACAGCCGCATCACCAATCTGATACCGATAGAGCTGTTTATCTCGTGTGTCTAAAAGGTTGCGAACTTTCTCTTGAGACAGACCCAGCGTTTCGCTGCGATGCAAATCCCAAACATACATTCCAGCACCGTTTTGGGGAAGTGCGATCGCTAGGGTAAACGAAATCGGATGATTGAAGTCAATGTCACTATAGGACGCACCCCAGTTAAACAATAAATGCGGCGTATCACAGTGAATCGGCGTAGCAATCACATTAGGATTATATCGTTGCTGAAACCATTCGTCATGCAGCAATGCTTGCGGTTGCTCAAATCCAGGAAACGATTCAAAAATGTGAAACCCTGGAAGGGCAAAGCTCTCCGGATAGCAAACTGGGGCTTGTAGCACCTGAGAAAGTGTCTGGGCGAGTTGGTCGTAGAGCCAGCCTAAATGATTCTGTAAAACAGGATTCGCTTCAGCCGCAATGCGACCATAAGGACACTCTGGATTGTTGGCAATGTCGTAATAGTTGGATGCCCCAAGTGTATAAAACGGCGCGACCGGATGGCGTTGAATCCAATGTGATCGGAGTGCTACGATCGTTTGCCTCACCCGCGCACAGTCTGATGCTGTCAGAATGTTGATCGATTGAACAACTTCGGAATTCAGTGTGATCATATAGCAACGAGTGCGGGGAAGGTTTTTGTCGATCGGCGATATTCATCCATTGAGGTGATATAGTCCGCCATGCGATGTCTTACAAACTGCACCATTCCTTCATGGATATAAGGCACAACCCAAGACGCATTAGGAATATCAGGTCGAGTGCAATGACGGTTAATGGCTTCAGCATAAAGAGGAATGATTCGCCCGCGTTGCTGCAAATCAGGGCGAATGTAGCTACAGCTATAGCAAAGTGTATCGGAGCAAAGTCGCTGAGTAATCATCCAACCGACGACTTCGCCTTGATAGCGCAACCCTAAACTATTGAGGGGTTCCATTGAGGCTTCATACTCAAACGGACTCAGGCTAGAAGGATACCAATTCGCGTTTAGCAATGCAGCCCGATCTGCTAGAGTCAGTTCCGTCCAAGGAAAAATCTCAAACGATCGTGGTAAAACCGCTCGTTGTACCCAAGATGCTTGCTGCATAGCTTGAGGAGTACAACGACAAATCAGCATTCGAGGTTCAGGATCAGCCCAACCACATTTTTCTAAAACTCGTTCTAGTGCTTTAGCCGTTTGCTTACCCGCTGCATAAACTAAGTAAGTTTCCTGACAACCGAGGCTGATTAAGGCTTGCTCGATGCGATCGATTAATCGAGTGGCAATACCTTGATTGCGATACTCAGCTTTGACAAACAGAGAAAGAATTTTTGCGGACTGTGCTTGAATCTCTGCAAGAATCAGTCCAACAGGTTGATTATTCTCGCTGGCACCGATCGCGATCATCTGACGACCTAAGCCGACGCTTTGCAGCATTGCCTGGAACTTCGGGAAAGTCATCGTCCGAAACGGAGGTGCAGAAAACAAGTTTAATGATTCAAAGGTAATCATGGTTAAACCTAGAGAGATGAAATCATTTGAGCAACGCTATTCGGCACGGTTAGATCAATCGGTTGCACTATCTCAGGCTTCTTAAAATCAAGCAGCAAAACAATCCGATTTGTGTTGCCGCGATGCCAGACTTCATGTTCGATCGTGTCATTGAAGACCAGACATTTCCCTTCTTGCCACTGTCGAGTTTCAGTTCCAACGCGCATCGAACAGCCTTCAGGCACCACTAACCCCAGATGACAGCGCAGAACCGCACTGGTATAGCCTGTATGCGGCAGAATGTGGGTTCCTGGCTGCAAACAAGAAAATCCTGCGGTGGTCAGGTTGGGAACTTGCTCAAGGATCGCTGTGGTTTGAGGGCAACGCTGGCAATTCTCATCGAGTCTGCGCCCGAACGCATAAAAGCCGAAGACCTCCCAAGCCCCTTGATACAAAAATCGTTCTGCCCACGGCATGAACTGAGCCGATTGGAGTTGCTCAAGCTCCTGACGAATGATCAACCAATTCGCTTCGAACAAAGCAGTAAATGGAAAGTGAGCGGGGTCAAAAAACATAACAGTGTACCTTTGCGAATCACCAATACAGTTGCCAGCATCCACGACTGAATAATCCGTGTCCTTGTAACGTAATTCGATCGTCATCTGGTTTTAAGTTAGAACCCGGTGCCGCCTGATGTAATGTCGATCCAGAATGCACAACCAATGATCCGATCTCATACGGGTAAAAGCGCTGCTCACGAGATTGAATGAGTTGCTGCAATGATGCTGAATCAGGCATTTCTGATTGCTCAACATTCCAAACATTCAACCCTCCACCTGACTGCGGGAGTGAGATGGGTAAGGTGAAGGAGATTGGATTGGTAAAATCCGTATCCTCTGCATCCCACTGCAATTGTTGATACTGTAAATCGATGTGAATCGAAGCGATCGGGAACTCAAAAAGAACGCACGAT
The DNA here is from genome assembly GCF_039962495.1 of Leptolyngbya sp. AS-A5. Taxonomy (NCBI): domain Bacteria; kingdom Bacillati; phylum Cyanobacteriota; class Cyanophyceae; order Leptolyngbyales; family Leptolyngbyaceae; genus Leptolyngbya; species Leptolyngbya sp. AS-A5. Next base: position 119,200 of record NZ_JAMPLL010000008.1, on the reverse strand, counting down.
AGATAGATATGAAACCCAGGTAGTGCAAACGAGTGATTGTAGTTGATTGGTGCTCCTAAATGTTGAGCAAGAACAGTTCCTAAGCGTTGATACAACCCAGCAAATCGACTAGAGAGTAATGGATTCGATCGCTGTGCAGATTGCAGATATTGCTCATTTTCAGCAGCATCGAGATAGCTTGCCGCTCCCAGCGTGTAAGACGGTAGAAACGGATTGCGCCGTGTCCAATCCTGCTTCAATTCATAAATCACTGAGCGAATCGTTTGACATTCGGATTCACTCAACATCGGAATGCTGTGAAACGCTTGAAAGGCATCTATTTGTGTCGAGGGTTTCATCATGCCAACATCCAAGCTTGAGAAGTTGATTTTGGATCAAGTAACCAGAGCAACATCAACCCGATACCAGCAACGCCATCGAGTAAGCCAGGAATGATTCTGCGTTCTGAAAACTCGTGCAATCGCCAGTAACCGCGCCGCTCATAAAATGTCATAGTTGCAACTGCGGCTTGGATTGCAGTTTCCCACAATTCCGGGCGATTTAATTGCTGTGCTGCTTTTGCCAGAAACACAATTCGCCCCGCTTCACCACAGCATAAATGATGTTGTGCTTTGCCAAGATGCTTCTGGGTTGCTGCGATCGCTCGTTCAATATCAATCCAAATCTCCGCTTCATCTTCCAGCATTCCCAAGCTTCCCAGCCGAGCTAAACCAATTCCCGGAGCGCCTGCACACCAGCCTGTCATAAACTGAGTGTGTCCAATCGGCTGACGAAAATCCGCCCAGTCTTGCTGCTCGATCGCAAAGTTCTGCTGCTCGAATGCGATTCCGCGCTGAGCCGACTCCTTAAAGCGTGAATCACCTGTTATTGCATAAAGCTGCAACAACGCATAACTAATCCCTGCCGCGCCATGTCCCATTCCCATCAACGGACGCTCAAACTCAGGAATAAACCATCCGGCTGCTGCTCCCGAAGCTTGGGACTTGAGAATCGGAGTGGCAAGATCAATGGCTCGATCGACTAATCTTTGATCTGGATGCAGTCGGTGTAGATGCAGCAAGGTGAGCAATCCGCCAGCCGCGCCACACAGAATATCTGGATTAGTTTCTCGCAGTAGCTTCTCTGAGGTTAGTTTAAGAGCGATCGACAACGCTTGATCAATCAAGCTGCGATCGTTGAGGCATCGCCCGGTTTCCGTCAAAGCATAGATGCCTAACCCAATTCCGTGATATCCCGAAACGGAAAGATCATTCCACAATCCCGCTTGGCTGAATTGCTCTAGCATTGAGAAAGTAAATTTCATTCCCCCTCGCGCTAAACGGGCGTATTGTTCGTTTCCGGTGTGTCGAGCGAGATTGGCAAACAACAAGCTTGTTCCTGCTGCTCCCGCTGCGTGCCACGGATAATGATGCACCGGAGCGACCATTGCAGAGTTGTTAGTTCGTCCTAAACTAAGCCAACTACTACCCTCCATATGATTTAGGGCTAGATTTGTCAGAACTTCTGCGATCGCGCTTAGGTGCGTCTCTAACTTCAGCATCGGATCAGTGGCTTCTGTTTCGGCTACCGCAGCATTTAATGGAACCCAACCATTGAGTTGTAACCATTCAGCATTCAATGATTGATTCAACCAAGCGGGTTTTGAGGTTTGATTCGGGGCTGCTTCTAGATTCAGTGCCATGGCTAATGAAACCCGCAAAAGTTCCGCTTGCCAAATTAAGTCTTCTTCAGAAGCATCTTCTAGGCGCTGCTGCATCTGTTGAAAGCTTGGCTGCTGAACAAAGGCAGGATAGAGAGTGCCCTCACTAGAATAAATGTCGATCGAAGCAGGCGATCCATAAAAACTAGGAATGTCGAGCCAGCGTAAGCACTGCCGTTCTTCATCGACGATCGCTTGAGTCGGAGCTAGACTGGCACAGGTCGGACTCAGTTCACTCAAAGACTCTAATGCCACAAAAAAGGCTGCACCACTGGTAAGCTGATCGGGTGCTACACTCCAGGCTAGTAATCCAGAATAATCGCTCGTGTCGCGCACTAAAACACGAGTTTGCACCGAGTAGAATGCCTGCAATGGGCTTTCTTCTGAAAGTAAATACTTGCGATGCTGAAGTAACGTTCGATAAACCGCAGCAAACCCTTGTACAACGTCAGGTAAAAAGCGATCGACCGAAATTCGCTGATCATTCAATCGCGGTAAGCTCTGATCAAAATGCAGAGGTTGAGCAGTGCGTTTGAGTGTTAGTCGATCGGTATTGATGTTGCTCCAAGCTGAAACCGCAGTATGCCAGGGGCGATCTCCACTGCCATTGATCCCACTGGCAGCAAAAAGAATCTGATCAAAATCTCCAGACCGCCAATAGGTTGACATTCCGGTTGATAGCATCGAAAACAAACTCGAAGGTAAAAGATACTTCGGCAGATGTTTCCATTCACGTGCGGGAACATGAACTCCACTCGTCAGTAGCGCTTCTAAGTCGATCGGAACTGGATATTCACCACATGGAATAAAGTTTTCATAGTGAAAATCCACGCCACACAGGAAGTAAGCCAGCGCAACATGCCCGCCTTGACGTTGATAGTATCGAGCGATCGCTGCTTCAGAATCACAAGATTGAGTCGCAACAAATTCTGTCCAGCCATATTCAACACGATCAAGAATTTTGAGTGTCTTAAATGTCGGTGTGCTTCCGGTTTGATTTAACCAATCGATCAAGTGATAGAAGGCATGATCGATCGCTAAGCTCCGAGGCTTATAAATTAGTTTAGTTTGATCGCTCACTTGAACAAGACAGACTGTTCGCCCTCCTTGATGGGAATCAGACAATCCGGGAAACAATGCTGCGATCGACGAAGTACGATCACAGCCAAAGACTTGAGCCAGATCGACTATATCCTGCTTAAATCGTGTTAGTAATTCGATGATTGAACTGGCAACTTGTTGAGTTGCAACGGCTAAAAGCCGCCCTAATACTGGATATTGCAGCAATAGCTCTGCGAGTCCTGCTGAATTTCCTAAAACTTGCTCAGCAAAATATTGATACCGTAGCTCTGGAGTGTCACCCAGCAGTTTGCCTTTGAAGCTGTGTTGCTTGACTTCATAAGCAATAGTGCGTGCTGATAGCTCCGACAATCGCCAAACTAGATATCGTCCGATCGTTTCGATCGCATTCCAACTTAATAAGTCCGGTTGCTGTGACTGAATTTCCCGCAGTGCCCATGTTACAAAAGGATGTAGAAACTCTGGGAACAGTGGCACTGCACCAAGATTGATGTCATACTGTTGCACTTCTGCCTCTGTCCAGGCTTGCAGTTGTGCAATGCTAAGAATCGGTTGCTTAAAGTTGTCAACTTGTAGAATGGCTTCTAACACGATCGCCCAGTCTGGAAGGGATGTGTCCTCAGGAAGCTTACGTGGTGTCAGAAACGCGATCGCACTGTCTTGATCCAGTTTTAACTGCTGTAAACGTTTCTCGAACGCATTTGGATCAGCCTGTCGCATCCCTAACCGTTTCTGCCAGCGAAGGAACAACTGTTCAGCACCCTGCCGATCGCTCGATAAACGGGTATCACAAATCGTTGACCATTCATCGGGAAGTAAGGCTTTTTCCGTCAGCGATCGAGCAATAGAAATTTGCAGGGGTTGGGCAATCATGGGCAGCTAGGACATATGTTGATCGATCATGCGATCGCAAATCGATCGCAAACTGGCACTATTTGTGAAGGTTTCTTCGTCATAGACAATGTAGCCACGAGGAACTTCTGGTGTTGCTTTACAAGGACTGATTAATTGAATCGATCGCGTGACGAGATTGATCAAAAATCCACTCACACAAGCGATCGTGCCGTCGATCACAGGTTGTTTTCGCACTGTCCCGAATGTCCGTCCTGCATTAATTTTGGGAGCAAGTTCAGCTTTAAACGGAAACTGCGTGATCACAACTGCTTCTGGATTTTGTGGCACAATCCCGACAAACGCCAACTCTTCAGCCGTGAATTCTTTATACACGCGATCGAGCGTTTTGGCTGACAAAATTGATAGCCGATTCAACTTACATCCTTTTTCGAGCGAATGCTTGAGCAGCGAGCGCAACCGTTCAGGATATTTCGTTGGTTGTGCTGTGGTAGTTTGCGGAAAAATTCCTAAAACATCATGAAACTCAGCCGCGAATTGTTCATAATCAGGATTATCAAGCGGATCAGTCGCCCAATAGCAAAATCCCGCACTCACAGCCGTTCCAAGTAAATCTTGTAGTACCTGAAGCATCGATCTCCAGAGCTTTGCATTTTCCGGTGTGTAGTAGAAATTATTTTGTAGCGACGAAGCGGAGATCGCGCAAAACGAGCAACCAACTGAGCAACCTTGACTCAGTTCAAAACACACAGGGACGTGCGCTAGATTGGCAGCAATCAAAGGCATTTCGCGCTGAGTGCGTTTAATTTGCCGCGATCGCCAAGCTCGATACTTCGCATGGCTCGATTGAGCACTGATTGATTGGAGTTCTGACCAATGTAAGCGATCTTGACCAAACGCAAAGAAATGCTGAAGCGTTTCGGAAATTGTTCCAGGCTGATGTGTCCAGAGGGATTCAACATCTTGTAGCGCTACGGCAAGTCCAGCTTGTTGAATCGCCTCACCCGGATTGCTTTGCAGCGCTTCCCGAAAGCTACGATCGACGCAATATTTTTCCAAGAATCGTTTGAGATGGCTCGTAGTCGAGAGGCGTTGTTGCAACGCTGCATCCGACAGATCACACCAAGATTGCGTCTGTGTTCCTGCCCATTGCTTCAAATTCTGGCGCAGGGATACCGCATCAATCAAGCCAATGTTACTAGAAAAAAGGGAAGCACTCATAAAAGTCATCTGATTAAAAATAGCTCCCCAATTTCAACCACTGATTTCAGGGAGCTAGGATTCAGCACAATGTCTGACTTGGCTCGAAGGAACTCATTCAGACGATCGAAATGCTGCTTGACGCAAGTTAGGGATTAGCACTTGCCCTTTGAACTTGCAACTGTGCCACCTGCTGTTGAGATACCCGATGCTACACCGCCTGCAACTCCTAAACCGCCAGCAATAATTCCAGTGACGGCTGTTCCAACTGCACTAAAGGCTAAAGCAGCAGCAGCGATTCCGAATCCTCCGGCAGCGACTCCTGTAACTGCACCAGCAGAGCCACAGCCGACGCCCCATTGTGCGCCTTTAGACAGTCCACCCGCAACCCCTTCAAGATCCATATCGCTCAGTTCTGAGTCATTCGGGTTCGCAGGCAAAATCATGTGGCGCACTTCTGGAGTGTTTTCATAGACATTGACGGTCATCTCTTCTGGGAGTGTTACGCCCGTCGCATCTTGAATTGCAGCTTTCGGCTCAGCTAGCAATTGCGTCTTGAACTCACTGTCTGCCCAGGCTCGCTTCATCACTTTCCCTGCAACCGGATCAAGCGCTTCAGGGTCAGCCCCTTCAAAAATCGCTTGCTCAGGCAAAATAAAGTTGAGGCAGTTTGCCGTGTTCTCATGCACTTTAACGTCAACTTGGTCGGAAATGTCCAAACCAAACTCAGACAAGACAGGCTTCGGATCGCTCAATAAGCGATTTTTGAGCGCTTCATCGCTCCATACCTGCTCTAGTGCTTCTTGAATTGTTTGCATTGTCAAGCTCCTAATATAGATTGAGGCTCTTCGCTATTAAATGCGATCGCACTCATTCCAGTGTTGCGTTTCCTTGGTTAAACATTGCATTTCTTTCGATCCCGTTCGAGAACTAAGAAATCGCAAGTCCCTCGATGTTGATTTCGCCACGATCGAGGCGTTTGTCCATAGATTTGCCGAAATTGGCGAAAGAAATTACAAACATTCAAATAGCCCACTGATCGCGCAATCTCCTCAATGGAGCGATCGGTTTCAATCAATAAAGCCGATGCAGCTTTCATTCGACGCTGTATCAACCAACTATGTAATGATTGCCCAGTTTGCTTGCGGACAAGGTGAGTAAGATAAGTCGATGAATATCCAACCGCCTCAGCAACATCTTTTAGCCCAATCTCTTCTGTGTAATGCGCTTCGAGAAAGTCAAATATAACTTGAAGCCGGGCAGACACAGTGGGAAAAATCGTTGAATCTGATGGAACTGTCGATTGAGCGGCATACCATTGCTTTAGTTTGGCTTGGCGATCGATGCGGACTGTGATCACTCGCAGTAATTCTGCGATCGAAGGCTGAATCAGATAGTCATCTGCACCGAGCTCCATCCCCCGACGATAGTCTTCTGTGGTTGCTTGAGCGCTCAGAAAAATAAAAGGAATAGGTAACGTTGCGGTCTGTTGACGCAGCGAAGCCAAAAGCTCAAATCCGTCCAGATTCGAGGAATTCACGCCACAGAGAATCAAATGAGGCAACCATTGATGTGCTGTTTGCATTGCCATCGGTGCGGTTTCACAGCCGATCGCGTGAAATTCTTCAGCTTCAAGACATTGAATTAACTGTTCTCTAGCTTTCCTCTCGGTTTCAATCACCAGGATTCTGTTCATTTTCCTACACCACTTGCCGAGCAATTAACTGAGAAAATAAGCCATTCTGCTTTGCTAACTGATCAAAGCTTCCGACCTGCACCACTCTCCCTGCCTGCAAGACATAGATGCGATCGGCGTTGCGAATCGTGCTGAGGCGATGAGCAATCACAATCCGCGTTACATTGAGTCGATCGAGGCTTTCACTGACGATCGCTTGAGTCCGATTATCTAGCGCACTGGTCGCTTCATCAAAAAATAAAATCCGAGGTTTCAGCACCAGCGCTCGTGCAATAATCAATCGCTGCCGTTGCCCGCCGGAAAGATTGCTGCCACCTTCGCTGATTACGGTGTGCATTCCCATCGGCATTGCCTGAATATCTTCGGCAAATCCTGCCATCTGTGCGGCTTCCCATGCTTCGTCCATTGTGACTTGAGCGCCGGAAGCAATGTTGTCAAAAATTGAGGCAGAATTAATTCGAGCATTTTGTAAAACAACACCAATTTGACGACGCACTGCATAGATATCTAACCCTGCCAAATCTTGTCCATCATAGAAAATGCTGCCTAGCTCTGGAGTATCAAACCCCAGTAAAAGTCGCAGAATGGTTGACTTACCACTTCCAGAAGGGCCGATCAAGGCAATAAATTCACCGGGATTTGCCTCTAAACTGACATCATCGAGCGTCAGCGCTCCATCCATTCGATAGCGAAATACAACATGATCAATCTTAATACCTCCAGCGAGTCTACCTGGATCAGCTTTACTTTGATCGACTTCTGGAAGTTCTTCGAGAATTGGCTTGGCTCGTTTCCAAAGCGGAATCACGGACAGAATGCTGAGAGTGGTATTGCTCAAACTGGTGGCACCACTAATAAAGGTTCCAAATGCAGAACTAAATGCTAGGAATGTACCGGTTGACATTGGCTCTGCATCTAATGCGGTCGCAGGTTTTGTCAGCATTCCTACTACAAACCAGTACAGCGCGATCGAGGTTAAGGTCGGCATGATTGTATTGAACAATATCACCACATCTTCGATCAATTGAGTGCTTAGTTCCAGCTTAATCTGCTGACTATATCGACGGCTCCAGTAAGCGAACGCTCGTTCTTCAGCCCCGGCAACCCGCAGTTTCGAGATGCCATTAATCAATTGCACAACCAAACCAAAAATGGTTCCTTGTAGCTCTAACAGCGGACGCTGTTTACGAAGCAGCAGCACACCTGAAACAGTGGTAACAATGATCGAAATGAGCGCGACAACAATGGCTACGATCGATAGCTTAAAACTATAGAACATCAGCAATCCCAGATTCAGCAGCGAGAAAAATCCGCTAAATAGCGTTCTTAAAGTCGTACTGCTCAATTGTTGCCGAATGCTACTAATTGCGGTGACGCGAGACTGCAAATCTCCAACCGAGTATCGCCGAAAAAATCCCATGCGGAGATTGAGCAATCGATCCCACACGGCAGCTTGTGTCGTTGCATCTGAAGCGGTTTCCGATCTCAAACTTGCAAAAGTCTGGGTAAGCTGAAACATGGTCGAACCGAATGCAGTTGCCGCGAGTCCTAATGCAAGCTGAAGCACTAGGCTACGATCGCTGTTGGGAATGGCTGAATCCATCAAAATCCCGGTGGCTTGGGGTACAACCATGCCCAGCACCGACCCCAGAATGCCCATGACGATGACGGTGGCAAAGTCTTTGAAGCGTCCTCTGCCTGCAAATCGAATTAAATCGCCCGCGTTCAGCAATGTTGCGGGTAGGGGGCGGTAAAACATCACGCTTTCCGGGGCTAAAGTTGCAGCAACTTCAGGGGTTACAAGCGTTCGGGATTGATCTGTGGGATCAAACAAGTCATAACGTGCTCCCCGAATCGGTAACAAAGCGACTGGAGATTGATCTGCTTTGCGATAAGCGAGTAGTGCGCCAGCATCTTGCCGCCACCAATCATCTCGCAACAACACCCGACGGCTGCGAATTCGAGACGATCGCACGATCGCTTCTAAGGGATCTTTCAGCCGCGATAAATTTTCTGATTTTGCCGGGGGACGGATCTCAATGTTGAGCGATCGACCAACTGCACCCATCGCAATCAGTAAGGCATCGCCTTCAAAAAAAGACTGCTTCTGTTTCGGGATCAGAATCGAAGCTAACTCACCAAAGGCAGATTCGGTCACTTGCTGATTCAGTCGTTCTTTTTCCGCAAAACGCTGAAGTTCTGATTGGGCTTCTTGTTGTTCTAGCCAAGCAATCGCATCGAAGACAACCGAGTGAAACACGGCTAGGCTGGATAAAATTTGATTCCAGTTCAAATCTTGAGTCGCGCTGAGCGTCAGAGTCGATCGCTGTTCTGCTTTAATCCAAGCATGATGACTAAGGGGAAACCTACCTGTTTCTACATCTAGCGACTTTAGCCCCATCCAGGAGAAGCATCCGGTCTGCACTTGCAACCAATCAATCTCAGAGGATTGGTAAGTCTGACCTGCTTCTAATTCCAATGATGAAAGAGATTGACCAGTTGCTGTGTTTTTTGTGTAAGCGATTGTATTCTCAGACTGAAGGGCAGCACTGAGATGATCAATCCAAGCTTTAAGAAGTGCAATCGGGTCAATCTGAAAATCGCCCTTCTCAGTTGAAATCGTATACTGTACCAATTCTGTTGGTTCGATCGGCACAACTAAAAGCTGTCGATCGCTCTCCTCCAATTCAGAATTAAACAATGCCGCGCCCGCTTCTAAGCTAAACAAATAGCGTCGAGCCGCCGCAGGAGTTCCCTGCTCGACCGACACTGCAAACACTGCCACAGAGCCAGACCGAATCCACCAGAACGTTTTGTCTGAATCAGCGAGAAATAAAGGCTGATTCGCAGTGATGTCTTTAACGTTTCCAGTCGCTTTGGCAAAAAATGAGTTCAGCATGAATCAAATCGCAGATAGAACTTTAATCAAACACAGGTGACTACTCTCCCTGTAATGCTTCGCCCTCAGTCTTAATCAACCGAGCATAAACCCCATCTCGATCGCGCAATTGTTCATGAGTTCCACGCTGTACCACTCGCCCTCGCTCTAGAACAATGATTTCATCACAATCGCGAATCGTACTCAATCGATGCGCCACAATCACGCAGGTACAACCCCGACGACGCAAATTTTGATCAATGATCTTCTCGGTTTCAGTATCTAATGCACTCGTAGCTTCATCCATCACCAAAACACTAGGATTGTAAACGAGCGATCGAGCAAGTTCCAATCGCTGTCGCTGTCCTCCACTTAAGTTCACCGCTCCTTCTAATAACAAAGCATCATATCCCCCCGGAATCGATAACACCGTGTCATGAATCGCAGCATCTCGGCAAGCATGAATCAGATAACTATCTGGTACAGTCGCATCCCAAAGCGTCAAATTATCTCGCACAGTTCCCGCAAATAAGAAAATTTCTTGCTCAACCATTGCAACCGAATGAGTTAACACACTTCGGGGAATCTGCGATCGTGGCTTTCCATCAAACAACACTTCACCCGACCAAGGTTCGTACAGTCCCGTGATCAATTTCGCGATCGTGGATTTGCCAGAACCGCTACCGCCGACTAAGGCGACTCGTTGCCCTGGTTTGACCGAGAGATTGAAATTTTCAATCAAAGCATCCGACGCTCGACTATAGCCATAAGTGATGTTTTTTAGCTCTACATGCCCTTGTAGCTTTGGTGTTTGAAAGACTACAGGCTGTTGTCTGGGTTCAACCTGGGGATCAGTTTCATTCTGAAGCACATCATCAAGCCGATTCAGGCTTCCTTCTAGTTCTTGCAGGCTGCTTCCAAAGCTCACTAAACTATTGACAGGTCCTTGAAAGCTTCCCATCAACGATTGGAACGCAATTAGCATTCCAATACTCAAATTGCCATCCATCACTCGAAAGCCACCCACGACTAACAGCAACATCGTAGTCAATGATGAAAGCAATGAAGGTAAAGCTTCCAAAACTTGTCCGACCGTATCTAATTCTTGTTGAGCATTGATGGCTTTGGCATAGTAACCCGCCCAGCGCGAGAAAAACTCTGATTCTAGCCCCGATGCTTTCAAAGTCTCCATGCTTTGCAGTCCCGCGATCGATGCTCCTGCAACTTTGCCATGTTCTTGTACCAGCCGCATATTGGTATCAATCCGCCGCCGTGAAATCCACTGCAATGCAGACACATTGACGATCGCAAAAAACACACCAATGCTAGTTAAAACCAAGTCGTACTGAATCATTACCCCCAGGTAAAAAATCAGCATCACGACTTCAATTACGGTACTCGCTAACCTTCCAGACAAAACATCTGAAACATTGTCATTTAATCTGACTCGGTTACTAATTTCGCCCGCAAATCGTTGTGCATAGAAGCTAACTGGTAATCTCAGAATGTGCCAGAGAAATTCACTCGACAGTTTCACTGATAGCTTAACTCTCAGCTTCCTCAGATAGCGCAGTTGCAGTAACGTGAGTAAAGCTTGCAGTAAGCCCGTAATCAGCATTCCTAAGATTAATGGTCGTAACCATTCATACCGACCTTCAATCAGCACATTATCGACAAAAACTTGGCTGAACACAGGGATTGCTAATCGTGGTAACACCAGAAAGAAACCAGCGATCACACAATACAAAAGTGCACCCGTCGAACTCGACAAGCGATCGACCAGCGCGAGCATTAAACTTGGCTTTCGTCCACCGCGTTTAAATTCATCCGTCGGTCGAATCACGAGCGCAACCCCCGTGAATGACTCATCAAACTCTTGCAGCGAAACGGTTCTAGGTCCTGTTGCCGGATCGTTGAGATAAACTCGCTGTTCCTGAATGCCCTCAACGACGAGAAAGTGGTTAAAATTCCAGAACACAATGTACGGAGGCGTTAACTCACGCACGGCTTCAATACTTTTCTTGAACCCTTTCGCGCTCATTCCATAGTTTCGCGCTGCCTTCAGCACATTTGAAGCCTTACTACCATCGCGGGAAACGCTGCACTCTCTGCGCAGTTCAGCAAGCGGCACAATCCGCCCGTAGTACGCCAAAATAATTCCTAAAGCGGCGGCTCCACATTCTACTGCTTCCATTTGTAGCACTGTGGGCGTTTTCACACGACTTGAGGATTGGGAAGATTGGGGGAGCTTAAGCTTAATAAACACCAGTGTACGACCTCAAAATCGGGAGCAAAAATGTAATCGGCGCACGTTCTTCCACCACCACACGAGCGATCGTTGTTGTTCCTGGCGTGATTTTTAGGTCTGGTCCTTTCGATGAAGACCATTCATAGCCGCTAAAATTTCCAGCACCGGGCTGTAGTTCTGCTGTGATTTCAAGCATCGGTCCTTGAGCAGACAATCCTTTTACCAGTTCTTCGTTTCCCAGTAGCGCCACTGCCCCAGCTTGGGTCACTGGAAACGGCGATACACTTTTAACCTTGGCAATAATGCCGCCAAACCGCTCACGCTTTACCGTTTGCGGTGTGATTTGGATTTGCATTCCGGGTTTGACTTTTTTACCGTCTCCAATGCTGAAGTAAGTAATGCCTTCGAGTGAGCCAGACTCATTCTCGGCGGCAATCACGCCCACCCGCAGTCCCATTGAGACAAGCTGACCATCGACTGCTGAAACTTCCAGCACTCGACCACTGTAAGGACTAACAATCTGACTTTGGTTCTTCAGTTGCAGAGTGAGTTGCGCGATTGCTCGTTGCAGTTCGTTGATCTGATTTTTACGGCTTAAGTTCGCTTCAAAGGTCTGTTGTGCGACTGAGGTTTGTCTTGAGTCAAGCTCACGAAGCTGCGATCGCAACTCCGCAATCAAGCTGAGGTTCTCTAGATATGATCGCTGTGCTTCTGCTTCACGAGTATCAAGTTCTTTAAGCTGTGCTTGAATATTCGCAATCTGAGCATTTTGATCGAGATACTGTTGCTCGGCTTGCAGAACCAGATCTTCGGTGACATATTGATCTTTGTATAGTTGTCGTCGATTGTCTAATCGTTCTTTGAGTACAGGTTTGAGCGCTTGAGCATCCCTAAGACGCTGCTGCAAGTTCTGTCGTTGCACCTCAAGTGAAGTTAGCCCTTTATCTTTCAGTACTGGAATTAATTCTTCTGCATTCGCAATGCGCTGAGTTAGGTTGCGCCGTTGCTGCTCGATCGAAGTGGTTTCACTCGCAATTCGCTGCTGTTGCAACTGATTTGCGTCTTCACCCTGAGCTAAGAGTTCGGTGAGTTTGGCTTGTTGTTGCTGAAGCTGTTTTTTTAGTTCGGGTTGGTCGATCGTGGCAATCACATCTCCTTTTTTCACCACATCTCCAACTTTGATCCTAAGATTTTGCAGTTGCCCAGCGCTCGGAGATTGTAGCGAAGTCACTCGACGAGGATAGATTAGCACTCCTTGTCCTGCAACGGTCATCGGAATTCGCCCAAAAACGCTCCAGCCTAACCCAATGGTTAACAATCCACCTAATGCTGCAAGCGGTATCCAGGTTTTTGGGCGAACGACTTGCATCAATTGATCCAATCGTTCCGGCGAAGACAGCCGCTCTAGTGATTCCTTACGAAAAACATTTCGATTGGGATTAAACATACAAAGAGCTTCAATTCACTAATGACTTAACTTCCTCTTGCGGATCAATTCAACAAGTTCCGATCGTATCGATAAGCCGATGTTCTCTAATAAACTGCGAATGACACCTAAGATTAGATGGCAATCCTCTTTAGGGATAAACAGAGAATCCACGGATTTTTATTGAGATAAGCAGTGAAATTACTTAGGTATTACGTAGATTTTGCTAAAAGTTTACACTTCAAATTGAGTATCTAAATTCAGAAATCAGAGTAAACTGAACTCTGCAACTTTGCAAACGCTGTTAGCAAGCGAACTGATTCGCTTCTGAGTCCTAATTCTAGGAGTACAGAGTATTTACTTGTGCTGGAAATAAGAAACAGATGAAATGTTTAAATTTCGGTATTATTGCAGGACTGAATGCTGCGATCGCGCTGCAATTTGGCATCTACCCAGTTCAGGCTCAATCCCCGCCTCCAGCTCCATCAGCACCGCTTCCCACATTACAACCCAGTGTTCAACCTAAAACTTCGGTGGTTGAAGCTCCCGCAACTCCGTCTGCCGCCGATCTAACGCCCAATCCAAATCGGCTTCAGCTTCCTACTGAGACCAATCAAGTTGAAGTACAAAAAACAGTTGCGATTACCCTGAAGCAAGCGATCGAAACCGCTCAGCGCAACAGTCTTACTTTGCAGGTTGCTCAGGCACAACTGCGACGATCGCAGGCAGCATTGCGCGAAGCAGAAGCCGCGCTCTATCCAACCTTCAGCTTTCAAGCCAGTCTCAGTCGTGATCTGTCTGCAAGCGGTGATATTGCAGTCCAAGCAACGGAGCGTCAGACCCGTCAACAGATTACTCAAGGAGAAGCAGCGCTCAGGGATCTACTTGCATCTCCGTCACCAACTGATCCATTAAGTGCTTTCTTACAACGGAATAGCCTCTTGCAGACGCAAGCCCAACTTGCCCAAGGACAAGCTTCGCTCGACGCGCTCAAGAACTATGGCACCACCAGCTTCAACGGTTCTTTTCTACTTGAGTACGCACTCTACACGGGCGGACAAAGACCCGCATTAATTCAAGTGTTTGCAGAACAAGTTCGACAAAATCAATTGGAAGTAGAACGCATTCTGGAACAACTGCAACTAGATATCACAAATGCTTACTATGACGTGCAATCTGCCAACGAGCAAGTTCGGATTGAGACCGCAGCCGTTACCGAAGCAACGCGCAGTTTGGACAACACGGAAGCGCTGTCGAAAAATGGATTAGCAACCCGCTTGGATGTTTTAAACACACAAGTTCAATTAGATAATGCCTCACAGCAACTCGTCGTGGCACAGACACAGCAGCAGGTGAGCCGTAGACGGCTTTCGCGGTTGCTCAATAGTTCGGCAACGATCACTGTAACCGCCGCAGAGCCGGTCAAACTGGCTGAACCCTGGACACTATCGCTAGAGGAGAGTATTGTTCAAGCCCTGAAAAAGCGGGTCGAATTGCAGCAGCAGCTTGCACAACGCAATGTTAGTATCAATCAACGCAAGGCAGCAGAGGCAGCACTCCGTCCGCTAGTGGGGGTGTTCGCAAACTATAACGTATTGGCATTAGGCAATGATGCCCCGGGTGAGGGTATCAGCCGAGGCTGGGGAGATGGCTATAGCGTCGGAATGCGCGTCCAGTGGAGGTTATACGATGGAGGTGCAGCCAGAGCCAGAGCAGCGCAAGAAACGGAAAACATTGCGATCGCAGAAACCCGGTTCGCGGAAACTGGGCAGCAAATCCGGTTGGATGTGGAGCAAAGCTACTTTAACTTACAGTCGAACCTGAAGAATGTTCAGACTGCGACTGCTTCCCTGAATCGAGCCAGAGAAGCGTTACGTGCGGCTAGAGTCCGGTTTGGAGCCGGGGTTGGACTTCAAAATGATGTGCTAGATGCAGAAAGTCGATTGACCCAGGCAGAGGGCAATTTAATTCAGGCGACTTTGGGATATAACCGAGCGCTAGCTGCACTGAAGCGAGCCGTGAGCTGGGTAGGAAGTAGCCCGAATGGGCAGAGCTAGTTTATTGGAGAAAGAAAAAGCAGAATGAAAGCGTTGTTCCTGCCGTGAATAGCCCATAAGCCTGATTGAGCATCTCAATCAAGTGCGCGACTTCCGAACTCATCCTCAGTATGAGCTATGGGTGATCCGATTGCAGGTCGTGATGGGCGTGCTGAGTGGCTGTACGAGCTATCGAGCGTTAGAAGAATTTGTGACACGGCATCAAAAAGCATTGCTGAAATTGCTGGAACTGCCCTATGCCCGCTTGCCCTCGTACTCGACGATTTGCAAAGCAATTGAGCGTGTTTCATATGCGTCGCTGATGAGTGCATTCAATGCTTGGGCCATCGAAACGATTGAATGGCAGCCCACAGAACATTTAGCGATAACCTGAGCTCGGGATAAGGGTTGAGACAAGGAAGGGGCAAACCCAATCGGCTGAAAATACCAAAACTTTAAGCCCAGTTTGCCCTCATGCTTGGTCTAGAAGAACTCTTCTGTCCCATCGATGATTTCTGCCAAACCTTTGAACTGCAATGGAGACAGCAACTTTTAGCGAACTCGGCGGGAAGCCCCGTGCTCTAATCTTTGATTGAGCGTCGGGATGAAAGCCAAGGTATTGGCGAATTGATGCCTGGCTTATGGTTAGTGAAAGCTTTTGCGATTGACATCGATGAGGAAACGCCAACGACAAAGACATGTCACCACGCCATTTTCAACACCATAGCAGCATGGTACGATTGATTTATTGGTGAAGCCGCCAACTGGAATGCCTGCAACCATCAGAACCAGCATAGTCCGGGAAGGTCCTACCCCAAGAGTACGAGACCCATCCAATTGGGCGGAGTAACGCGAGACGGATAGCTGAAAGGCGATGCTGTATCAAACAATTATCACCCTGTGGGGCATCACGCGGAGCCTAAACAACGCTCGTGGAGGCGATAGGGACTGCCCAGCCGATGAAACGAGTATCCTACTAGCTTGCCTATCCGGACGCTGAATCAGAGATTACAGCGTCCGGATAGGCAAGCTAGTAGGATACGTCACACCTGTGGCACTCTCAGATGCTTCGAGAGCGTACTGACACTGACTCCAGCAGGTAGAATTGCACCTTTGAGATAGGTCTGGTTCAGAGTAGCTTCACTTAAACTGGTATCGCTTAAATTTGCCTCAGTGAGATTTGCTCTAGTGAGGTTCGCTTCGGTTAATGTTGCCCCAGTCAGAATTGCACCTGTAAGATTGGCGCAACTTAAGTTAGTTCGAGTTAGATTTGCCTTTGTTAAGTTCGCACCACTTAGATTGATACCCATAAGGTTTACATTTCTGAAGTTGACTGCCATTAAATTCAGATTTCGGAAGTCCCGTTGTCCTGCAGCATATCGGCTCAGAATTTCTTTGGTATTCATTTGTGTTTCAGCCTCAGTAAAGAACAATAGATCACTGAATCGAAAAGCAGGATCAGCGATCGCCAACAAGGCAAACTCTATATTTACAAGAGTTGCTTATAAATATAGAGTTGCACTTAAAACCCGTTGAGAACTAACGTCGAGAAGAGCCACCTCTGCGATCCCAACTTCCCCCTGAAGAACCTTTCTCCTCACGTGGCTTCGCCTTATTGACGGTCAAATCGCGCCCCATCCACTCGGCTCCATCGAGCGCACCGATCGCAGCCTCTTCTTCTGCTTCAGTTGCCATTTCGACAAATGCAAAGCCCCGAACTCGTCCCGTCTCCCGATCGGTCGGTAACTGAACCCGCTTGACTGTTCCATATTCTGCAAAGACTTCGCTGAGACTGTCTTGCATCACTTCGTAAGAAAGATTACCAACGTAGATAGACATAAAAATGGCTCCAGAATCACAATGTAGAGAGATTTAGGTTCGGAGCAACACTTATATTTACATAATAAGGCATTACATAGCCGAAAATATCGCTTTAGTCTCCAGCCTAACACAGCTTCAAAGAGTTCGACGATCGCGTAGAGCAATAGAGAAACGACAAATTGGGTGATTGTCAGTCAATTGTTGCCGATCGCGCCTTTAATCGAAACCACTAGAGACACTTCTAAAGGTATAGAGCCGATCTGAACTCCGCTTATATGATGATGGGTAGAAGTTTATTAAGAAGTGTAACAATGCAATCGAACAAAGCGACTAACTTACCTCCTGTTGCCACCGAATACAATGGTGTCGATCGCAACGCTTTTCTTTTCGGCTTTAATCCTCAAGCAGAACTCTGGAACGGTCGTCTAGCAATGATTGGATTTACTGCTTACTTATTGTGGGACTTAGCAGGCTTTAGTGTTCTGCGAAACGTTTTGCACTTAATTAAGTAGATTTGAGAATGCTTTCTCTGAGCTACAAACTGTTGACTCAGGAGTAAGCATTAAATAATCTAGCCCCCAAATTTGGAGCGATTCGCTGCTCTAGTTCGGGGGCTTTGAAGTTTTAAGTCTTCTCCAGCAAAGGCAGCGCCAAATTCAATCCGAAATGAACGGGGCGTTACTTCGGGTATGGTCGAACTCGGTCGAACGTTCTCAAGAATCGGCTCCATTGGCTGGAATTCGCGAAGTTGAACAATTCGTTTGGCTCGAAGCCGTAGGACTGGGACTGATACTGTGATCAGAACAGTTCGAGGAAACAATAATGCCTTAGTTTGTGTCAAATCTCCTGCGATCGCTCACAGTAATCCTACGTTTCTAAACAACGATTTAAACTTTCAGCCCTAAGAGAATGACATCGTGATCCATACCCCACGATCGCGCTACCTGCGGCAAATATCCCCATTGCTCAAAACCGAATTTTTTCAGCAAAGTTACACTCGGTTGATTCTCAGCAAACACCACTGCAATCAAGGTGTTAATCTCTAGCTTTGGAGCCTGTTCGATCGCATAACTGAGTAACGTTTGTCCGACTCTCTGACGCTGAAATTCGGGTGCAACATACAAGCTAAACTCAGCGGTCGATTGATAAGCGGCTCTACCATAGTACATTTTGAGTCCAAGCCATCCCGCGATCGCATTGTCTCGCTCTAGTACCCAGAGTGGATATCGGCTCGAATAGCTATGAAACCAATCCAAGCGACTTTCCACGGTTACAGGTTCAATGTCGGCGGTGATCGTATGAGCGGCGATCGCGTGATTGTAGATTGTCACGATCTCGCTTAAATCAAACTCAACGGCATTTCGGATCATCGGGACGTAACCTGCTGAGACATCCACTGAAGATAAGGATGCGAACCTGCCACAATCGGAAGGGCAATAATTTCGGGTATTTCGTAGGAGTGAAGTTCACGAATTTTGGCTTCGAGCGCAGCGAAGCGATCGAGATCCGTTTTGATCATCAATTGCCATTCTTCTGCGTATTCGAGTTCGTCTTGCCAAGTGTAAATCGATTGCACCGGGAAAAGTGTGACACAGGCTGCTAACTTTGCGGAAACGAGCGATCGGGCGAGGGTTTCTGCTTCGGATTTCGATGCAGCCGTGACGAATACGACTCCATACGTTGCTTCTGCCATGAGTTCTCTACAATAAATATGCTTGTTTTCAGTTTAGGTGAGTCGGGATGAGTGGGAAAATTCTGTTAACGCTAATTTGGGTGGGGTTTGTTGGATATGCGTTTACGCTTGCGCCTCCCAATCAGCCGGATACGTTTGAGTTGATCAAAAATCTTTCAACGGCGAATGTCGCGGGAATTAATCCCTTGATCGTCGCGCTGTTTAATATCATGGGCTTTTTGCCATTGGCGTATGCTTGCATTACGTTTTTAGACGGTCGATCGCAAAAGATTCCAGCGTGGCTGTTTACAGCAGCATCCTTTGGAGTGGGTGCGTTTTCGCTATTGCCATATCTGATCTTTCGCAAATCCAATCCGACCTTTACCGGACAGAAGAACTGGTTTCTGAAGTTGATGGATTCGCGAATTACAGGCGGCGCGATCGCGCTGGGTGCGATTGGATTATTTCTCTACGGTGTGACAAATGGCGATTGGAGTAATTTCGTGCAGCAGTGGCAAACAGATCGGTTCATTCATGTGATGAGTTTAGATTTTTGTTTGTTGTGTGGACTATTTCCCGTGTTATTGCAAGATGACATCAAACGACGGGGTTTAGAGAATTCTCAAGCGTTTAGGATTCTGTCATTTCTGCCCTTCTTTGGAGCGTTGATGTATTTGGTACTGCGTCCACCGACGATCGAACCATCCACTTCTGTGTCCCCTGAAAAAGCCCCGGCATGAACTGGCAAACTCCACCGGACGAATTGAGGCTGGGCGATTCAGAGGTTCACATCTGGCTGACGAACTTAGACGCGATCGCACCCTCATTTGAGATGCTCTCAATCGATGAACGATCAAGAGCCGATCGCTTTAAGTTCGAGCAGCATCGACAGCGATTTATTGCGGGGCGGGGATTTCTGCGATCGCTCCTCAGTCGCTACCTCAACACTGATCCTACGACTTTAGAATTTGACTATGGTACACACGGAAAGCCATTTCTCAAGCATTCAACCCTTCAGTTTAATCTGGCGCATTCACAGCATTTAGCGCTTTATGCTGTCACTTACGATCGTGCAGTTGGCATTGATATTGAACAGATTCGAGTGATCGATCAGGTTGAGAGATTAGTGCAACGATTTTTTCTACCCTCAGAAGCCGAAGCAGTTCAGACACAGCCTGATTTATTTTTTCAGTATTGGACGTGCAAAGAAGCGTTTCTCAAAGCAACAGGCATCGGGCTTTCAGGGCTGAAAGAGATAGAAATTGATCGTTTTCAGATAAAAAACATTCCACCTGAAGCTCGATCGCAACAATGGCAACTGCATCCCATTACAATCAGCGATCAATTTGCAGGCGCGATCGTGATTGAGCAAAATTGTTCTCAGTTGGACCTGCGCTACTTTCACATTGAAGTGAGTTCAACAGATTTACACGCTTTACGAATTCAGGATTACAGGGAATAATGGGGCATTCTTTCTCTAGCCCGGATTATGACTTTATCTGCTCAACGATCGCTGAAACACTCGGCGCTTTGCTTCTTACTTTCTGTGCCTGTTTGGTTAACGGCTTGCTCGACCGCGCCTCAAACTTCGACCACGACTTCTAGCCCTGCTTCCCCAGTCGCCGCAACAAACGAGAACAAACCTGCAAAGTTTGCCTTAATTTTGAGCGCTCCGCCAACAGACAAATCCTGGAACCAAAAAGCCTTTGAAGCTGCCCAAGCACTCAAAGCCAAAGGAGTCGAAGTGGCAGTGTCGGAGTCAGTCTCTAACTCGGATGTCGAACGAGTGCTAAGGCAATATGCAGAAGCGGGATTTACGACGATCGTCGCGCATTCTTTTAACTATGGCGATGCTGTCTTCAAGGTGGCAAAAGAGTTTCCGAATGTGAACTTTGCTTGGGCAGGTGGGATTAACAAAACCGCGACTAATGTTGCAGACTATGACCAGCCATTTTATCAAGGCGCTTACTTAGTGGGCATCGTGGCAGCAAAACTCAGCAAGACCGGGAAACTAGGAGCGCTTTCTGGGTTTGATATTCCCGTGTGTCATGCCATGGGTGAAGCGATGTTAGCGGGGGCAAAAACCGTTCGCCCGGATGTGACATTGACCAGTACTGCAGTGGGAGATTGGTACGATGTGGCAAAAGCCAAAGAAGCCGCATTATCACAGGCGGAAACCGGGGTAGATTATTGGATCGGCTGTGGACAAGGGCCGACGATCGGGCAAATCGAAGCCGCAAAACAAAAGGGGGGCTATGTCACAAGCTACGTCGGCGATATGTCTTCAATGGGCGAAAAAGTCGTTGCAACGAATTTGATCTGGAACTTAGAGCCACTGTTCAGCCGGATGCTCGAAGACACCAAAGCGAAGAAGTTTGCCAACCAGTATTACAAAATGGGCGTTGCTGACAATGTGATCAACGTTGAAGTGAATCCAGCCGTGAAAGATAAAGTGCCGGCTGATCAACTCAAGGCGTTAGAAGCGGCTCGCGCCAAGATTGCGTCTAATGAGCTGAAAGTTCCATTTGTGCCGAAGAAATAGACGGTAACTGTTGTTCTAAGGTACAGACTATGACTTCCAAATCAGACGTGATCGCAATCGAGATGCGCGGCATCACTAAGCGATTTCCGGGAACGATCGCGAACCAAGCGATCGACTTTACGGTAAGAGCAGGTGAGATTCACGCGCTCTTGGGTGAAAATGGTGCGGGTAAAACTACATTGATGAACATTCTCTGTGGACTCTACACGCCCGATGCGGGAGAAATTCGATTGTTTGGTCAGTCGGTGCAGTTTCGCTCTCCCAAAGCTGCGATTCGTGCTGGAATTGGCATGGTGCATCAACACTTTATGCTGGTTGAGTCGTTTACTGTGGCTGAGAACATTGTCTTGGGAACGACTCGATCGCTAATACGAGAACCACCTCAACGCCTTCACACCAGAATTCAAGGTTTAGCCGATCAGTATGGTTTGAAGCTTGATCCGGCGGCGAAAGTGTGGCAGTTGTCCGTGGGGGAACAACAGCGCATCGAAATTCTCAAAGCGCTTTATCGCAATGCTCGAATTCTGATCTTGGATGAACCAACCGCAGTGTTGACTCCACAAGAAGCCGAAGATTTGAGTGCAACATTACGATCGCTCTCTGCTCAAGGAACTACGATTATTTTTATCTCACACAAGCTCAAGGAAGTGATGTCTCTGTGCGATCGAGTCACGGTTCTGCGCGATGGGCAGACTATTGGAACTGTTGTGATCAAGGACTGTACAGAAAAAGCGTTAGCGCAAATGATGGTCGGACGCGAGGTTGATTTATCACGTAAGTCACAAAGGTCGTCCAAAGCAACCACACCAGCATTAACGCTAAAAGATCTTTGGGTGATGGGCGATCGAAGTCTTCCAGCATTGCGAGGCATCAATCTAACAGTTCATGCAGGTGAGATCTTGGGGATTGCTGGTGTGGATGGGAACGGACAACGAGAACTAGAAGAAGCGATCGTCGGCTTACGAACGGTAAAAGGTGAAATTAAGTTAGACGGCAAGTTAGCTCACATTCCCTCGGATCGCTATTCGATGGGATTGTTAACCGAGTTTTCGATCGCAGAAAACTTCGTTCTCAAGGATATCCAGCATCCGCCGTTTAGCTGGAAAGGTTTACTCCGCCCACAGTTGATCTTTAAGAATGCGATCGACCTCATTCAACGGTTTCTCATTCGTACCCCTTCTCCGAATGTTCCTGCTGGAAAATTGTCCGGCGGCAACGCCCAAAAAGTAGTGTTTGCAAGAGAACTATCTCGCGATCATCAAGTGCTGTTAGCAGCACAACCCACACGCGGATTGGACATTGGTGCAACGGAATTTGTACATAGTCAATTGATCGCCCGTCGTGATGCAGGAACGGCTGTTTTATTGATCTCGACTGAGCTTGATGAAGTTATGCGATTAAGCGATCGGATTGCCGTGCTGTACGAAGGCAAAATTGTCGAAGTTCTAGATGTTGCACAAGCAAATCTCGATCGACTTGGACTATTAATGGCAGGGAGGAACCACGCTTGAATCTCACGCTTTCTCGATCAGTTCAACTGAGATCCTTTGCTCCTTGGATGGGTGGATTGATTGCACTGTTACTGGGCGCTGTGTTGATTCAATTAAGCGGTGCGAATCCACTCCAAGCGTACGGGGTTATGCTTGCGGGTGCATTTGGTGGCTTTCGGCAACTCACCGAAACATTGTTAAAAGCAACGCCACTGTTGATTATTGGGTTGGGAATGACGATCGCGTTTCGCTGTCGCGTGTGGAACATTGGTGCAGAAGGACAGTATTACATTGGGGCATTGTTGGGAAGCATTGTTGCCCTAAAATTGCCGGACTTGAATGCTGTTATTCTAATTCCATTGATGCTAATGGCTGGAATGCTGGGTGGTGTGATTTGGAGCGTGATCGCCGGACTCCTACACCTAAAGCGCGGCATGAATTTGATTATTTGCACCTTAATGCTGAACTATGTCGGAATTCTGCTGGTGCAATATGCAGCGCGGGTTCCTTTACAGCAACCGGATGGATTTTTGCCCGAATCGGCTCAGTTTAGTGTTGCGGCTCAGATTCCAATCTTGTTCGGAACCCGATTGCATTTGGGAATGGTTCTGGCGGTGTTGCTGGTGGGTGGGGTTTACCTGCTGCTGTGGCGGACTCCGCTTGGGTTTCAGCTTCGGGCAGTCGGATCACGCCTAAGTGTGGCACGTTGCGCGGGAATGAAGGTCGATCGTAGCATTCTCACAGCATTGTTACTGAGTGGCGCGCTCTCAGGACTGGCAGGCATCCTCGAAGTGAGCTACACCTACACGCGGCTAAAAGGAGATATTTCAGATAGCTATGGATTTAGTGGCATTCTCGTCGCATTGCTGGGTCAACTGCACCCGATCGGCGTTTTGATTGCTGCGGTGTTATTTTCAGCATTAATGGTTGGGGCACAGTCGCTCAATGTTGTATTGCAAATTCCCGCTTCGGTGGCAGAAGTGATTCAAGCATTAGTGGTGCTGTTTGTGCTGGCGGGTCATGCTATTTCGCGACAATCTGAATCGGAGTAAAAGCAATGCCGTGGGAACAGATTTTAACCTGGAGTTTTGTCGTCGGTTTGCTGACCGCAGGCATTCGATTAGCAGTGCCTGTATTGTTAGCGGTGCTCGGAGAAATTATCTCAGAGCGATCGGGCGTGATGAATCTCGGACTTGAAGGTGTGATGCTGGTCGGAGGACTATCGGGATTCATTGTTGCCTATCAATTAGAGCAAGCCGGGATTAGCGGCGCGGACTGGTTTGGATTGTTCGCAGGGCTGTCCGGAGGAGCAATCATGGGGTTGCTGATGGCGGTTTTAGCGGTTCGATTTAAGACGGATCAAGTGGTGACAGGGGTAACACTCGTATTGCTTGGACAAGGCTTAACTTCATTTGTATTTCGCAAATTTAGCGCTCTATCTGGGGCGCGAGTGAAAGGCTTAGAAGCTTGGGCAATTCCGGGACTCTCAAAGATTCCAGTGATCGGAGATATTTTGTTTAATCACAACGCGATCGTCTATCTCACGGTGATCTTAGTGATTCTCTGCTCGGTTTTTCTCTTCCGCACCAATTCGGGACTGGCGTTACGTGCAGTGGGAGAAAATCCCGCAGCCGCAGAAACCTCTGGATTGAACGTCGATCGCATTCGTACTCTTGCGGTGATGGTTGGGTCAGCCTTTGCCGGGTTCGGGGGAGCTGTGCTGACGGTGGTGCAGCTCAATATCTTTACCGAAGGCATCATCGCGGGGCGGGGCTGGATTGCGATCGCGATCGTCTTTTTCTCGCGCTGGCAACCGATTTGGGGATTATTCGGGGCGGTGTTGTTCGGAGTTGGCGATGCGCTGCAATATCGAATTCAGGCATTCGGGTTAAAGGATCTTCCCTATGAATTTCTATTGATGCTACCGTATGTGTTGACGCTGCTCGTCTTGTTACGCGGAACTGTTCGCAGCGATACGCCTGCTGCGTTAGGTGTCCCGTACTCTAAAGGTAAACGGTAAGCTGGAGAAGCTCAAATGGTTGGATTGATCGCTGCACCTCAAAAGAACAATCGCTCGATTGAGTCGGTGTTGCTAGATGAATGGTATCCCGTCGCGCGATCGAGTGAAATTCAGCCCGGAACAGCGCGATCAGTGCAACTGTTTGAGACGGACTTGGTACTATGGCGCGGTGAAAATACTGGGGTAGTGGCATGGCTCGATCGTTGTCCCCATCGCAGCGTTAAGCTCTCTCCCGGAACAGTTGAAGCAGATACTTTAGTATGTCCCTATCATGGACTCGCCTTTGATGCTCAAGGGCAATGTGTCAAAGTTCCAGCGCATCCGAACTATCCCCCGCCTAAGCAAGCCTGCACCACAACCTTCCCGGTACTGGAGCGATATGGCGTAATTTTTGTTTCATTGGGCGATCCGCCTGCCGATGTTGTCCCTTTTGCAGAATGGGATGATCCAGACTATCGCACTTATCTGAGCGGCGGACATCGGTTTCGCTGTAGCGGATTAAGAGCGATCGAAAACTTTCTGGATGTGGCGCATTTGCCGTTTGTTCATGCGGGAATTCTGGGTGTGCCCGAACAGCCTGTGATCGAAGACTACGAAGTTCAGACGATCGACACCGGCATTTACATGAGAAATATTCAAGTCTGGCAGCCTGATCCTGATGGCACAGGCAAAGACGGGATTGCGACCTACGACTATTGGACGCTTCGACCGTTAATGGTTGCCCTGAAGAAAGAAAGAGCGAGTGGGCAAACGATGGTGTTGCTTTACTGTGTCACTCCGATTTCCGAAGAAGAATGCGTCGGTTGGATGTGGGGCGCTTTGAACTATGCTCATCACATTCCAGAAGCAGACCTTGTGGCATTTCAAGACACCGTGATCTTGCAAGATGTTGCGAACCTGGAATCCCACAACCCGAAGCGGCTCCCGCTTGATCCGCAGATGGAATTTCATCTGCCGAGCGATCGTGCTTCTTTGGCGTACCGCAAGTGGTTGAAACAGAGCGGTGTCACTTAT
Organism: Leptolyngbya sp. AS-A5; assembly: GCF_039962495.1. Classification (NCBI taxonomy): domain Bacteria; kingdom Bacillati; phylum Cyanobacteriota; class Cyanophyceae; order Leptolyngbyales; family Leptolyngbyaceae; genus Leptolyngbya; species Leptolyngbya sp. AS-A5. Next base: position 93,526 of record NZ_JAMPLL010000008.1, on the reverse strand, counting down.
GGAACCGTGCGCTAATTTGAGTTAAATCTATCCACAGATACAAGACAGTAATGCCCTTTTCGATAGATAGTCAAATACGGAGAATCGCGCTATGGGAAATACATGTGATCTTGCGTCTTAGGAACGCAGATTTATTCATGCTAGAATCTTTGCCCTCATCCCCTAACTCCTTCTCTCACTTGGGGGTAAGGACGAATTAGTCTTGTCATGAGCGCTCTCTTATTGAGTCCCCGTTCCTTAGCGATCAAATTTGCTAACCTTAAAGGCGATCGCTCGTCGATTATTGATGCGAGAAGACCAGGATAAATTAAGTGCTGCATTCGCCTGACATCAGTAAAGCCTTCGTTCGCATTACCGAGAGCCTAGCACAGCGCTCCTCAAGAACACCAAATTTTCAAGCAGAAAATCGGGCACTGCAAATCCTGGCGCAACAACTTGCAGGAGATGCTCGATCGCTGCTCAAAACCCTGACCCATCTGGCGATCGAACTCTGTCAAGCCGATGCCGTTGGAATCAGCCTGCTCGAAGACACTGTGTTTCGATGGGTGTCGATTTCAGGAACCCTCAGCCATTGGGAGGCTCAAACTGTCGCCGTCGATTTGAGTCCCTGTGGCACAACCGTCCGAACTCGGCAACCACAGTTGTATACCTGCCCGGAAATCTATTTTTCCGACCTATGTCATCTCGATCGTCCACTGGCTGAAGTGCTGTTGATTCCTTTGTTTGCCGATCAGCAAGTCCTTGGCACTATTTGGACGGTTACCCATGATCTTGATCGTCATTTCGACCTCGAAGACCTGCGCATTTTGACCAATCTCTCTGGCTTTATCAGTGCAGCGTTAGCGAACCTAAGAGTTAGACAAACCGCTGAGGAACTCCTTCAGCGCGAACAAGCCTTTAACAAAGCTGCAAATCGAGCGATCGACATTCTCGAAAGCACAACGGATTGCTTTGTGTCCCTCGATCAGGATTGGCGCATTACCTATGTGAATCAAGTCACCGCAAAACTCAATGCTCTCTCCCCTGCTGAGATGATCGGGAAGACGCATTGGGAAATGTGGTCTTGGTCGGCTGGAACTATTGTCGAACACAACTATCGTCAAGCGGTTGCAACTCAAACTCCGGCGCACTTTGAGGTGCTGTATGAACCCCTGGAGATGTGGTTAGAGATTCATGCTTATCCCTCGATCGACGGTCTCAATCTATTCTTTCGCAACATCAGCGATGCAAAGCACCGCGAAGTGGAACGCAAACGAGCGGAACTGCTTTTAAGCCAACAATATGCCGAAATTGAAGCGATTTACAACACGGCTCCGATCGGCTTGGCGGTTCTAGATCTTAACTATCGCTTTGTACGCCTCAACCCGAAGTTGGCGGAAATTGACGGACGGTCTGTGGAAGATCATTTAGGTCGATCGATACGCGAAATTGTGCCCGCCCTTGCCGACCAATTAGAACCCATCTTTCAGCAGCTCTTAGCGACCGGAGAGACGGTGTTAAATCTCGAAATTAGCGGCGAAACTCCCTCGCAACCCGGACAGCAGCGCGTCTGGCTGGGAAGCTGGTTTCTGCTGCGTGATTCAAACGGTGAGAGTATTGGCATCAATGCAGTCGTGCAGGAAATCACCAGCCGTAAGCAGTCCGAAGCAAAGCTGAGTGAAAGTGAAGAACGCCTACGTATGGCGCTGGTGGCTGCTAATCAAGGTCTGTATGATCTGAACGTGCAGACCGGAGAAACGATCATCTCTCCCGAATATGCTCAGATGCTTGGTTACGATCTAGAAACGTTCTGCGAAACGAATGCGGCGTGGCAAGAACGGCTGCACCCGGACGATTGGGAAGCCGTGAGCCGAAATTACAAAGACTATATCTCTGGTAAACGCAGCGACTATCGCGTTGAATTTCGCCAACGGACACGATCGGGCAATTGGAAGTGGATTCTATCGCTCGGCAAAATTGTCGCTTGGGATGCCGATGGACGACCCCTGCGAATGCTGGGAACGCATACGGATATCGACGATCGCAAAGCTGCCGAAGCCGAACGCGAACAGCTTTTACTGAGAGAACAAGCTGCCAGAGAAGAAGCCGAACGCGCAAACCGCATCAAAGACGAATTTCTCGCTGTCCTCTCTCACGAACTCAGAACCCCGCTGAATCCGATTCTCGGCTGGAGCAAACTGTTGCAAACCGGAAAACTCGATGCAGATCGAACCCGGCAAGCTCTCGCTACGATCGAGCGCAATGCCCAACTGCAAACCCAACTGATCGATGATTTGCTCGATGTCTCGCGGATTTTGCGCGGCAAGCTGACTTTAAATGCTCAGCCCGTGAACCTAAAAACCGTGCTCGAAGCGGCGATCGAAACCGTTCGCCTTGCCGCTGAAGCCAAATCAATTCAGATCGAAACTGCATTCGATGGGATTGGTATAGTTATCGGCGATTCGGGGCGATTACAGCAAGTCGTCTGGAACCTGCTAACCAATGCGGTGAAATTTACCCCGCCGCACGGACGAGTCAAAGTCGAACTGACAGCAACCGTAACTCAGGCTCAAATCCAGGTCATCGATACCGGAAAGGGCATTGCTCCTGAATTTTTACCACAGGTTTTTGAGCAATTTCGACAAGCGGATTCTTCCACCACGCGCCAATTTGGAGGGCTAGGCTTGGGGCTGGCGATCGCTCGTCAATTGGTCGAACTGCATGGCGGCACGATCGCAGCCGCAAGTCCCGGAGAAGAACAAGGCGCAACCTTCACCGTTTGCCTGCCGCTGGCTTCAGCGTTTGCGATCGCGTCGTGCCCCGGAGGGTTCACCGCTCCAAACTCACCAACTTCAGGCTCTCTCGCAGGAGTCCGAGTCTTACTGGTCGATGATGAAACGGATGCACGAGAGCTCGCACAGTTTATTTTGCAGCAAGCGGGCGCGATCGTCTTGAGTACAGCATCGGCAACTGTGGCGCTACAAATTCTGCAAGGAGCGACTGTTGATCTACTGATAAGTGATATTGGAATGCCCGACTGTAATGGCTATCAACTACTCAAAGCCATTCGCTCTCGTGGGCATCAATTTCCTGCGATCGCGCTTTCTGCTTACGCAGGAGAACTCAATCAAGCGAAATCGCATCAGGCAGGATTTCAGCAGCATCTCTCGAAACCGCTTGATCCAGCTTTACTGATTACTGCCATCACTACCTGCTTGTATCCTGCTTCATAAAATCTTTCTTTAAGGCGACGAGACCGCTTTATCTTTGGTGTATATCTACACTGAGCGACTCTTGTGCCTGTGTTATGACGATTCGCCCGTCCTCTGTCTTTTCCGCTATCATTCGTCGAATTCGGCAGCGCCTCGGATTAATTTCGCTCGATCGTCAGTCTCAGCCCCCCCAACAGCAAATTCTCGACATTCTCGAAAGCATTTCCGATGCGTTCTTCTCGCTTGACCAACAATGGCGCTTTACCTATGTCAATTCTCAAGCCACACAGGTTCTGAATCGCTCAAAAGCAGACCTCATTGGTAAAAGCATTTGGGAAGTATTCCCTGAAGCGGAAGACAGTGTATTTGGACAAGAATACCGGCGGGCTGTGGCTGAACGAATCACGGTGAGCCTGGAGGCTTTTTATCCACCCTTGAATGCTTGGTTTACAGTCCGCGCCTATCCGATCGTCTCCGGGCTTGCGGTGTACTTTCAAGATGTGACCGCACAAAAATCAGCAGAAGCCGCTCAGCTTCAGCAGCAGCAAACGGCTCAGCGCCGACGCGCCGAAATTGAGGCAATTTACGCCACTGCGCCTGTAGGACTATGCTTTAACGATACCGACTTGCGCTATGTGCGGATCAATCAACAATTAGCAGAAATTAATGGCGTTCCAATCCAGCAGCACCTCGGACGAACGGTGCGCGAGGTGCTTCCAGAACTTGCAGATCAGCTGGAACCAATCTACCGACAAGTGATCGAGACTGAGAAACCCATTCTTAATCTGGAAGTGAGCGGCATGAATCCGGCTCAGCCTGGAGTGCTGCGAACTTGGCTATCGAGCTTTTACCCCCTTAAAAGCGAGGACGATCACGTTTTGGGCGTAAATGTCGTGGTGCAGGAAATCACCGCACTCAAGCAGCGAGAAACCGAACGCAAACAAGCAGAGGAAGCCCTACGACAATCCGAAGAACGCTATCGATCGCTGTTTAACTCGATCGATGAAGGTTTTGCCGTCATTGAACTCCTGTTCGACGACGCTGACAAAGCGATCGATTATCGCTTTCTCGAAGTCAATCCAATCTTTGAGCAACAAGCCGGACTCAAGAATGCAGTCGGAAAAACAATACGTGAGTTCGTTCCTGATCTTGAGAGTCATTGGTTTGAGATTTATGGCAGAGTGGCGCTAACTGGAGAACCCGTTCGGTTTGAAAATGGTTCTGAATCAATGAACCGATGGTTTGATGTCTATGCGTTTCGCGTCGAGGAACCCGAAAAGCGCAAAGTCGCGATTTTGTTTAGAGATGTCACCGATCGCAGGCGCACCGAGAAGGAACTGCGCCAGAAGAACGCCATTCTAGACGTAATTAATGCCGCCGCTCCAACGCCGATTTTTGTCAAAGACCGAGCCGGACGAATTATCTATGCCAATCCTGCCACGCTAGAAACGTTAGGCAAGACCGCAGATCAGGTAATTGGATATCGCGACGCTGAAATCTCCTCTCCGCCTGAGCTCGGCGCGATCGTCTCAGAAAACGACCAGCGCATCATGACCACCGGACAAACCGAAGTCGTCGAAGAGTCTCCCGATGGCATTCGCACTTTTTTGGGAACGAAAACGCCTTATCGCAATGAAACCGGAGAAGTGATTGGCTTAATTGGCATCTCGAATGACATCACCGAACGAGTACAATTCGAGCGCGAACGAGAACGCCTGTTTCAGCAAGAGCAAGCTGCCCGCGAAGCCGCAGAGCAAGCCAACCGTCTCAAAGATGAATTTCTCGCAGTGCTCTCTCACGAACTAAGAACGCCCCTGAATCCCATTTTGGGCTGGATTAGACTGTTACAAAACGGGCGCTTAGATCCTGCAAGAACCGCAGAGGCACTGAATACGATCGAGCGCAACGCCAAACTTCAAACCCAACTGATCGATGATCTGCTCGATATTTCTCGCATTATGCGCGGTAAGCTCAGCCTCAACCGCTACCCTGTCAATGTTGCCTCAGTGATTCAAGCCGCTGCAGAGACGATTCGACTCACCGCCGAAGCCAAACAAATCACCTTTGACTTGCAATCCGATCGCCAAGATTACTTTGTGTTTGGGGATGCGGGACGATTGCAGCAAGTGTTTTGGAATTTGCTCTCCAACGCTGTGAAATTCACCCCAGAAGCGGGAAGAGTGACGATTCATCTGGCGCAAGTCGAGCATCAGGCTCAGGTGCAAATTACGGATACAGGAATTGGAATTCGCCCAGACTTTTTGCCTCATCTGTTTGAACACTTTCGGCAAGAAGACGGCTCAATTACTCGCAAGTTTGGCGGCTTAGGATTGGGGTTAGCGATCGCTCGTCAAATCATGGAATTACACAGCGGCACGATTTCCGCCGAAAGCCAGGGAGAAAATCAAGGCGCAACGTTTATAGTGCGATTGCCATTACTTCCGCAAGTCCCGGAGGAAGCGGTTGCTTCTACACCTGTCACGCCTCCTACGGTGGATGTACCCTTGGGCGGGATTCGAGCAGTGATCGTCGATGATAACGCTGACACACGAGAATTTCTCACCTTCTTATTAGAAACAAACGGCGCGACCGTAATCACGGTTGACTCAGCCCTTGAAGCGTTGATTTTGGTTAAGCAAGCTCCACCTGACATTCTCCTGAGTGATATTGGAATGCCAGAAATGACGGGTTATGAGTTCATTCGAGCCGTTCGCGCCGCGAAGATTGCAATTCCTGCGATCGCGCTGACCGCTTATGCGAAGGAGTTCGATCGCCAACAAGCCCTTGAATCTGGATTTCAGCAGCATCTTGCAAAGCCAATCCAGCCAGAAGCGCTCGTTGCAGCCGTGCTGGAGCTAGTTCAGCAAAGCACTGCTCGCGATTCCCAGAGTTAAAACTCCCAGACTAGAATGGCAGCAACGGCTACCGACGCATAAGGAATACGGCTATGAAGTTTTCGACCGAGCAACTAAGGCGCAGCGTAGGAATCAGTTTGCTAGGATTTGCGATGACCGCTTGCTCCCTAACTGCCGCGAATACGGTTGCGCCCACTCAAAGCCCCTCAGATGCTGCTCAGATATCTTCTGCCCAAACGCCTCAAGGATTTCAGCAAACAACGATCGTATCAGGATTAGAACGCCCGTGGAGTATGGCATGGCTTCCCGATGGCGCGATGCTGATTACCGAGAAAGCCGGACGGCTACGGCTAGTGCGAAATGGCGTGTTAGATTCGACTCCGATCGCGGGAGTTCCAGAAGTGATGTCAGCAGGTCAGGGCGGTCTGCTGGATGTCTCGATTCATCCCCGATTTGCCCAAAACCGCTGGGTGTATTTAACTTATTCGCATGGAACTCAGAGCGCAAATCGGACTCGTGTAGCGAGAGCCACGTTTGATGGCAAAGCGCTGCGGGATTTGCGCGTGATTTTTGAAGTGAAGCAAGCGAAATCCGGCGGACAGCATTTCGGGTCGCGGATTCTTTGGCTACCGGATGGCACAATGCTGGTCGCGATCGGCGATGGTGGCAATCCACCCGTTCAGCTAGAGGGTGAGTTGATTCGCAAGCAGGCGCAAAATTTACGCAGTCGCCTCGGTAAGATTGTGCGGCTAAATGACGATGGCTCAGCGCCACGTGATAACCCCTTTGCAACGAATCAAACCGCAGATCCAGCGATCTGGAGCTATGGACATCGCAATATTCAAGGGTTGGCGTTTGACCCGCTCAAGCAGCGAGTTTGGGCAACTGAACATGGGGCGCGGGGCGGCGATGAGCTGAATCTAGCGCAAGCAGGCAAGAATTACGGCTGGCCCGTTGTGACTTATAGCCGAGAATATTTTGGCGGGGAGATTTCGACAGCGCGATCGCGCTCCGGTATGGTGAGTCCGAAAGTTGTTTGGACTCCGGCAACGGCTCCTTCGGGATTGGCGTTTTATACGAGCGATCGTATTCCGGCTTGGAAAGGTGATCTGTTTGCGGGCGGATTGGTGTCTCAAGATGTACGGCGCATTGATCTTGATGAAACGGGAAATGTGCGAGGGCAGCAGAGGATTGCGATCGGGCAGCGAGTACGCGATGTGCGGCAGAGTCCCGATGGATTGCTGTATGTTCTTACGGATGGATCAGGAGACGGGCGTTTAATTCGATTAGAGCCGACAGGGAGCTAAAAAACGCAAGTTCGATGGGTATGACCTTCAGAGATGCCCTTATACCAAATCTCCAAATACTCGCTACAGACTGGGTAAAGACGCGATGAATCGCGTCTTTACGTCACATCTTCACCGGTTGAGCATTCGTTTTTCAGCCGAAGCCCTCATTTCTGCTGCTTTCTCGTAAACCGTTGTATTGGGTTTCACTTGATCAAGCCGATCAAGGATGGCGCGTAGCTGTCCAAGAATGTAGGAACGATCGACTCGGTTTGGATCAGCATTTGAAATCAAGCTCTGAGTCATTCGCTGCGCGGATTTGTAAGCGACAACAGAGTCTTCCTCATGCTGAATTCTCTCTTTAATCGCACTGCGACTCTGTTGATACTGGGTCATTCTGCGGCTCGCTTCTACATAATCTGGATCAGTGGGCTGAATTTGCTGTAATTTGGCGATCGCGCGCTCCCAGTTCTCCTGCACCTGCCCCAGCTGGATTAGCGACATTGGCGCATCTTGAGTTTGTTGTTTTGCAGCGTTCGCGCTGATTTGAGCGACTTCGATTAATCGACGGTTGCGATCGCTCTCTGTTTGAGTTCCAACCATGGCGCGAAAGTCACGTTCTGCCGCGCTTAATTTATTGCGGGCAAGTCGTCCGGCGAGGGTTGAACCCGGAAGTTGACTCAGGGTATCGATCGCCGATCTCCAGTCCGCGATCGCAGCGTTACGATTTTCTCCGGTTGCACCATCGCGAATGATGCGAATGGCTTCACCCAATGACTGTTCAGCTTGCTCAAATCGAGTTTGAGCGTTCTTCTCCTGAAAGAGCTTTGCATCCAGCCGGGCAACTTGCTCACGGGCAGATTTGAACTCATCGATCGTGAATCGCCAATAGCATTTAGCCCATCGGCAGTAACTCCCTGGGTAATGTCCTAAAAACCAGACAGGCAGTTCGTCCAAATGCTTTTGCGCCGCTTTGACTTTTTGTGTTCCAAGATCTAAGTCTTCAAACGCGGTTGCTTCGTTCACGAATTGATCGGATTGCTCAACCAGCGCGACCGCCCTACGGTAGTTGTGATCCATCGCCATGTAGCTCGGTGTGAGCAGAAATGGAGCAGCCCCCATGACCGGATAACGAATCCACGGAATCGGGCGATTGACGAGCCAAATTCCACCCGCTGAAAGAACGATCGCAACTGTTCCAAGCTTTAAACTGATCCACAACGGCGACGAGGGGCGATTTACTTTTGCAGCCTTGCGGAGAATCTTTGAATCAAAATCTGGAATCAAATCGCTGATCGCGTCTCGTAACTCTGCCTCGGTTGCAGGTGTTCCCGACTGGAGGCGTAATCTCTCCAAACGACGAAGGGCAAGCTCAGTTTGAGCTTGCCCAATCTTACACGAACCAAGACATCGTCGAACCTCAGTCTGGAGGATGTAAAATGCTTGATTGTTCAAACGCTTCATTCAAACGAAACCCTATCACAACGCAATGTTATTAGGATTCCCGTCACTCAAATCGAAATGCGGCAGAGAATCTCAAATTCTATGAATTAGTCGTTTGAGTTGCCAGCATTTGTTTGAGTTTTTCCAGTTCTTGTGCCCAGCGCGGATCGGGTTGAACCGAGTCAGGATCAGCAGTAGAAGTGGTGGTGCGGCGCGATTTGTTGTTGTTGTTCGTGTTGCCGCCTTTGCGCTTTCCACCGGCCGACGCGACGGGTGCTGCTGCGGGTTCATCAGCTTTGTCTTTCGATCGCGGCAACGCTTTTTCAATTTTGATCGCGTTGTCCTTGATGCTGACTCCGTTGTATTTCTCAATGAATTGATCCGCTAATTCATCAGATTTGACGGTGACGAAGCCAAAACCGCGGCATTTACCGGTTTTGCGATCGGTGATCAGCTTGGCGGAGACTCCTTCTCCTGCATCCGCAAATGCAGCTTCAAGGTCTTGCCGACTTAAATCTTCGGGCAAATTGCCCACATATAGACGAATTGACATATCGAGACACCTCCAGACTTTGATCCTAATACATGGTACGGACGCTTACCACACATCCCTCAGCTACACCTTTCGTTTTCTTGGCTCAGGTTAGACGATACAGACATTTCTGCCACCTTTCGTCAGGACTACATGAAGCAGCACGATCGCGCTGCTGACCCTTCCTCCGGAGATTTCAAACCAAACCCGGAAAATCTCCATAGGGCTCGATTCTTGTCGCTGGGCGATGATCGCGGGATTTGAGGTTAAGCAACTTGGTCACTGTGTCCCAAGGATATGCACCACTCTTAAAGGTATCATGCTCGTCTCTTAGATTCGAGCCACCTGAAGAATTTCCCTCCTGAGTGCTATTTCGATTGTTAGAGCCTGCAAAATTGTTAGAGTTTGCAAAATTTTGCTTCAGTTGCGAGACAAAAACCAGCCGATCCTACGATCGACTGGTTCAGCTTGCTGTGTTGGGAGGAGAAATACCGAATACTGAAAGTTCTGTAAGTCGATGCACGACCGACTGAGCCACTTCAGGACTGGACTCCTTGTAACGAAATGTAACACTATGTCTAGAGAGAACGCAACTATTCTTTACAGAATCTGAGCGATGCCAAATAGAATTGCCGCGATCGCAACCAGTAACGACCAGACGGGATGCCCAGCTCGGATTAACGATCTCGTTCTAATCGTGTCTACATCAATCCAGGGAGTTGCGCTACGTCGGAGCCATCCAGTGACGATCGCGGGCTGCCCAAGCGGGAGCGAACAGAGTAGATTTCCGATCGCGCCTAGCTGAGAGCAGTAGTGCAGCTTAATTAATCCGGTCTCGGTTTGCAGGAGGAGGTCTTGAGCAAGTCGGTTGCTGGCTCCAGTGCGCCCGATAAGCGTTCCTTCGAGGCGAATTCTGGGACTATCGAGGGGGGTGAGCTGGGGTTGCGTCAGGAGCTGAACGAGATCGGTGTGTGCGTCCTGAGAGTCAGGAAAGAAGCGATTAAATCGAATGATCATCCCAATGCCAAATCCAATGCACCCAAAACTTGGAAACAAGCTGTAATCGCTGGCTAACCAATTGAGGCGGAAGTTACCAATGGCAAAGAGAGCGTGAGCAATTAGCCAGAGTAATGCTGCGATCGCAATGCCGCCTAAACCACCAAACAGGGGTGCGAATTGCAGTAAGGGTTGCTTACGGTTAGTGGGGGTGAGGGTTTCGAGATCGAGTTCAGGTTTGAGGTGCCATTGCTGACAGCAATTCATCAGTTTTTGCAGTCGGGTTCCCATGAGAGCATGAGGGCTATCCAACAGGGATAAACTACGATCGCAGTTAGCAAAATCCCACTGAAATAAAGTCGATAAAGAGACTCGATCGAATAGCCCTTCAAATAAAATTGCGCTGCGATAACTCACAGGATTAAGCAGCTCAAAACCCTCTAATAGATAAGGAGTTCGCTTTTCGTGTTTGATTGTTTTAGTCGTCGCGATCGTTAATTTAATCAAGGTTCGTGCTAGTCCGTTTGGATTGCCTGTGAGACTGCAAGCCTGACGATCGCTATAGATAATACGCTCTCTTGAAAGCCATAATCCTGACCAGCGAAATACCCAGAAAAATCCATAGGCGATCGCAGAAATTAGCCCTGTTACATCAGCAGCAATTTGAATGAGTTTGGAAACAAAAGCCTGATTTAACTTCAAGGCTCGGAGCCGATCGCTGGAGATCGCGCCCAATTGATAAATGGAGTAAGGAATCTGCAACACGACAGCAACAAGTGACATCCAAGCAAAATCCCAATGAGCAATATGGCTCACTTCTCCGGCATAAATTGCTGCAATTTCTTCATCGGTTAACTGATCTAAAAGCCCTTGACTCACCACAATTCGAGCAAATTTAGGTAGACAACCGTAAGTAAACGCGATCGGAACCGAAGCCGGCAAAATTCCGAGCTTGGGAATGGGAATTTTCTGCTGCTGAGCAAATCTTTGAATCAGGCGATGCGCCTCTACGCTATGACGAGCGATCGCGGCCGTGGAAAGCGGCTTGAGTCCATACAGTTCTTTCAGCACTGCATCCAAAATCCACGGAGATGCAAAAAATAGGAGCATCAAGCTCAATCCGAATTGCAGGATCGGAATGGTTTGATCAGGAGCAGCAATACTCCAGCGCAAGAGCCGTGTCACTGCTATATGGGGCAGCGAGAAAGTGAAACCTACTACTTGCCAGAGCAAGCACAGTGTCATAAAGAGCGAGATCGCGCTTCCAACTTCTGCACACCGCAACCGCATCGGATTGAGCGGAGGAAGGGGATGCCAGCGCTGAGCACGAGCGGCGTTTTTCCAGGCGTGCGGCGTTATAGCTGAGATGGTTTCAGGTCGAGCTGGCTCTGATAGGGGTTCTGTTTGAATTGTGGCGGCATTTTTCTGAGATGGCGTTGCTCGTTTGCGTCGAACGGGTTGAACTGTGGCATCAAGCGGCACGAATCCCGAATCAATAGGCGCAAGCTTTGTTATCATTTGCGTCGCCCACGCCCGCACCTTTTCGTGGCGGCTCTGTTGAAGCTCTTGGCAAAGTGCGATCGCTGACTGAATTTCTCCACTTTGCGCGTATGCCTGCACTAATCCCATTTTGGCTTTGACAGCATCTGAGGAATTGAGATCGGGAGAGGTGAGACACCGGTTAAGTTGTACGATCGCGCTTTCGGTCTGCCCGCTTTGAAGCGCCATTAGCCCTGCTTCTAGCTGATTCTGACAAGAAGCAGACTCCGAAAAAGAAGACATAGGGTTCCCTGAACGACAGCGCTTCTAGAGTACCCAACGAAATCTTTAAAGAATGGTCGGTGTGAATTCCAATTCAAAAAACAAATGCGGCAAATCGCCCATTCGTTGTATCCGTTGCCGTCATAGAGACGCGATTAATCGTGTCTCTATGACTACAACAAATCCCGCAGCGACCCATAATATTGTCAAATCGAAACCGGTGCCGTTTTTTCCTGATACAGACTGACAATTCGTTGCAGCACTTCCGCCACCGTCAAGTTGTCGGATTGAATCTCAATCGCATCCTCCGCCTTCCGCAATGGTGAAATGACACGAGTGCTGTCCTTACGATCACGCTCAAAAATTGCGGCTTCTAACTCTGCCAAACTCACCTCTGGCTGTCCCAGAGTCTTCAGATCGTGCTGTCTGCGCCGCGCTCTTTCTTGAATCGAAGCAGTTAAATAGATTTTTACTTCTGCGTCCGGGAAAACGTGCGTTCCGATGTCGCGACCATCAACCACGATGCCCCCGCGCCGACCGTAATTCTGCTGCTGCTTCACTAACGCTTCCCGCACCGCTGCCTGTGCCGCGATCGTCGAAACATGCGCCGTTACTTCTGGAGTCCGAATCGCCTGCGTCACATCTTGGCTGTTGACAAACACGAGCGGGGTTGCCGTGTCAGTTTGAAAATCGATCTCGCACTGATGCGCCAATTCTGCAACTGCCGGTTCATCGTTCAAATCTACGCCCGATTGCAGCACAAACCAAGTCAGCGCCCGATACATCGCACCCGTATCCAGATAAAACAAGCCCAGCTCAGCCGCTACTGCCCGTGCCACCGTCGATTTTCCTGCTCCCGCAGGACCATCGATCGCAATCATCGGGCGACGATCGCGCAGCACGCAATTGTCAATCAGGCGGGTCGAACCCAAACGCGCAGCCAGCGCTAACAAACCCTCATCGGTCACAGAGTCTAAAGATTTCAGCGTCATCGGATCAACAAGTTCGATATATTCTGGTCGCAGTTCGGAAACTTTTTCGAGTTCCTGTTTCACTGCCTGAACTAAGGTAGCACTTACACGCTCTCCGGATCGAAACAGTTTTTCAGCTTGTGACAATCCTCGATAAAGCGCGGTTGCCTTTATTTTTTCTTCATCTGACAAGTATTGATTTCGGGACGAAAGCGCTAAACCGCTGGATTCCCGCACGATCGCGCACGGCACAACCTCAACAGGCAAATTCAAATCTTTCACCATTTGCTGAATCACCGCGAGTTGCTGAGCATCTTTCTGCCCAAAATAAGCTCGATCGGGCTGCACCAAATTTAAGAGTTTCGTCACAATGGTTGCCACGCCTTCAAAATGTCCAGGACGAAACGCCCCACACAGTCCAGAAGTTAGCTCGTTCGACGGCTGCACTCTCGTTGGAGTAGGCGGACTGACTCCCATTTCTGCGGCATCAGGCGTAAAGATCACATCAACCCCAACTGCTTCACACAGCGATCGATCGCGCTCCAAAGTGCGGGGGTAGCGGCTCAAATCTTCGTTTGCTCCAAACTGCAGCGGATTGACAAAAATGCTGACGACAACGATTTGATTTTCTTGTCGCGCTCGTTGAATCAGGCTCAAATGTCCAGCGTGGAGTGCGCCCATCGTGGGAACAAACCCGATCTTTGATCGTGCGATCGTCGATTCGGTGGAACCCGTCGCGATCGGTTGTTTTCCCTGAGCCAAGTTCAAGTAGCACCGCAATCCTGCGACGGTCGTAAACAGGCGCACAAGCCCTCCTAACTCTGTTTCATACAGATCTTTCTAAGTTTAGTGAATCTCCAGAATTTTTTGCGTATATCCAAGTGAATTCGGAGGCGAAAACGGAATACTTACCCAATCTTTCGCTCGGCTTCGTTTCTTTCGCCTTTCCCGCTGGTACGCCTTCGTTGGAGATTCAAGTTGAAGTGGGTAATTTCGACTAGCGTATTGTGGCCCTGAATTCGAGCGCTGAATTAAAGCTCTCTGACTTCAGGCGATCGCAATTCCTTCCGCAAAAACATCCGTCTCGGTTTTCCCAAGAACCAATCCCAACTCGGCTGAATCTCTTCTAGCTGATACCCCAACTTAAAATAAAGCCGCTTTGCCGCCTCATTTGTTTCCAGCACATGCAAATAAATATTGCGATAGCCCCACTCTTGGACATACGGCTCACATGCCAATAACAACTGCTGCGCCACTCCTTGCCGTCGCGCGTCTTCCCGTACCGCCAGATTCGACAAATAAATATACTGATTAGTACGCGGCTGCCAAGGATTCGTTCCACGTAATCCAATCTCGACCGTTCCAACCAATCGCTCTGCTCGATCACTCGTATCGATCGCCACCAAGCAAACATAATTCGGTACCGGAAATCGCGTTCGACTCCTTAGATCCTCATGAATCCCGACTCGAATCACTGGAGCCAGCCACGGTAGAAACGACGGATACAGCGGAAAACTATCCACCAAAACTCCCGCAATCTCATACAAATCCGAAGGCTGTACCGCCCGAACGCAATAGCGAGTCGGACTGGAAAAATCTGTTTGTCGCGAAGAAACGCTCACAAGCACCGAGTAAACCCAACATTCACATCCTAAATCAGCTTGTCCGAAACCGTCGCAAAAAAGAGCCCGCCTCGGTCTGAAGCGGGTTCTTCTCGTAATCGTGAAATTACTTACCGATTCTCGGTGGTTCCCGAAAGGCGATCGCAAAGAACAGAACGCCGAGCGCCAAAGCCAAAATCAAAATATATGCAACGCTTTCCATGATGATGTCCCAAGATAAAGAGTCAATCGGGTCTAAGCGAATTGCCTAGACCCGTGAAGCCAATTACGCTTCTGTTCTTTGAAGGGTGGATTTGTCACCCACTTTCGCGAAGCGTCCCCATTCGACCTGCTCTTCCGACAGATCCGGGTCAACCCCAGCAAACACATCCCGGAAGATGGTTCGAGATCCGTGCCAGATGTGACCAAAGAAGAACAACAGTGCAAACACAGCGTGACCGAAAGTAAACCATCCACGCGGGCTGGTGCGGAATACACCATCCGAGTTCAGCGTTTCACGATCGAATTCAAACGGTTCGCCCAACTGAGCCGCACGCGCATAACGCTTAACCTGTGCCGGATCGCTGATGGTCTGCCCATCCAGCTTACCGCCATAGAAGCTAACAGTTACGCCAGCTTGCTCAAAGCTGTACTTCGACTCAGCCTTACGGAACGGAATGTCCGCACGAATCACGCCATCGCTATCTTGGAGAATCACAGGGAAGTTCTCGAAGAAGTTCGGCAAGCGACGGACAAACAATTCACGACCTTCGCCATCCTTGAATACCGGATGTCCGACCCAAGTCTGAGCGATTCCATCCCCTTTGTTCATCTGACCGGTACGGAACAAGCCACCTTTCGCGGGGCTGTTACCGACGTAATCGTAGAACGCCAGTTTTTCAGGAATTTGGTTGTAAGCCTCAGACAGACTTGCGCCATCTGCAACCGCATTTTGAACACGACGATCGATCTCTTGGCTGAAGAACCTGCTATCCCATTGATAGCGTGTCGGACCAAAAAGCTCGATCGGAGTGGTTGCGTTGCCGTACCACATGGTTCCTGCAACCACAAATGCTGCAAAGAACACGGCTGCAATACTGCTCGACAACACCGTTTCGATGTTCCCCATTCTCAGGGCGCGATAGAGACGCTCAGGCGGACGAACGCTGAGGTGGAATAAGCCCGCAATAATGCCGACAATGCCTGCTGCAATATGGTGCGCCACGACTCCACCCGGATTAAACGGGTTAAATCCAGCCGGGCCCCATTCAGGCGCGACAGCCTGAACGTGACCCGTTACACCGTAGGCATCAGACACCCACATTCCGGGACCAAATAAGCCCGTCAAGTGGAACGCACCGAAACCAAAACAAAGTAATCCCGACAAGAACAAATGAATTCCGAACATTTTCGGCAAGTCGAGCGCAGGTTCACCTGTGCGCGGATCGCGGAAAAGCTCCAAATCCCAATAAACCCAATGCCAGCAAGCTGCCAAGAACAGCAAGCCCGATAAAACGATGTGGGCAGCCGCAACGCCCTCAAACGACCAGAAGCCTGGATCGGTGACGGTTTCACCCGTAATGCTCCAACCGCCCCAGGAAGAGGTTACGCCGAGTCTTGCCATAAACGGCAGCACGAACATACCTTGTCTCCACATGGGGTTCAGAACTGGATCGCTCGGATCAAAAATGGCAAGCTCATAAAGCGCCATTGATCCTGCCCAACCTGCTACCAGTGCGGTGTGCATCAGGTGAGTCGCAATCAACCGTCCCGGATCATTCACCAGAACTGTGTGTACGCGGTACCAGGGTAGTCCCATTGACTACTCTCCTCCTCTAAATTACGTCTACTGCAACGCTTCTTTCAGCCTTTTGTTAAAGTGCCTAATATTGGTAACTTTACCAGACAAGGCATCCCGTAACCCCGCCGTTTCTGCGCTCCAGCCGTTCACAAGAACGTTGAATCGCGACCATGACAAGGGATTGATAAAAAATGAAAGTGTATAAAGAAGTGTAACCAGTGTTAGAAGCGATTGCAAGCGAATCACGATCGTCTGAAATTCCTTCCAATTCTTGCTTTTCACTTATTAATATTTCTTAATTCTTGAATGAAATGAGGTACAACTAAAGAAAGCATTTTGAGTGCCAATCAATCTACAAATTCTCTTCAAGAGGAAGACTATGCAACCAGCAGACACCGATCTCCAACCCGTTGAAGAAGCTGTCGTTCAGGAGTCACCGAAACCCGCATTCCAGTCTGCCAGCATCAATTTTGTCAAAGAAGGTAAAGAAGTGGTCGCGGCTCAAGGCGCGAATCTGCGGATTAAAGCGGTAGAAAATCAAGTCGATCTCTACACCTTTGGCGGCAAGTTAATGAACTGTGGCGGCAGCGGTCAATGTGGCACTTGCATTATCGAAGTGATTGAAGGTATGGAAAATCTCTCGCCGCGCACCGCATTCGAGGAGCGCAAATTAAAGAAAAAACCCGCTTCTTATCGCCTGGCTTGTCAAGCCCTAGTCAATGGGGCAGTCAGCGTTAAGACCAAGCCTTAGTGGTATTCTAGAAAGTGTTGATGCCAAGTTTAAAAGGGGTCGTGCTTTATGCAAGTTAATGATTTGGGATTTATTGCGTCGATTCTGTTTGTGCTTGTGCCGAGCGTGTTTCTGCTGATTCTCTATATTCAAACCGCCAGCCGCCAGCCCAAAGACGAGCAATAAAACTTTACAGTTTCACTCAGAAAAAGCGCTGAAGATTAAGCATCTTTGGCGCTTTTTGCCTATCTTTCGGTTTCAGAGCAGGTGTCATCTTCGACAATCAGATTTCGCAGAAACTCTTGAAGCGGCATGCGATTGATATAGGGCCATCCCCCCGTCGCTTCAATATCTTTCAATAAACTATAGAGCGCCTGACGATTACTAGGCAGTGCCTCCTGAAACAAGCCTTCTCGGATTTCGCGATGGAGGATTTCAAGCACCCTCAGCAAAGCGAGAAGCGCGAGTCCGTCTCCGGCTGAACGCTCCGAGATCGAGCGAACCGTCCGCGCTAGCTCGTCAAGTTCTAACGACCTCGCAGTAATCTCATCAGCTTTACTCTTGGTGTAATCTCTTATCATCGCATCGTGATCCATACGGGTTGCTCCTCAGGCGCGTCTACTGATAACCGGAAAAAGGCATTAATACCGTACCGCTTTTTGGCGATCGAGACCGCTGCCCCCAGCACTGTAATTCCTTCTGTGCAATCTGCGATCGTCTTCGATTCTTAAAATGTTTACGAATATCTGTAAAATGCTATGAGAGGTTCGATTGAACCACACCAGAATTTATAGAAACTCGATGAGATCTGACAGCAGTGCCAAAACACCCTGACAGAATTTTTACATTACTTTGAGGTTGACCATGAGGTATCGCGCATTGATTGTGACACTGCTGGCGTTCTGCCTGAGTGTTCTAACGGCTTGTAGTGACGCTACTGCTACCAGTACGGAAGGATTGACCTACGAGCAAATTCGCGGCACAGGCTTAGCCAATAGCTGCCCCCAAATTGAGGAAACATCCCGCGGCTCGATCGCGATCGAAAACGGAAAATCCTACAGCATCACCGGATTGTGCCTCCAGCCCACCACTTACTTTGTCAAAGAAGAGTTGGGCAACAAGCGCCGTGAAGCTGAGTTTGTTCCTGCGAAAGTGATGACCCGCTACACCTCGTCGATCGATGCGGTGTCAGGAACATTGACGGCAAACCCAGATGGTAGCTTGACTTTTGTAGAAGAAGATGGTCTAGACTTTCAGGCGATTACTGTTCAGCTACCAGGTGGCGAACGGGTTCCCTTCTTGTTCACCATTAAAGGATTGGTGGCAACGACCGCGCCGGGTTCGTCCACGATCAACACTTCAACCGACTTTACTGGAAACTTCCGCGTTCCGTCTTACCGGACTTCTAACTTCCTCGACCCGAAAGGTCGCGGTTTGACCACCGGTTACGATAATGCAGTTGCGCTTCCAGCTTCAGCAGACTCAGAAGAGTTGAGAAAAGAGAACGTCAAACGCTTCCAGCTTGACAAGGGTGCAATTTCGCTACAAGTGGCAAAAATCGACAGCGCAACTGGCGAGATTGCCGGAACGTTCGAGAGTGAACAGCCATCTGAAACCGACATGGGATCCCGTGAAGCCAGCGAAGTGAAGATTCGCGGCTTGTTCTACGCACGAGTCGCGCCTGCTGCTTAGATTCCCGCTAGTCTAGGAATTGCCAATTTAACGCGCTCTTTTTCAGAGCCATTCACGTCTTGGGGCAAGCTGCCCCATTTTTTTGCGCATTTTAATTTTGTAAAATCTAATTCTCACGTTTGTTCAGAATCTATTCATAAAGTGATTCAAATCACGGTGGGCTAACGTTCCGTGGAAATGCAGTTGTACGCAATTCGATCAAAGAAATAAGTTTGATTTGTCACCAAGAGAAGAGCAAAAATCTAGCAGTTTCAACGACTTGCTTAAAGCTTTTGTTCTCATCTCTCCGATCGCATTCTGGGTGTGATTTCTACCATCACAGCTCTCAGCAGAAGCAGCAAAAAATCGGGTTTGACACCTTCTTAAGCGTAAGCTCATCACTGAAATTCGTCATGCCTAATCTTGTCTCTCCTAATCTTGTCTCTACCGATTTAAGAAACGAAACGTTACAACTGCTCCGTGAGTATCAGAAGTCGGCATCGGCTTCTATCCGCAATCAACTGGTTGAACTAAATATTGGGCTGGTGAGGAAAGAAGCGCACCATTGGGTGAATCAGTGTACGGAAAGCTACGACGATCTGCTTCAGGTTGGATCGATTGGATTAATTCGGGCGATCGAGCGATTTGATATGTCGAAAGGACACGCTTTTAGCTCGTTTGCAATTCCCTACATCCGGGGCGAGATTCAACATTATTTGCGCGACAAAAGCCCCTCGGTGCGAATTCCGCGCCGTTGGCAAGCGCTGCAACGCCAAGCGATCTGGATTATTCGAGAATTTCAGGCGCAACATCGCAGACCCCCGACTGATATTGAAATCGCGGCGGCGTTGGATATTGCGATCGGAGAGTGGCAGGAAATTCGATTAGCGGGTCAAAATCGCGCCCTGCTTAGCCTAGATACCCCCATCGGTGACGAAGAGGGGACTGCATCCCTAGGAGATCTGGTTCCCGATACCCGTTATCGCAGTTTTCAACTCGTTCAGGAAGACCGCCTTCGGCTTCAGCAAGCCTTGGTGCAGTTAGAACAGCGAACCCGTGAAGTTCTGGAGTTCGTTTTTCTCTACGATTTAACTCAGAAAGAAACCGCAGAACGCCTGGGAATTAGCGCTGTCACCGTCTCTCGTCAAGTGAAAAAAGGGCTGCAAAAGCTACAAGCCATCATGATTTGTACTGAGGCTTAAGCAAGAAAGCTACGAAAATTTACGCAATTTTTTTAGCAAGTCGTCTCTTGAGCGAGATCGGGGCACACTGTCATCACACGAATCGTTCTTCATTGCGGGTCATTTAAGTTTGGGCTGTGAACCGCGATCGAGGCTAATTCTAAGTCGAATTTTGGGAGTGATCATGAGCAAGCGGTTCACAAAGCAAGTTACGGGGAGTCTTCCAAGCAGAATGCTGATTCTTTGTGCGGGTACGTTTACGCTTTGGTTGAGCGGCTGCACGACGGGCGAGGAAACGGCGACGATTAATCCTTCGCCCGCAGCTAACCCATCCACGCCTGCTCAGGCGTTTGCCAAGCCAACCGTCCCTGCTAAAGACGCAGCAAAATTGGAAGGTGCACAATCAGGAAACAAAATTGCGGGTCTACTGCAATCGACTGATCCATTAGAGCGAGCGAAACAAGTTCAGCGCGGCATCAGTAGCGGGAAAGATCCGTTTTCAAGTGTCCCGCCCCTTGTTTCGTTCAAGGTTCCGGTGGCACCGCTATCTACAGCACAGCCAACGGGATCTACTCCCACTCCACAGCCGCCAGTGAAATCCGAGCCAAGGAATCGACCAACTGCGACTTTACCGAAACCAGAGCCGCAATCGCCGATTCGTCCGATTCCGCCGCTGCCTGATTCGAGCTTAGCAAAGGGAGTGCAAATTACGGGTGTCGTGGTCGTTGGTGGTGTACCGCAGGTGATCGTGCAGGCTCCGAATGAAGCAACCAGTCGCTATGTTCAAGTGGGACAGCGTATT
The DNA here is from genome assembly GCF_039962495.1 of Leptolyngbya sp. AS-A5. Classification (NCBI taxonomy): domain Bacteria; kingdom Bacillati; phylum Cyanobacteriota; class Cyanophyceae; order Leptolyngbyales; family Leptolyngbyaceae; genus Leptolyngbya; species Leptolyngbya sp. AS-A5. The sequence goes on along the minus strand of NZ_JAMPLL010000008.1, from coordinate 72,705 downwards.
GCAAACGGGCAGGTCTTGATCAAGCGGGTCGAAATGAATAGCGGATCTGAACCCATTGTGATTCTGGAGCAAAATGGTGTCGAGGTGGCGCGCTCTGTTGGGGGTTCTGGGACTCAACCCACTGCGGCCTTGCTGACTGTTCGATTGTTTGGTTAATTATTTAGCAGTGACTCGCTACAATTTGCAACAGCTTGCAGTCAACTTCGGGAGACAAGCGCTAGAGTTGAAGCACTGATTCTCTAGCGCGGGCTTCCGAAGTTGTTGGGTTATGACTGCACATGTTTCTGAATTGGATCAATTTTTGAGTTCGTTGCTCCCAACTCCCCAAGCGTCTCAAGATACGGAGTTGCTTCAGCAGATTGGATTTATTCCTGGACTGCGAGAAACGCTGATGGTGCGGCAGGTTCATGCGCTTGAACACGCAACGGTCTGGATTTTAAGTGGTTTGCCCGATCAGCGAATTGCGCCACCTGACTGGACAGATAATAGTGGGCTAGGCGGATTATCGACTGAGGAAGGATTTTATTTATATGGTCAGGCGGATACGGTTGAGGTTAAACGATCGGTGAATCAAGCCCTAGAGCGCATTACCCATGGGGAATGGAACTTGGCGGTTCACCCGCGTTGTGGGACAAATCTTTCAGTGGGAATGCTGCTCACTGCCTCGATCGTGCTCGGAATTCACTTGCTCTTACCGCGCAACCCGATCGAGCAGCTATTGGGCTTAGGAGTCGCAGCAACAACCGCTTCGCAGATTGCACCGGAATTAGGGCGGTTTGTGCAGCAGTATGTTACCACTGCAATTCCGTTTAACCTAAGAGTGCGCGAAGTCTCTGTCGTTCAAGATGGTTGGGGTCGCCCCGCTCATTTTGTCCGGACAGAGTGGATCGATTAACTTCCAGCAATCATTCCAGCTAATAAGAGAAAACCAATCCAAACATTTTGCTTGAAGCTAAACGCATAGAATGAATGGGGAATTGAGAGCTGGATCAGTTTGTACGATTGCCATGCCCACGCGATCGTGCTGAGTCCTAATGCGCTCCAATACCACAGATTCAACTGCATCACGGCTCCCAGCTTCGCCAAAATGACCACTGTTCCTGTGTAGAAAGCGGCGATCGCATAAGGAGCATACCGTCCAAAAAATAAAGCGCTGGACTTGACTCCGATGCGGCGATCGTCCTCGCGATCAGACATGGCGTACACCGTATCAAATCCCAACGTCCAAAGCACCGTTGCGCCCCAGAGTAACCACATCGATTGGGTGAGGCAAGCCGTGTTTGAAGTCGCGCTACAACTCACCGCACTCCAGCTAATCAAAACGGCAAAGCCCCACGCGATCGATAACACCAGTTGCGGCACAGGAAACACTCGCTTAGCAGCAGGATAAAGGAGAATCACGGGAACGGCAGCGACACAAAGCCAGAATGTGAACGGGTTGAGAAATAGCGCTAATCCTGCGGCACACAGCAGCGAAATCAAGCCGACGACGATCCCGACCTTTACGGAGAGCGCTCGTGAAGCCAAGGGACGATCGCAGGTGCGTTCAACGTGTGGATCAATATTGCGATCCCAGAGATCATTTGCCACACAACCTACCGCACTGGTTGCCAAAGTGCCTAAAATAATGATGACTACTAATAACCAAGGTGGCGTTCCTCGTCCTGCGAGAAACACCGCCCACAGTGCCGGAATCATTAAGATCAAACGCCCTTCGGGTTTGTGCCAGCGCAGGAGTCGTGCAATGGTGAGCCAGGTTGGTTCTGAAGAGGGTTTCGGCTGAGTCCACATAAAGTTCGATCGCAAGTCTATAAAAAGACCTTAGCGTGGTTTTTGCCTAAAAAATCGGTTGACTGACTTAGGAATTGCGATAAGACCTTAATCTGAGAAATGGTTTGACTTGTCTGATCGCGGTTTGAATATTCGGTGCTCTCGCTTGTAGAAACATTAGGTCGCAGTACGCTTTAATGCTCATGGTTAATTCCATCTCGAACCCTCCTCAAGAGAATCCGGTGACACTGCCTACAGTTCCATCGGATCGCGATCGCATTCTGGCAGCAATTGATGTCGGAACAAATTCAATTCACATGGTAATTGCCCGGATTCAGTCAGACATTCCGACCTTTACGATCATAGGTCGGGAAAAGGCGACGGTGCGTCTGGGCGATTTTTGTAAGAAAACGGGCGAACTGTCAGCCGAAGCGATGGATCGGGCGTTTGTTGCGCTGAAGCGCTGTCAGGAAGTTGCGAAGAGCTTGAACGCTGAGCAGGTGATTGCAGTGGCGACCAGTGCGGTACGAGAAGCGCCAAATGGACAAGAATTTTTACAGCGAATCGAGAACGAGCTAGGGCTGTGGATTAATTTAATCTCCGGAGCCGAGGAAGCGCGGCGAATCTATCTCGGTGTGCTGTCAGCGATGAGTTTCAACAATCAGCCGCACGTGATTGTGGACATCGGCGGCGGTTCGACTGAGCTAATTTTGGGCGATGGGCATGAGCCAAGAACGCTTAGTAGTACAAAGGTTGGCGCGGTTCGGCTTACGGTTGAGCAGGTTAAAACTGATCCGATCAGTGTGACTGAGTTTGCTGGGCTGCAAGCTTATATTCGCGGAATGCTGGAGCGATCGATTGAAGATCTACAAGCGCATCTCAATCCTGGAGAACGTCCGCGCCTTGTGGGGACATCGGGAACGATCGAGACGCTGGTAGCGTTAAATGCTCGCGAGAAGTTTGGCGCGGTTCCAGTGCCGCTCAACGGTTGTGAATTATCGCTGAAAGATTTGAAAGATTGGATCAACCGCTTGCGAAAAATGACCTTGGCAGAGCGCTTGGCAATTCCAGGATTATCAGAGCGACGCTCAGAAATTATCCTGCCTGGAGCGATGATTTTGCAGGAAGTAATGACTCAGTTGAAAGCAGAATCGATCGTCATTTGTGAGCGATCGCTACGAGAAGGAGTCATCGTCGATTGGATGGTCGCGCATGGGCTGATTGAAGATCGTTTGCGCTATCAGGGATCTGTCCGCGAGCGCAGTATCTTCAAAGCAACTCAGAAATATCAAGTCAACCTAGAGCATAGTCAGCGAGTCGCAGAATTTGCGCTGAGTCTGTTTGATCAAACGCAGGAGAAACTGCATTTTTGGGGAGATGAGGAGCGAATGCTGCTTTGGGCGGCGGCGATCCTACATAACTGTGGGCATCACATCTCGCATTCTTCGCATCACAAGCATTCTTATTATCTAATTCGCCATGCGGAGTTGCTAGGATTTACAGAGATGGAGATCGAAACGATCGCGAATCTCGCTCGCTACCACCGCAAAAATAGCCCGAAAAAACGTCACGAAACTTATCGCAATCTCACCAGTAAGCGACATCGGCGCGTTGTCGAGCAGTTATATCCACTGTTACGATTGGCGGTGGCGCTCGATCGTCGTCAAATTGGAGCAATTCAATCCATTCAATGCCAGTTCAATTTAGACCAAAGAGAAATGCGATTGTTAGTTAAACCATCGCATTTCGATGATCCTTGTGAGTTGGAACTTTGGAGCTTAGCAGGCAAGAAGGGAAGCTTTGAGACGGAATATGGTGTGAAGCTTACGCCTGTGTTGCAGGTGAGTGCATAAATTATATAGAGGCGATCGTGAGTAAACTCGAGCGCCTCTATCTCTCAAAACAAGAATGTTTAAAACACTAACTTTCGGCTATAAAACGCTTCCGCAAACTTACTAGGTGAATTGGCTTCAATGCCTCGCAACCGTAAGATTGCTTGGAACGTATCTTCAGTAAACCACTGTCGCTGTTTTTGAGTTTCAAACACCTCCATCAGCGTTTGAATTTTACGCTGGCAAACTGCTTCGCTCAAGGGAACATAGAAATTTGGATTACCAATGTCACCATCGTATTTCGGAATTTCGTACTCCAGAACTAGGTGATTCCGATAGCTATTCCAGGTTAAATCCGAAATGACCCGATGATCCTGGTGAGCATCATGCTTGTAGTGCGTCAGAATTAGATCCGGTGAAAATGCTTGGCTGAGTTCGTTGAAGTAGTCTTTGATTTCGGTTCCCACATAGGGAAAGAAGCTGTTGCGGAAGTTTTTCACCACAATGTTCTCAACTTTCGCACCTGCTAGAAATCGGTCGGCACTCGCAAATGCTTCTTTCGATCGAATCTCACTAGAGCTAAACACGACCCAGTAGAACACAGCATTTGGATACTCTTCGATCAGTTTCAGAATAGTTCCTCCACAGCCGATCTCAATATCATCACAATGAGCGCCAAGACAAAGAATACGGTATTCAGCATCTTTGCCGCGATCGAACATCAGTTTCAGCATTTTCATCTTCCCAGATTAACGACTACATCACTTTACGAGTCTTCCAAACTTCCCAAGGTGGATTGCCCTGAGTGTATAAGTCATCAAGATTCTGCTTGTCGCGGAAGGTGTCCATGCAAGTCCAGAAGCCATCGTACTTGTAAGCGACCAATTGTTCTTTCTCAATCAGGCGTTGGAAGGGTTCAATCACCAATTCTTCACCGGGTTGCATATATCTGAAAATCTCAGTTTTAAGCGCAAAGAAGCCACCATTGATTCGTAAATCTGCGTTGTTCACATGCTCAATGCTTTTTACCAATCCATCTTCTTCTGTTGAAACCACATGGAAGGTCTGAGTCGGCTTTACTGACAGAAAGCTTGCAACTTTGTCATGGTGCATGAAATGGTTAACAAAGTCATCAAGCGGCAGGTTACTTAAACCGTCGCTGTAGTTTGCCAGAAACATTTCTTCGCCTTCTAAGTACTTCTCAACTGCTTTGAGACGCTGTCCGATGTTGGAATTGAGTCCGGTGTCAACGAAGGTGATTCTCCAATCGTGAATGTCGCTGCCGATCATCTGAACTTGCTTACCCCCCGCCGACAGAACAAAGTCATTCGAGAGGCATTCGTTATAGTTCAGGAAATACTCTTTGATGTAGTCTGCTTTGTAGCCAAGACAGAGGATGAAATCTTTGTGACCATAGTGAGCGTAATACTTCATCAAGTGCCACAGAATCGGACGATACCCAATGTTGACCATGGGTTTCGGAATCTTTTCCGAGTAGTCTCTCAGTCGAGTGCCTAGACCGCCACAAAACAAAACAACTTTCATGCAGATTTCCCTCTCTATTTTCGCTTTTACAAATCAATCCCGTCAGATAGCCACTTCTTCCAACAGCTCGGTTTCAATCAATGCCTCTGCAACCTGCCTAATGGTGTCAAACTCATAGCCCGATCGCTCCGCAATGTCTAACAATGAATGCTGTCCATCAGATAGATTCAATGTCCATAACAGGGCAAGCTCATTCAGTCCTGTTCCAGAAGCGCCTCCGATCGATCGATACAATCCTCGTCGGCCTAGCTGCGGTTCACACTTCGGATTCTGGTTGAGATAGACCTTGTTATGCTCCAACACACTCAACACACTCAAACATTTCAAAAAAGAATCAGTGAGAGATTCAGGTCGAATGAAGTCGAGGTTGTCAGCCGAGGTGTGATATTCAGGGAACTTACTATTTGGCGATCGCATCAAGCATCCAACAGGTAAGTTAAACCCGGGTGAGCAAAACTGCCGCTCATCATAGCCGTAGGGGAAGAAGTCAATCATGTTGTAGTCTTGCTCAGAATGCTTCAAAACATGACTGACAATGCGATCGATTTCTGCATCTCCCCGCCGACTTTTCTTGTAGGTTGACTTACCCGGATCGCCCAAACAGCTTAAAACTAAACCATGTTTGATCCGATGCACTTGGTCTTCGTTTTGACTGAGCCAGGTGATTGATCCGATCGTCGCTGGAATGAAGATGAAGCGGTAGGAATAGCGATGCCTAATCTCACTTAGGGACTTTGCAAGATGGACGGCGATTGCAATTCCCGATAGATTGTCATTTGCTAAGGACGGATGGCAAGCATGACAGGAAATCAGAACTTCATCTTCAATCTCCCCAGGTAGATAATACTCACCATAAGTCAAATTTCCCGCTTCTAGGGTCGAATCAATGAAAACTTCATACTGATCCTCTGGTAGTTCAAGTAACTGCTTGTGAGTGAGGCAGAACCCCCAGGTATCTTTGTAGTAAGACGTGCGATAGGGAATCCAATCCGGGCGATCGGGCAGGCTGAACAGATGCGGCTTTAGTTCTTCCAATGACATTGTTTGATGCACTGGAATGCTGTAGTTAACCACATGTAGATTGCACTGTTGGAAATCGATGACGCGATCGCCGCGTGAGTTTTTCACATAAGCATCGCGAATATTCCATTCCCGTGGAACTGTCCAATCAAAGACCTGTGTCCCGGTTGGGATTTCAAATCGCTTTAGGGGGATAAAGCGTTCGATTTGACGCAGGGTTTCCCGAAAGCCGTCGCCTGTGATGCTGCGACAAATGGGGTACAATTCGGCAGCAAAGCGATGGAGATCTTCACCGATCGCCTGAGAGTCGAGAACTGTTTTGAGATCAGTAATGTTCATTGCTTAAAGCCCAATGCCTTCGTAGCGCTGAATCGAGTGCTTGTCTAACATCCGACGACCATCCACAAAGACAGGCTGCGGGTCGAATTCAGCAATCAGTTCAGGAACAGCGCGGAATTCATCCCAGCGTGTGACTAGCACGATCGCATCAACGCCTTCAAGCACCGACGGTAAGCTATCACAGAGTTCTACATCCTCTGGTTTGAGTAGTTTTGCAGCTTCGGGAATTGCAACCGGATCGTAAGCTTTGAGCGCTGCATTTTGCGCTTTGAGTGCCTTGATCAATGGGATTGCTGGCGTTTCGCGCATGTCATTCGTATTGGGTCTGAAGGAGAGTCCCAAGATTGCAATTTTCACGCCATCAAGTGACGGGAAATGTTTGTTGAGTCTCGCGATCACTTGCTGAGGTTGCGCCTGATTGATCTGAATAACAGCGTCTAACAAGGGCATTGGACTTTGATATTTCTCGCCATGAGCAATCAAAGCCTTAACATCTTTGGGTAGGCAGCTTCCACCAAATCCGCAACCTGCGGCGAGAAAGCTGGTAATCGGTGGAACAATTCGCTCTCCGTTCGGGAGTACCGTGGTCAAGTAGCGACTGTTATGTACACCCTTCATCACCTCTACAATATCAGTGTTGCCGATCGCAGAACAGAGATTGCCAACCTCGTTTGAGAATGAAATTAGCAGTGCCAACAATGAGTTGGAGGTGTACTTGATCATCTCAGCGGTTGAATTGTTCGTGCGTAAGCGATCGACTCCTTCAAATCCGGTGTAGAGAACATCTAATTGATCGATACTGCGCTCATCAATCCCACCCAGAACAATGCGATCGGGATACATAAAGTCATCGATCGCTTCTCCTTCGGTGAGAAATTCTGGGTTCATCCCCACTCCAAAATCAACACCTGCTTTCTTACCTGAAGCTGCTTCGAGAATTGGTAGCACCACTTGATCAGTCGTTCCTGGAACAACCGTGCTTTTAACCACAACTAAATGGTAGGAAGACTTCTCTCTTAGCGCTTCACCAATTTGCTGTGCGACTTGCTTAACATAGGTGAGATCAACTTCTTTGCCGTCGAAAGGAGTTCCAACTGCGATCAAAGAAAGCTCCGTTTCAAGAATCGCTTGCCGAAAATCAGTGGTTGCTTTGAGACGAGTGTTAATGTTGCGCTCTAACAGTTCGTTCAGTCCAGGCTCATAGAAAGGAGAAATGCCCTGATTAATCAAATCAACCTTGGATTGATCCACATCAACACAGTACACTTGATGCCCTTTCTCAGCAAAGCAAACGCCCGAAACCAAGCCAACATAACCCGTTCCAATGATCGAAACTTGCATTATGCGTCCTCCGCTTCTTGGTTGTCTTGATACCAGATCAGCGATCGTCGAAGTCCTTCATCGATCGAAATGGTCGGATTGTAACCCAGATGAGTTCGAGCTTTTTCAACTACCGGACAGCGACGATTCGGATTGTCTACTAAATAGTCTTTGTCTTCACTAATCTTACGAACGACTTTACCTTCGTACCCAAACAATTCTTTGGAGATTGCAACCACTTTTTCGGCAAGTTCTGCAACAGAAATCTCAGGCGTTTCGATCCCGATGTTATATGCTTCACCCGCATGACCTTTGACTAAGACCTTGTAGTAGCCTGTGATCGAGTCTGCGGAATAGCAGAATGTCCGCTTTGGTGAACCATCAGACAGCATCGTAATGTCCCGACCGCTGAAGATGTCACGTGCAAAGTCGGGGAGCAAGCGACGATCGGTAATCTTTAATCCAGGGCCGTAGTTGTTAAATGGGCGGGCTGATTTAATCGGTAGATTATATTGCTGAGCGAAGTTCACACACAGCGTTTCACCGTAGCGCTTCGCTTCGTCATAGCAAGCGCGAGGCCCAGTACAGGACACATTGCCGCGATAGTCTTCGGGTGTGGGAATGTTCTCTGGTGTGGGATCGCCGTAGATCTCGCTACTGGAGAAGAACAAAAAGCCACCGACTTCTTTGCCTTGATCTCGTTGATTTTTGAAGTATTCCAACAGGTTGCGGAGTCCATTCACATTGGCATCCATTGTGCCGATCGGGTCTCTACGGTAGAACGTAGGAGATGCGATCGAAGCCGCATGAATAATGTATTGAAAATCACCCATATCAGAGGGTAACGGCTGCGTCATATCGTGCTTGAGCAGCGTTAGAGTTGGATCATCTTTGAGATCCGTTAGCCAAGCAGGTACGCCTCGCGAATAGTTGTCATAAACGGTCAAAGGAATCTGTTGGTCTGGCTCGTGCTTTTGATTCCAGTGCAGAACCGATTGCACAAAGTAATAGCCTAGAAAACCCGCACCGCCTGTAATCAGCAAGTTTTTGCCTGCCATCGTGCCAAGCTCTTCAGTAAGGTTGCCACAGATATAGTCTAGGTCTTCAGCAATGATGTCTTTTGCTCGAAGTTGATTTTTGGGCTGGATCTTAGTTTGATTACTCATTAATCGCTCTTGATTAAGGCTCGCGCCTACACTACTTATTCCACTCATACATCAGTCTCCGCAACATTAGCAGCAAGTTACATCATCGAGAACACAAGACTGGCAGCGCCATGACTAGGCATAGATTTTAACTTCAGGGATAGGAACCACGAACTGACCGCCCCATTCACGAATGTAGGAGACTTGCTCCATAATCTCGTCTTTGACGTTCCAAGGCAGAATCAACAGATAGTCTGGCTTGGTTTCTCGAATCTTCTCTGGAGAGTAGATAGGAATGTGAGTTCCAGGAGTGAACTTGTTCTGCTTGTAAGGATTGCGATCGACTGTGTAATCGAGAAAATCGGTGCGAATGCCACAGTAGTTGAGCAAGGTGTTGCCTTTTCCGGGCGCGCCGTAGCCTGCGATCGTTTTCCCTTTTTGCTTTGCCGTAATCAGGAACTCTAGCAGTCTCCGCTTGGTTTCTTTGACTTGCTCTGTGAAGTGAGCATAGGTCTCAAGCTTGTCAAATCCTGCTGCTTTCTCCCGCTCTAGCAGTTCGATGACGCGATCGCCCACGGGCTTCGAGGTGTCCTCTGTATGACGAGCGTAAATCCGGAGAGATCCACCGTGAATCGGAATCTCCTGCACATCGAACAATGTCAGACCGTGATGGGCAAAAATGCGCTGCACTGCCATGAACGATAGATACGAGAAATGTTCGTGATAGATTGTATCAAACTGGTTCTCTTCCATCAGGCGCATCAAATGGGGAAACTCCATCGTGATCACACCGTCGGGCTTCAGCATGAGCTTCATCCCGCCCACAAAATCATTGATGTTGGGAACGTGCGCTAAAACATTGTTACCCAACAGCAAATCTGCTTTACCATCAGTTGCAAGCTCGGTTGCAGTTTGTACTCCAAAGAACTTGTTAACAACCGGAATTCCCTTGTCTTTTGCAACTTGGGAGACATTCACCGCAGGCTCAACTCCCAACACTGGGATGCCCTTTTTCACAAAGTATTGCAGGAGATAACCATCGTTGCTGGCGATTTCAACCACTTTACTTTGGGAATTTAAGCCAAACCGCTCTACCATTAAATCGCTGTAATTGCTGGCGTTTTTTAACAGCGCATCAACATAGGATGAGAAATAAGCGTACTCAGTAAAGATGTCTTGGGGGCTGACAAACTCTTGTAGTTGAACCAGAAAGCAATTGTCACAAACATAAGTATGCAGTGGATAGAAGGGTTCCATCTCGTTTAATTGCTCTGGAGTGATATGGGTTTGACAGAGCGGTGACATTCCCAAATCGACGAACGTGTGATGCAGCGCAGAGCCACAAAACCGACAATTTGAACTACTCATAAAATCATGCACCTCACAGCATTAGGGCGCTACAACAACAGCACGGCAAGCTTTAAATCAGGTTTCTAGTTAGAGAACAGCTACGATCGGAGACTGACATCACTCCTAGCTCATATCAAGTCTCTTCTGAAAGTTAGCTGAAACAAGTCTCTACCATCTCTGCATAATTTTCCAGTGTTTCCACCTAATCTTTATCGAAACCTCAGCATCTTTACTTAAACAAAATAGAGATGCAAAAATTGCTGTTTGGCGGTTGAAAATTTTACGGAAATATTGATCGGATCTCTATACTTAGAGAAATTGAATATTACTGATTAACCACCTTTCATCAACATATTATTTCTTGGTCTTAGCAATTCATAATGTGAGCTATATATCTGCTGCGGCATTTGCTGCGATCGCTGCCAACACCGCATCATGAATTTCTCCTTGACTCGCCACGATGCCACAATTCTCAATCAACTGAGCATCGGTTGAAAAATTCAACGGTTTACCGTGCATATCACTGACGCGCCCCCCTGCTTCTTCTACAATGATTGCGCCTGCTGCATGATCCCAAATGTTTTCGCGATAGTCTGGATTTTGTGACCAAGGCAATCGTAAATAAAGTGCGGCATGACCCGAAGCGATCGCACCATATTTGGCTTGACTGTCCATCTGCAAAGAAGGTGCAGTTAGCCCGACAGCTTGAGCAATCGATCGCTGCCGTTCTGGATCGCCGTGACTCGTTTCTACACTTTCGGCTAAACGAAATTGGAAAGAGGTTTGATCGTTCAAAACCTTGAGCGCTTGTGACTGTCTAGTCTGGAGTGAAAGTCTTTGTGCTCCTTGCCCCAGGATTGCTGTAAAGATGCAGCCTTCTTCAAAAGCAGGACAAGCGATCGCGCCCAGTTTCACTTCTCCAGATTCAATTAGCGCGATCGCAATCGCATACTGAGCTCCTCTGAGAAACCCTTTCGTGCCATCGATCGGGTCAAGCGTCCAAAATCGTTCTCCGACTTTTCCTTGACCTAAGTCAATCCAGGCTGCAACCTGCTCAGGCATTGCATCTGGAATTAACGCTTGCACAGCTTCAGTCACCTTTGTTAACTGTAAGGCTGATTGGTAGAGAAGCGCAGCGCTCTCTTCTGCAACGATCGAGTCTTGTGGAAAGGCTTGATGAAGTTGGTGGCAAATAATTGCTTGAGCCGCAAAATCCGCGATCGTTACCGGAGAGCGATCCGGCTTATCTAGACTTACAAAATTCACTGATCGGCGCACTGACTCACAAAGAACAGCAGCTTGTTTTGCAGCAGCGATCGCAACTTTAGATTCGTGTTCATATTTCATTTGCCGTCATGCTCCGTATTCCTGACCGTAAAATCCGTAGTTCGCGGATACCATAGACTACCTTTTTTGTTGCAGGATAAGGTTTTGTTGCACAATGAGGGACTGGATAAAACTGATGCCCAGGCCGAGGAAGTTCACATGAGCCAAGATTCTCCTATTTCTACGATCGAGCCGCTAGACGGAATTGGCGGTACGATTCGAGAACATAAATGGAGTTGGAAAGGCAAGCCGCTGACGCTGGTGTACGAAGTGCTGGGGGAAGGTAAGCCGATCTTATTACTTCCGGCGCTGAGTTCAGTGTCTAGTCGATCGGAAATGCGGGGTTTAGCAAAGCAGTTGGCAGACGAATATCAGGTGTATGCGATCGATTGGATCGGATTTGGCGATTCGTCGCGTCCTGCAATGCAATACACCCCTGCTTTGTATGAAACCTGTTTGCGGAGTTTTGTGCAGACGATGTTTTCCGAGCCTGTGGTTGTGATCGCAGCGGGACATGCAGCGGGATATGTGATGGAGTTAGCTCAGCGGCAGCCGCCTTGGGAATGGGTTGTGTTGGTCTGTCCGACTTGGCGCGGCCCTTTACCGACTGCGATGGGAGAGCACCGTTGGGCGTATCGCCTGCTGCAACGGCTGATCGGATTGCCACTGATTGGGCAATTTCTTTATTCTTTAAATACGACTCGCGGCTTTTTAAGCTGGATGTATGGGCGGCACGTTTTCGCAAAGAAGGAAAATATCACCCCTGACTTGATCGATCGCAAGTGGAAGACGACCCAGCAAAAAGGAGCGCGGTTTGCCTCTGCTGCATTCGTGACGGGGGGACTGGATCGAGTACGATCGCGCCAAGATTGGTTGAATTGGTTTCAGCCGCTTCCGGTGCCCGCGATGATGGTGGTCGGTGAAGAGATGCCCCCAAAATCCCGGCAAGAGGTTGAGATATTGGCGCATTTCTCTGGGGTGCAAGTGTATCGAATGCCGGGATCGCTTGGGCTGCATGAGGAATATCCGGAGCAGTTAGCAGCAGGAATTCTGTCGTTTCTTGAGAAATATCGATCGCGAAAACGCAGATTCTAAGCAAAAACCAGGAGCCGGATTGCCCCTGGCTCGGCGTGATTTTTAGAGTTTAGGCTTGATAAACACGATCGACTGTCTCCAGACGATTGTCGGCTGATCATAGTGATCGATGATGCAGATACAATGGGGGTCTTGCCAACGTACCTTTCCGGTGAGCAAATCTCCAGTCGAAAGTTTCATTTCGATCTCTTTTTCTTCGCGGATAATCGTCTGAATCTGACGAGTGCTTGGCAATCCGGTATCTAGTTCAATACTCATTGGGGGAAGTCCTCGATCGAAACCGTTCTAACCTACTAGAGTGCCTTAATTCACCAAATCCTACACATTCTTGTAACCGATCATCATGACGATTGAATTTACGAAATATCACGGGCTGGGCAACGATTTTATTTTGATCGACAATCGTACGTCCGATCAGCCGAAACTGACTCCTGAAGATGCGGTAAGGTGGTGCGATCGACATTTTGGCATCGGAGCAGACGGCGTGATTTTCGCGCTTCCGGGTCAAGATGGCACCGATTACACGATGCGAATCTTTAATTCCGATGGTTCAGAGCCAGAGATGTGTGGAAATGGCATCCGCTGTTTGGGGCGGTTTCTGGCAGATTTGGAAGTTGCAGAAACCGGAAAATCTCAACCCCAATACCGCATTCACACTTTAGCAGGGGTAATGACTCCGAAGTTTGAAGCCGATGGTCAAGTTACGGTGGATATGGGAGAACCGCGTTTATTGGCAGGAGAAATTCCGACGACGATCGCGGCTCCAGATCAAAAAGTAATTAATCAACCGCTCGAAGTGGCAGGGCAAGTTTGGAATGTCACTTGTGTCAGTATGGGAAACCCCCACTGCATTACATTCGTGGACGATGTTGCCGCAATCGAGCTTGAAGAAATTGGCACCCTGTTTGAAAACCATCCTGTTTTCCCGCAGCGTACCAATACCGAGTTTATTGAAGTGGTGCGATCGGACTACCTTAAAATGCGAGTCTGGGAGCGCGGAGCCGGAATTACCTTAGCTTGCGGAACCGGAGCTTGTGCCTCGCTGGTTGCGGGTGTACTGAATCAAAAATGCGATCGTCGCGTCACGATTGAGTTGCCCGGCGGTTGTTTGCAAATTGAATGGGCAGTCGATAACAGGCTGTATATGACGGGCAGCGCTGAGAAGGTTTTTACTGGAATCCGGCAGTAGGGAGCGGAGAGTGGGGAGAAAATTCATTCAGCCTTCTCCCCACTCTTCCTAATCGTTATCCCAGCATTCCTGACAGATTAGATCGCTAATGCGATCGCGCAGCAGAAAATCATAACGCTCTAACTCGGCTTCAAAGCGCATCCACTCACGCGCTGGAATATGCTTACAAAGGGCGTAAATCGGCTGTTGTTTGCTAATAACGCCGCGATCGATCAATTGGCGTACTTCGTCTTGAATCATTTCAAGCGAATACTGTACGGTCTGAAGCATGGGTCTACCTTCCTGAGAAATCTGGGTGTCGAAGATATCAACCTAACTAGCGTATAGGGACTAACTAAAAAGATATCCAAAGTTTAGCGCTATCTGTCTCCTTCAAACAGCGTACTTTGTAGTGAGATATACTGAATTATTTTCTACCTCATTTCTGAGTCGAAAATGTAAGAACTATTACTAATGTCAGCAATTTATGACATTTACTTCTGCACTAAATCTGCTCTTTGAAACGAAAACCTGGCTTTTCAACCAGACCTGAGTGCTTACAATCTATGAAAATCATTCATGGATTATATTGTTTCGGCTGAAGTGAAAGATGCTCGACGCTGCACCAGTTCAACCGCAAGTTTGATCGCGGCTTTCATGCTAGTTGCATCAGCAATTCCTTTACCCGCAATATCAAACGCAGTCCCATGATCGGGTGAAGTTCGTATAAACGGCAACCCGATCGAAGTGTTGACGGCACGATCGAACGCCATTAACTTCACGGGAATTAAGCCTTGATCGTGATACAACGCCAGATACGCGTCATGAGCTATCACCGGAGCGCTTCCAAACCAAGCCTGACCCGGTTTAACCCACATCGTATCAGGTGGCAATAATCCATCCAGTTGAACAGGAGGAAATCGATCGCGCATCTCGTCCAGCCAAGTACCGATCCAGTCGATCTCTTCGCGTCCAAGTTGTCCTTGTTCACCACTGTGGGGATTCAGTCCAGCGATCGCAATTCGCGGCTTGGTAATTCCAAAGGCGTGTTCAAGACATTCGATCAAAAGTTCCAATTTCCGCGTTAATCCATTCGGTGTAAGGGCATCCGCAACCTGCCGCAGTGGAATGTGCGTGGTTGCCAAAAGAGTACGTAATGTCCAATCGGTGTAAGGAGAGCGAGCCACAAACATCATGCCGTAGCGATCGACTCCTGCTTTTTCGGCTAAAAGTTCGGTTTGTCCAGGGTAAACGTGACCTGCAGCTTTCCAGGCAGATTTGGCGATCGGAGCCGTAATGATGCCGTCAAACTCACCCGCCAAGGTTCGATCAATTGCGGTTTCTAAACACCGAAAACTGGCTTCGCCACTATAGGCATCCCCTGTGCCAAGTGTGATCGTTCCTGGACTATCAAGGTGCAGAATTTTGAGGTCTTTTGGGTTCGCTAAGTCAGAACATAAGGAATTGAGACGATCGTACATCTCATTGAGATAGTCGCGATTTCCGACGATTGTAAAATCGGCACTTTCAGCGATCGTCGGATCAGCCAGTGCCTTAAGAATAACTTCTGCGCCGATTCCCGCAGGGTCGCCGATTGGAATAATTAAACGAGTCATAGAAAACGTGATGAAAAACCCGTGACTGAACTGCTTTACAATACTTATGAACGGTTTCAAATTTCAAAAACGAACTTCGACAACCGAACTCGATCGCTGTTTAACAGGAGAATTGACACAATGGCTGGAGAGATTTTTAACACCGCAATCCTGGCGTTTACCCTGATTTTGGTTGGGTTGTCGCTGGGCTTTTTGCTTCTCAGACTTCAGGGCGGCGAAGAGTAATCACACGAAGCGAGAGTGATGGAGCCGTTTCCCTCACTCTTCTTCATCTAAATGCTCGGCAACCTCGCGGTAAAGATTAAACACATGATGATCTTTGAGCGAGTAATAGACATTACGACCCTGTTTCCGATATCCCACTAACCGCATCGATCGTAACGCCCTTAATTGATGCGAAACCGCAGATTCTGACATCTTCACCGCAGCAGCAAGATCACAGACGCAAAGTTCTTGAATGGATAGCGCTGAGAGAATCCTCAATCGATTGGCATCCCCCAGTAAGCTAAAGAATTCTGCCATTCGCTGAGACTTTTCCACGCTCAAAAGGTCGCGGTGCAGAGAGCGAATATGGTCTAAGTTCACCGGATGCTGATCGCTGCATTGGTCAACCGCAGGTGTCACAAGATTAGGATTTGCCATAGAAATTCGAGAACGTAGCCTGCTACGATCGTAGATACTTTCAGAGTAGCGTACTTAGCTCTCTAGAATAAATGAGAGTTTTAACCCGCTCAAAGAAAACCGATACATTCCTTTACCTACGCTACGATAAGGAATGCTCGATTCTGGATCTCAAAACTCGATCGCCCTTATCGTGCTTTCAATGCGAGATTTCTGATAGAATTTATCGAAAAGTTAACATTTTGTCACAAACTCCTCATGAGCGTATTGATTGTAGGTGCCACGGGTACCTTGGGAAGACAGATTACTCGTCGCGCCTTGGATGAGGGATATAAGGTACGCTGTCTCGTCCGTAGTCCTAGAAGAGCGGCCTTTCTCAAGGAATGGGGAGCCGAGCTTGTCACCGGGAACTTGTGCTATCCAGAAACCTTACCTGCGGCGCTAGAAGGGGTGACAGCAGTGATTGATGCTGCAACGGCTCGCGCAACCGATTCGCTCAGCATCAGGCAAATCGACTGGATAGGCAAAGTTAACTTAATTCAAGCGACGAAAGCAGCAGGGGTCGATCGCTATATTTTTCTTTCTATTTTGGATGCTGAAAAATTTCCCAACGTTCCCTTAATGGAAATTAAGACCTGCACTGAAAAGTTTTTAGCAGAGTCAGGATTAGACTATACAATTTTGCGCCCTTGTGGATTCTTACAGGGATTAATCGGACAATACGCCATCCCAATTCTAGAAGGGCAAGGCGTTTGGGTCATGGGCAGTACCGCCCCAACTGCTTACATGGACACGATCGATATCGCCAAATTCGCTGTGCAATGCCTCAAAGTGCCAGAGTCGATCGGCAAAACTCTTCCCGTCGTTGGTTCAAAAGCTTGGAGCGCCGATGAAATTATTAAGCTTTGTGAACGCCTCTCCGGTAAAGAAGCGCGAGTAACAAAAACGCCGATTGGAGTCGTGAGAGCCACCCGTCGCATTGCTCAATTCTTCCAGTGGACTTGGAATATTGCCGATCGGCTGGCATTTACTGAAGTGGTCGCAACCGGAAGACCGCTCGTGGCTTCGATGGATGAAACTTATAAAATCTTGAATCTCAATCCGCAAGAGATGACAACGCTGGAATCCTATATGCAGGAGTATTTCAGCCGCATCCTGAAGAAGCTCAAGGAAGTCGAATATGCCCAAGAGCAAGCCAAGAAAAAGAAAGAACGAACCAAGAAAGCGTATCCTCGATTTTAGAATTAGATGTTTCCTGATTGTTTAGGATAGGTTTTTGCTTGTGCCGAAAGCTGGCATTATCTACAACGATGGCAAAGAAATTGCTTGTCAGGTTGCTACGCAACTCAAAGACAAGCTGATTTCGCTGGGCTGGGAAGTGGCACTTGCACCCGGTGCGGGTGGCATTTTAGGCTATGCCTCGCCGGAAAGTCCGATCTGCCATACGCCGATCGATCGATTAGTTCCACCAGGGTTTGATGCAGAGATGAAATTTGCGATCGTGCTTGGCGGCGATGGCACCGTTCTTTCTGCATTCCGACAGGTTGCCCCTTGTCATATTCCTTTGCTCGCCGTAAATACGGGTCATTTGGGCTTCTTGACTGAAATCCTCCTCGACCAATTGCCAAATGCGATCGAAGCCATCTTGGCAGATGAGTACGAGATCGAAGAACGCACAATGCTGCGGGTGCAGATTGTTCGCGAGGATGTCATGCTGTGGGAGGCGCTCTGCCTCAACGAAATGGTGCTCTATCGAGAACCACTCACCAGCATGTGTCATTTTGAGATTGAGGTCGGACGGCATACCCGTGTCGATATTGCTGCGGATGGAATTATCGTCTCGACTCCGACAGGTTCAACTGCCTATTCTTTATCCGCAGGTGGCCCTGTGATTGTTCCGGGGGTTCCGGTGATGATTTTAGTGCCCATTTGTCCGCACTCATTAGCCTCACGAGCGCTGGTGTTTACCAATAGCGAACCTGTCACGATTTACCCCGCTAATCCGAATCGGTTAGTGTTGACGGCTGATGGCAATGCGGGCTGCTATGTCTTGCCAAACGATCGAGTCTGTGTGCAAAAAGCGCCGTATCCGGCTCGATTTGTTCGATTACGTCCACCCGAATTTTTTCATGTTCTCAGAGAGAAGTTAGGCTGGGGCTTACCGCATGTCGCTAAACCTTCGTCTGGACAATGCTGACAACTTTGTGTAATTGAGGCACTTTCGCAGATTACTGCGTCTATGGTTAAAATGGCGGCGTGAATTGTAAGCGAGTCGAGTATGAGTCTTGCAGATGCTCCCCCCTGTGTCCTGATTGTCGAAACTGATCCAGCATTAGCCCATCACGTCAGCGTTGATTTGCAAGAATCGGGATATGACACGATCGTTGTCCATGATGCCCGTGCTGGATTGCGACAAGTGATCGAGAAACATCCGGCTCTCATCGTAGTAGATCGGCTATTAGATGGAGATTCCGGTCTGACGTTCTGCCACGATCTTCGCACGACCGGAGCTCGAACCCCAGTGTTACTCCTGATGGCGCGGGATACGGTGGACGATCGAGTTGCCTGTATCGAAGCAGGAGCGGATGATTATTTCCTCAAGCCTTACCGCAGTGAGGAATTTCTCAAGCTTGTCCGGTTGTATCTCAAGCCAGACATTTCGGTTTCTGAACAATTGCGGTTTGGGGACTTGGTGCTAGATTTGGCAACTCGTCAGGCGTTTCGCAATGGTCGAGCGATCGATCTCACGATGAAGGAGTTTGAATTGCTCAAATACCTGATGGAGCATCCCCGCGAGGTGCTGACACGAGAGCAAATTCTAGAGAATGTCTGGGGATATGATTTTGTTGGGGAATCGAATGTGATTGAAGTCTATATTCGATACCTCCGCTTAAAGATCGAAGACGAGGGCGAAAAGCGCCTGATTCAAACGGTACGCGGTGTTGGCTACGTTTTAAGAGAGTCATGAAATCAACGCATCAAATGATCTGCGCGAGTTTGGGATTGCTATTAGTCAGTTGCTCTACGATACCGTCGGTACCTGATGGAATCGTAACTGGGGAAAAACCTGCACCTTCTCCCACAGCCCCCATAGTTTCCAACTCATCAATGGGTCAAATTCTGCCGCTTTCAGCATCCTTTAAAGTTGCAGATCAAGTAATCAAGTTAGAAGTGGCAAGAACTCCAGACGAGCAAGCAACAGGCTTGATGTATCGTACAAGCTTGGCAGACGATCGGGGAATGCTCTTTCCGTTCAATCCACCCCGTCCCACCCAGTTTTGGATGAAGAACACGCTGATTCCTCTAGACATGCTGTTTTTACGGAACGGAATTATTCGATCGATCTCTGCAAACGTGCCACCTTGCCAAGCAAATCCCTGCCCAACTTACGGTTCTCCCACCGAAGAAATTGATCAAGTAATCGAACTGAGAGCAGGTAGAGCCGCAGAACTTAACCTAAAAGCAGGCGATCGCATCACGATTCAGACAATCAAATAATACAAATAATAATTTTTCAGGAAATAGACTCAGCTTCTAATTCTTAACTTTTTCGGAAAAAATTCCCATATACTTGTATCATCGCTTACACTCTGTGTTTATCAACATTTGTCATAAAATGTTGCATTAAAACAATAGTTCTGAAGTTCTATGACACGACACAATCACTCCCTAGATAGAGACGGCTTAAAAAGTCAATCTTTACACTTGGGGTCTCGTAGCTAGGTGCAATCATTAAGCTACAAGCTTTGATAACAGAGTGAACGGATTGTGAATTAGCCTAGCTGTTGCGCTCCTCGCCCGATACCAGAGTGGATTCAAACGACTTGTATCCTTTGACTTACATTCTCTACTCGTTTCGTTACAACAAGTTTTAGCTTTATAGCAGGTAAACGTAGGCTATAAAGCTCACTCTCATCTAACTTGCCCATTATTGGGCAAAATCTAATCCTTATTGCTCCAGAGGTGCTATCCGAATGTTGTCTGCTACTCACTCTAAATTTATTCGCTTTCTCCAGGAAGAGCTTTCACTTTCAACGTCTTCGATCGCCCTCGCATTACGATATCGAGAACAGAACCCTGGCCCCTTGCCGATGATTCTCTGGCAGTATGGATTAGTTACAATAGAACAGCTTGACAGAATCTATAGCTGGTTAGAATCCTCAGATCGCTAAATTCTTCTACGATCAAAGAACTTCCCCTAATGGTCTGATCGTTAAAGCTTGAGGGTTGGTGGAGTGAAACTTCTATTTCTAGACCAGACGGGCAAATCTGGTGGTGCAGAACTCTGCTTGCTTGATATTGCAACTGCTTACCAGAACTCCTGCCTAGTCGGTCTATTTGAAGATGGGGACTTTCGGCAGCGATTAGAACAACGAAAAATTCCAGTCCAGGTTTTAGCTGAAAAAGCGATCGCGGTTCGCAAGTCGAGCGGAGCGATCGCGGGCTTATTGAGTCTGGGTCAATTGCTTCCGTTAATCCACCGCGTTGCAGGCTTGAGTCGTGAATACGATGCAATCTACGCCAATACACAGAAAGCGTTAGTCGTGGGCGCGATTGCGAGTACGTTGTCTCGCCGACCCTTGATTTATCATTTACATGACATTCTTTCGCCCGCTCACTTCAGCCGCGCCAATCGACGCATCGCGGTATGGATGGCAAATCAAGCCAGATTGGTGATTGCAAATTCCAAGGCAAGTCGAGCCGCATTTATTGAAGCAGGCGGCAATCCAGCGTTAGTCGAAGTGGTTTACAACGGATTTGAGCCGGAAGCCTACGCAGTTGAAGTAGAGACAAATGAGTTGCGATCGTCGCTCGGCTTGACAGGACGATTTATCGTGGGTCACTTCAGCCGCCTATCGCCCTGGAAAGGACAGCACGTTCTCATCGAAGCATTGCAATATTGTGACGAAACCGTTAGTGCAGTCTTTGTTGGAGATGCACTGTTCGGAGAGCAAGCCTATGTTCAGCAGCTACAGCAGCAGGTTCAGCAGCTAGGACTGCGCGATCGCGTGAAGTTTTTGGGGTTTCGCGAGGATGTGATTCCACTGATGAAACTGTGTGATGTCGTAGCGCATACCTCGATCGCAGCTGAACCTTTCGGGCGGGTGATTGTGGAGTCGATGCTCTGCGGTAGACCGACGATCGCAGCCGCGTCTGGTGCGGCAGTAGAGCTAATCGATCCGGGTGTAACAGGATGGCTGACTCAATCTGGGGATGCAAAAGCCCTAGCAGGAGCGATCGAATACTGCGGTAAATTCCCAACCGAAGCTGCTAAAATCACTGCTTTCGCTCAACAGCAGGCTTGTCAGAATTTCCAACTTGCCCAGACTAATGCTCAAATTCACCAGCATTTGCAAAATAGGCTCTCTCCAATGAAGTAGCTCGATCGAGGTAGCTAAATTTCACCAGCTCTATCTTGTATTCCAAACTACAGAAGGACGAATTTTCTTTGGAATTACCTCACTCTAAAATTATATCTTCGTTCAAAAATATGGCTGTTCGCCCGCTTTTGGTCACTGCTAAACCACTGATCAGCGTCTTTCTGCCCGCTTTGGCGGGAGGAGGAGCCGAACGCGCCATGTTGTACCTTGCTGTCGGACTAGCGGAGCGGGGTTGGCGAGTCGATTTAATTGTGGCAGAGGCAAAAGGCGCTTATCTCGATCGCGTTCCGCCTGATGTTCAGCTAGTCGATTTGAAGGCAAGATTTCCTGTAATTTTGTCTAAAACGATCGCCCTCCGTCGCTATCTCCAACAGGCACAACCTGCCATTCTATTTTCAGCTTTAGACATCCTGAGTTCGGCGTATTGGGCGCGATTGGGTGCAAATGTTTCGACTCGCCTTGTAATGTGCGTTCAAACGTATCTATCAGAACAGTTTAGAAATGATCAAAGACAAACCTTCGGCAAACTGCGATCGCGCATGGTGCAATGGCTTTATCCCAAATGCGATGCGATCGTTGCCGCTTCCTGGGGAACCGCGAAAGACGTGGCAGAGTTGACACACCTCCCGTTAGAGCAGATTCAGGTGATTTACAATCCTGTAATCACTGAAGAAGTGTTTCAAAAGAGCGAAGAACCGCTAGAGCACCCCTGGTTTCAGCTCGGAGAGCCACCCGTGATCTTAGGAATTGGGCGATTGGTTAGCCAAAAAGATTTCCCGACTCTGATTGCAGCGTTTGCGAAAGTGCGAGAACAGCGACCAGCTCGATTGATGATTTTAGGCGAAGGGGAAAAGCGATCGTCGCTAGAAGCTTTGATTCACACCCTTGGACTCGACGCAGAGGTGGCGCTACCTGGATTTACAGAGAATCCCTATGCCTACTTATCAAGAGCAGCAATATTTGCGCTGTCATCGCGGTTTGAGGGATTTGGCAATGTGGTTGCAGAAGCTTTAGCTTGTGGTGTCCCTGTTGTGTCTACAGATTGCCCTAGTGGTCCTGCTGAAATTCTAGATTACGGAAAATACGGTAGGCTAAGTCCAGTCGGTGACGCAGCCGCCATGACTACCGCAATTCTAACCCTGTTAGAGACTCCAGCCGATCGTGCTGCGTTAAAACGTCGATCGCAATTATTCGAGCGCGATCGCATCGTCGATCAGTATGTGGCACTTATAGAACGCTTGCTATAGCTAAGATGCGAATTCTTCATGTTCTCAATCACGCTCAGGATGTCGGTAACGGCATCGTGAACGCCGCGATCGATCTTGCCTGTTGGCAAGCACAGGCGGGATTGGAAGTTGCGATCATATCCAGCGGTGGGGAATATGAATCTTTGATGAAGCAATATCGAATCCGGCATTTCACGCTCAAAATTCCTCGATCGCCTCTGGATGTTATTAAATTTGCTCGCACCTTCCGAGAAATTACGCAGATTTTTTTACCCGATGTAGTACATGCCCATATGGTGAGGGGCGTGATTTCCGCAAAGACATTACGCGGAAACTCCGATTACGTCTTGGTTTCGACCGTGCATAACGAATGGCAATTCCACGCCTCTTTGATGGGGATCGCCGATCGAGTGATTGCCGTCAGTAGATCGGTTGCACGATCAATGCAACATCGCGGCATTCCCTTACAGAAGCTCCACATCGTCGCCAACGGCACGATCGGAAGCCCGCGCCGCCCACCCCTCGATCACGTCAAACCCTTATCGCTTCAGCATCCTGCGATTACGACCGTCGCTGGACTCTATCCCCGTAAAGGAATTCGCGACTTACTTGAAGCCTTTGTGCAGGTAGCTGACGAATCTCCAACCGCCCATCTATATTTAGTAGGAAACGGACCTCATCGGGCAGCGTTTGAGCGGCAAGCTCAGCAAAGCGCTCACTCAGGGCGGATTCACTTTGAAGGATTTCAAACTGAGCCACAACGCTACTTGCTCTCGACCGATATCTTCGTGCTTGCCTCGCGTCAAGAACCGTTTGGACTGGCACTCTCTGAGGCGCGAGAAGCGGGATGTGCGATCGTAGCAAGCAACGTGGACGGGATTCCCGAAGTCCTAGAGGGTGGAAACGCAGGTCAACTCGTTCGATCCGGAGACGTGAAAGCGCTCTCCCAAGCACTCTTAGGGCTGCTTCGATGTCGCAAAGACCTCGAATCTTGGAAACACCGCGCCCAGACGAATCTCGACTGGCTGCGAGTGGAACGAGTGCATCAAGAAACGCTAGAAGTGTACCAGGCTGCGATCGCAGAAATGACTCGGACTGTTTGTGCTTAGGAGACTTAAAAGATTTATGGATTTGAATTCAGCAGTTAGAAAGGTTCAGCCTAATCCGCTGATGATGGTGACACTACTTGGATTGACAGCGATGCCTCTGGCGCAAGCGACTCCTGCCCTGGCTCAAAGTTCAGGCAGTCAGGCTCAATCGGCTCCTGCTGCCGTGCGGGTCGATGAAGGCTACTTGCTCGGCTCAGGCGATCGCCTCCGGGTTGACATCTTTGGTGTACCAGAATACAGCGGCGAATATCAAGTCATGGCAGACGGCTCGGTTAACTTCCCGCTTGCCGGGAGCGTGTCCGTGCAAGGACTGACGCTGCGCCAAGCCTCTGCGACTGTCGCAAAACGCTACAGTGAGTATCTCACCCGCCCAGTCATTACCATTAGCCTCCTCGCCGCCCGCCCGATTCAAGTTGCCGTTTCTGGCGAAGTCTCGCGCCCTGGAACCTACACGACCACCCTAAACGACACGGGCATTCCTACCTTGAGTCGCATGATACAAATGGCAGGCGGCATCAAGCAATCCGCAAATCTCAAGCAAGTTCAGGTGACTCGTCGCCGTCCGGGAGAAAGCGGGATGCAGACGTTTAATGTGGACTTGGGCAAGCTGCTGCGATCAGGCGATTTGTCGCAAGATGTGCAGTTGCGAGATGGCGATACCGTGATCGTTCCCGCTGCGACCGCGTTAAATTTCGCGGCTTCAAGCGACTTGGCAAATTCAAGTTTAGGCGCAAGCTTCGATCGCCCGATTAGCGTGATTATCGCAGGTGAGGTGAACCGCCCAGGGCCGCAAACCGTCCGGGGTGAAACGATCGCCGTCTCCGATGCGGGTGCAACCGTCACGCCCGGACAGCCCGCAACGACGCGGCAGCGACTCCAAGCTCCGACAGTAACCAGAGCGCTCCAGCAAGCAGGCGGCATTACGCAACGGGCAAATATTCGCGATATTCAGGTGCGCCGCACTGTCTCAGATGGAACTGAGCAAGTGCTCAAAGTCAATTTGATGAACCTGCTGCGTGAAGGCGATGCCAAACAAGACCTCATTCTCCAAGAAGGCGATCGCGTGATCGTGCCCATGGCAACGGTGGCAGTTACGCCAGAAGATGCCGCAATTATGGGTCGCGGAGTCATTTCGCCTGAACTGATTACCGTTAACGTTGTGGGGCAGGTCGAGCGACCCGGTGCCGTTCAAGTTGCGCCCTATACGACAATGAACCAGGCGTTACTTGCAGCAGGTGGATTTGCGCGAGGTGCGAAGCGAGATCGCGTTGAGTTCATCCGACTTCAGCCGAATGGAGCGGTCGATCGCCGCAGCGTTGATATTGATTTTTCACGAGGCATTGACCAAGCGAAGAATCCACCGCTGCAAGCAGGCGATACGATCGTGGTTCGCAAGACCGGATTCCAAACCTTTACCGAAGGCTTGGGTCAAGTCTTGAGTCCAGCGCTTGGAATTTTTGGGATTTTCCGTTAAATTTCAACCCAGTTTGATCCAAAGGGAACGAGGCTTGACTACCATAGAAGGAGCCTTGTTCCCTTATTCTGTTGATTTGTAAAGCCAATCGTTCAGTTAAGGAGATTAAATCACTCTTTATTCTGAGGCAGAAAGCCAAAGAAACCAGTAGACTGAATCAAAGCAAACTTTCTACTTCATTCCAGGAGAATGAATGAGTGAGTAATCACAGTCGTACTTGGTCGATCGCGTAGGATGGTGAAGTAGATGGGCGAGCTAGAACGCTACTATCAATTATTAGGATTAGAGCTTGGAGCCTCGCTTGAAGAAGTGAACCAAGCTTACAAAGATCTTGTGTTTATTTGGCATCCGGATCGCGTCCCCAAGGATAATCCGCGTTTGGTTCAAAAAGCAGAAGCGAAAATCAAAGAGCTAAACCATGCGCGGGATATGTTGCGATCGCATCTGAAAAACGGGACGGCTGCGAAGCCCACTGCGGCACAGCCAAAACCCGCATCGCAAACCTACTACCAGTCCTACTATTACCGCCCACCGACGCACTCGACGAACGCTCAAACGAACGGGCGACAAACCGGACAGGCTCAGGGGCATTCGACCAATGGACATTCCCAGGGTCACTCGACGAACGGACATTCAGCGAATGGTCACTCAAACGGGCATTCGTCCAATGGGCACTCGTCAAACGGGCATACCAATCCCCGTCCGGGTCACCAAACCTACCAACCTTATCCTCGTCCGAACTATTCCGCGAATGGTCGCTCGGATCAGACACGATCGACTGATCCGAATCGAAAAGCTGAACCGCCTAAGTCACCGGACAGTACGCAAAACTACTATCGTCAGTCGCATTACCGCGCAGAGTATCACCACCCACCGAAATCTCCGGCACGTCCTCAAACGCTAGATATGACCGGAAAGGACTTGAGCGGACAGAACTTGAAGGAGAAAGACCTCTCTGGCTATAACCTCAGCCGCGCCAATTTGTCTCATGCCGACTTGAGCGATACGTTTATGCACAAGGTCAATCTTGAAGGGGCAAAATTGGAGAAAGCGAATTTGTTTCGGGCGAATTTGCTAGAAGCAAACCTGTGCGGAGCAGATTTGCGCGAGGCGAATTTGATTGGTGCAGATTTGAGTGGAGCAGATTTACGCGGGGCAGATTTGCGCGGAGCAAAAGTTGGGTTTGAAGATCGGGTGATGGTAAAACTCACCGGAGCAAATCTTCAAGGTGCAATCATGCCCAACGGTAAGGTTCACGGAGTGCAGTCTTCCTAGCGTTGCAGAAGCTCCAGGCTATAGTTTGTAGAACTTTAGGGTTAATGAACTGATCCAATCAGCGTCAACCACCTGCCAAAATAATTCCTTTCATGTTCAAGAGCGTGACGGAGGCACTGAATCTGCTGAAAAAGGGGTGCCGTAGTGCTGTTTGATCCAGGACAAGTAGGAGCCAGAGCGCACTTGCTTAATCCAGTCTGGGTTCTCTAAATACCAGTGAATCGTTTTGCGTAATCCGCTTTCAAAACTTTCCTGCGGTTGCCAACCGAGTTCAGCCAGAATCTTGCTGCTATTAATAGCGTATCGTCGATCGTGCCCCGGTCGATCTTTCACAAACGTAATCAGCGAGGTGTAATGAAAATCCGGTTTAGGAACTAGCTCTTGAAGAATTGCACAAATTTGCTCAACGACCGTAATGTTTCTGCGTTCGCTATTTCCCCCAATGTTGTAGGTTTCACCCACTTTTCCTTTTTGGAGAACGAGTTGGAGTGCATCGCAATGATCTTCCACATAAATCCAATCTCGAATATTTTGACCATCTCCATAAATGGGGAGCGCTTGACCCTCTAGCGTGTTCAGAATCATTAGTGGAATCAGCTTTTCAGGAAACTGCCGAGAACCATAGTTATTAGAACAGTTTGTCGTGAGTGTTGGCAGTCCGTAGGTATGGTGAAATGCCCGGACTAAATGATCTGAACTGGCTTTTGAGGCGGCATAAGGACTGTTGGGAGCATAGGGGCTGTCCTCACAGAATGGCAAATCATCTAGACCAAGTGATCCATACACTTCATCAGTTGAGACGTGCAGGAAGCGAAATTTTTCTTGTTTGTCTGCGGAAAGACGCTGCCAATAGTCTCTAGCTGCCTCTAAGAGTTTGAAGGTTCCTACAATGTTTGTGGTAATAAAATCATCTGGGCTGGAAATCGATCGATCCACATGGCTTTCTGCCGCGAAGTTGAGAATGGCATCGGGTTGATGCTGCTCCAGCAGTTGATTGACAAGTTCGGCATCCCCAATGTCACCTTGATAGAATTTGTAGCCCGAATCTTCTGATAGGGTCGATAAGGTTTGAGGGTTACTTGCATAGGTCAACTTGTCCAGGTTGACAATGCTGCTCCAATGTTGGTGCCGCGCTTTCAAAATGTAGTTTGAGCCGATAAAGCCCATCCCACCAGTCACTAAAGTTTGCATACGATGAGTAAGTTATGAAATGAATCGCAGGCGAAGTTAAGTGCCCGATCTCAATACGGAATTACGTACTTTAGAAGCCAAGTTTTGGTGAGGACATTCCCCGTAACTTCGGTTTTCTTCACTCAGTAAGAGGGTCTTGCAATTGAGTAAGACCAGTCTACCCGAATAAAATTTAATTACTGAAGATGTCGATTTCAACGGGGATAGATGAACCTCGTTTAGAAAGTATAAGTAGCGCTCAGACAAAGCCCAGCACAAGCTAGTTGAACTAGCGCAGTTCATAACGATCGCCCATTCCTTTTAATCCCAGCAACGGGACTGATACCGAATCAATTTGTTGATGCGACAGATCCTTCGCCCCCTAAATCCCCCATACTGGGGGACTTTGAGAATCCGAAACAGATTTGGCTTGAAGTCCCCCACGCGTGGGGGATTTAGGGGGCTTCCAAGATCTGTCGCACTCAAAAATCAATTTGGTATGAAACTCCATCAGCAAACAGCAATGATGCAAAATACTTGCCACGATCAGAACCTTTAATCGTATGGGTCGAGTTCAATTCATCTTTGCTTGCAAACACAGTGCTCACGATCGTCTTGAAGACGTGAGCACTGTGTTTAGCTGGACAGTACGCCTATCGGATTGCTGCTTGTCCTGAAGCAATAGATGCTAGTCCTGCATTTGTAGGAGATGGAGCCTTTCGCGCAGCCAGGTAAAGGGAGCTGCCCAATCGATCGCGCCGTTAGGGGCGAAATAGGGGAGCGCAATCAGCGAAATCACAGCGACTACTATGAGCAGCCAGGAAGCCCATTGAGGTAAACCGAATCTACCTGTAAAGCGATTGATTGATTGCAAAAGAATAAGGGTAACACCGAGAACCAGCACTTGTACGGGTAATTGGCTCACAAAGAATGCTACACCCGCGATCGCAAGAATTGGTAAAAGAAAGGCTATCAAAGACCGAAAACTTACAGGAATTAAGGATGTTTTAGGGTCATTCGCTTGCACCCACCAGTAAAAAGCCTGAATTAATCGATTCAAAACTTGGAAAATAGAGCTATTTCTCACATGCCGATCCGTGGGAGGCGATTCCAGGATATTTCGTAAAACCAGTCCCGCTCGTGTTAGAGTCCCTGCAAGAATAATATGTGGAATATTTTCTGTTAGTTTTTCAGCACCAACCTGATATTGATTGCGGAAATAATGTTCCAGTTTCTCCTGATCATTCAGCATCTCCTCAAGCGAAGCCTTGACTAATTCCTTGACTGCAAACGGAGTTACAGCTTGATCCAAATAAATAGATTGTTGACTCCAGGCAAGTTGATCGCTGATAGCATCTTCTAGAACGCTACCCAGATCAAACTTCAGAATTGTTCGATGAGCGGCTGTAACAAGCTTTTCCTGGAAATCTGTGAGCGGATGATTGGTCTCATCCTTATCCTGTAAGATTTCACCGCGAGCCATCTGCTGTAGCGTTTGCTTAATCTCCTCTTTTTCGATTGGCGTTGCCTCCGGTAGCGTTTCCTCCACTAATTGATCAACGTAATCGGTTCTGGCTTGTTCTGTGTCACATTGACGATTCAGAAAATGAGAGAAGCGCGATCGAGTATCTGGTGCTGTGAGAGACTCTGGCGTCAGCGTCGCTTCTACAAGACGATTTAAGCCATCTAAACGACCCCAGAGAATATCATTCGATCGCCAATTTTTTTTGAAGAAGCCGCCGAATGCTTTCAGTTGATCTCCAGCCAGTTTGTTTTCTGGTAGACGACGACTAAAACCGAGTTGAGCGTCGTTTGGACTAATGCGAAAAATCTCAAGCTGTTCCTTCGCTTGCAGCCCTGATAGATACTCGTAAGCATAAACCGACTGATCGATATTCCTGAAGCATTGAAACAACCTTAATAGTTTGTTGCGTTCAGGTTCTTTAAGGTTGCTCTCTTGAATCAGTTGCTCTGTTGCTGCTTCTACTAAAAACAGAATGCTTAAACTTTTATTTTCCCACTGATCAAAATCGTACTGGCTGCTCCAGATCGAATCAGAGCGAGCTTGATCAAGTTTATCCGGAGAGCTTTGCAATTCCCAACTTCTTTTTCTCAATTGAGCGAGTACGCCGGAGATTCGAGATGAGATCAAATCATCTGTTTCCGCTCCAGAGAGAAGAGAAGACGGAAGAGTTTTGAAAAAGTTAGATGCAGTCTTGGCAGAAAGTTGAGGCCGTTCAGGGCGATCTATCTCTGAAGTGTTGAGAAACCTCTGATCGTTCTCTGGATCAAACTCTGGTAGGCAGTTAGCATCCAGCAAGAAACGATGCAGTCGCAGCAAATAGTCATAGATAGGCTCACGCGCCTGGTCACGGTTTTCAGCATTCCGAATGATTTGGAGAAACCTATCGCTGACGGCTGTAGAAGACAGCATCTCCTCCAGCCCTGCTTGAATCACAATTAGGAGTTCCATTTGAGATTTGATTTTAGAGGCTAGCTGTACCAGCAATTCATGCGCTCTTTCATGGGCTGGATCTTCCATCCATTGACAAAGCTTCTCCAATAGGAAGAAATGCTTTCTTCGAGCATAATCAACATCAAGGTTGCGAATTTCAACACTTAGCGCATGCAGGAAATCATCGCGCTTGATTTGCTCTTGTGGGTTAGCACTATACTGTGTAATAAATTCGGCTGTCTTTTTTAGTAATTCTTGTTGTTTGAGTGGACTATCATTCTGGGGGTCTGAGCGGTCAATTTGTTGAGATCTAAGAATGAGCGGCAGAATTCGATCGCGCAGACCAACCAATCGACAGCGTAAATAAACTTGTTCTGGTGTAGATTCTGAGCTGCCCGATCGGGGTTGCATCTCTGAGGGCTTTTGTTGCTCTTCTGCCCTCTCAGCACTCCTCTCTGCAGTACCGCGCAAAAATTTGTAGCGGCGAACCTTTTCATTGCGATTTTGAATCTCGTTTAAATCATTAGCAATGCTCTCATAACGCGGCATACCGACAAGCGAATCTAAGGCAGCCTCCCAGATGTTTGGCTTGCTCATTTGATTAAACTTAGGACTTCCCAAGAATTGATCAGGACTGGGATCAATGTAAAATAATTTTCGATTGACAGGACGATAGGCAGTGCGTCGATAAATTTGTTCGATCGTATAACTAAACGGGCGATTATCCAGTACACCCCCATCTACAAAGTGGAGTTGATACCCATCTTTGGGTTTCTCCTGCGGTAATGCTCGATCGGCTAATGCCCCCCAGCGCACAAGTCGCTGATCGATTGGATCTATTTCCGGTATTTCTTCTGCTCTTGTATGAGTGGTTGTCCGATCAGCTTGCTTCGTTTTAGTTGTCTTTGTGCTAGAGGGATGAGGCAGTTTGACGCTGACAACGGGAAAAGCAACCGGGAAGCAAGAGGTAATTCGGCAGAGCTTAGCAAGGGCTTGATGGGTGACTGGGGAAGGTTGAAAGGGGTGTTTACGTCCCTCGCGATGTTTCAGCAGAAACACAGCACGATGATCTTTAACTTCAATAATGCAGCCCGTATTATCGAATGCTTGATACACTTTACCTAAAGTATCTGTACCCGTAACAAATAAATCCAGTTCTTTAGATTCAGAAAACCACTCTCCTGGTTCCGCATTAGATGGCTGCTCAAAAGCTTTTTGAAAGGCAGCTTCCAATTGATTTTGATAGTATTCTTCACCATCT
The DNA here is from genome assembly GCF_039962495.1 of Leptolyngbya sp. AS-A5. Classification (NCBI taxonomy): domain Bacteria; kingdom Bacillati; phylum Cyanobacteriota; class Cyanophyceae; order Leptolyngbyales; family Leptolyngbyaceae; genus Leptolyngbya; species Leptolyngbya sp. AS-A5. The sequence goes on along the minus strand of NZ_JAMPLL010000008.1, from coordinate 41,207 downwards.
AAGAGCGAATCTATGTCTTTTTGCTTTAGATTTCGTAGAAGTTTACTAATGTCTCCATCTTCTCGCCAAATATCAGCAAAATTCTTAAAATCAACAACAGTGTCTCGATCGCTGTTGGTTAAGGCATAGCTCAACAGTACGCCATTAATGCCTCCGGCTGATGTTCCTGAAACGACATCCACAATAATGTCAGAGTCGGTCAATGCTTTGATCAGCTTATAAATACCTCGCCCTCGCACTGCATTGTAGAACTCTCGACAAACCCCATTCATATAAATTGCCAGAGACACACCGCCATAGACGACTAAACCCAAACGAAATTCTTGCTGAAATTCGATCTTTTCTAGAAGTGGTGGATGTGAAGACATAGGAATTACACAGTTTTAGGTTAAAAAGAATTACAGATGAACTTGTCATCTTTGAAAGACTGTTCCGAGCGCTGAGCTTGCCTTTTGCTAAGTTTCAAAGTAGGGTTAGCGTTGCAAGTACGCCGAGCAACGCTTCGCTTTATTTGAACAAACGTTAGTGAACGACGATTCCACAATCCTGTTATGCTAACCTTTGATGGCTAACGCTCTATCGCATCTGTTTTGTGTAGCTAGACAGCAACTTTAAGCTTAAGAGCTAACTCAAGCAAAGATACCTCAGAACTCAGACAGCTTCATTGCAGCGGTTTTAAGCGTGGCTGAATTAGCGTTTGAGCAGTAGGTGCATAGACTAACTTTGAAGCGTAACAGATTTTGTCTAGCGACTAGAATCTCTCCATGAATCTACAAACCATGAATCTACAAAGACAAGGTTTGGATACCTAACTTTCTACCTAAAATTGCTGTACTCTTCCGCCGAAAGCCACATTTTGTAATAACTAGCGTGGGTAGCGTGGCGTTTCGCTTGCAGGGATAGCACTAGGCTTTGCAAACAGATAGCCTTGTGCAAAAGTTGCACCATGCTTTTGCAACCAGTGTAACTCTGCGATCGATTCAATGCCTTCTGCTATTGTTGGCACACCGAGCGCCTGAGCAATCTCTAATAGCTTTGCAGTGATTGAAGCTTTATAAGGGTCTTGATCAACATTCCGAATCAACGCCATATCTAACTTAATAAAGTCAGGGCGTAACTGATGTAGTAGGTTCAAGCTCGAATATCCCGCACCCAAATCATCAAGCGCTACTAAAAAACCCGCGTCTCGATAGTATTTCAGCACGGTTTTGAGATGATTGAGGTCTTGCGGCGTATTTGTCTCTACCACTTCAAACACAATACGCTCATGAGCAATCCCTGCTCTGTCGATCGCTTCTACGGTACTCCGTAAGCAAGACACGGGATCATAAAGAGCCGTGGGAATGAAGTTGATAAAAATGCGGCTGTTCAATTGATGTTGGCTGGCGTGAGCGATCGCGCTGAGACGAGCGACTCGATCAAGTTGTGGAAGCAAATTTGCTTTCGCGGCTTGCTCTAAGATTAATCCCGGCATCACTAAATTACCATCGGCATCTAGACCCCGCAGGAGAGATTCATACGCATAAATCTGAGAAGTATCCTGAGTCGAAACAATCGGCTGAAAATGGGTTGTAAACCGTTCGGCTGTAAGCATCTCGACCAGCCAGTCGCTTTCGTTCCGTCCAACAAAGTGCTGTAGTGAGGTGATATCGCTAAAGTCGTGCAGCTGGGGTTGAGCCATACCCTGTAAAAACAAAACCCGCGTCTCCCCTAGCTCTCTAGGCGCGAGTAGGTGAGCAATCTTGGCAGCAACTTCCTGAGCCTGTCCAGTTTTGCAAGTCACTCTCAGCCCCGATCGTGCTTGCATAAGTTCATAGTCAAAGGCAGCTTGCTTGAGAAAAGGAATGACTTTGATCAAGGCGTGGGGAACTGGAAACCAGATGAAAAGCTGTCCTGCACCGGAGGGGCAGCCGACTCTAGGATTATGACAAACACAGGTTTTAGCGACTGGTAGAGGCTGGCTCATCGGAATAGCTTTCAAACTTACTTTATTTAATCTAGTGTTTCCGCACTCTCTCATTGGATAAATACCTCTAAAGGAGTAGATTGAATCCTACTCATATGGGGATGAAACAGATTACAACATCTCTATTGATAATTTGCATCAGCACAAAAACTTAATTAAAAAAAACAATGCTCTATCTTTTGTTGCAGTCGAGTTACGAGAGGTTAGAGGCAAAAAACTATAAAGGCTCTTGGCAAAATCAACCGTAGATCCCGAATTGAGAATTAAATCTTGATAGCTATAAAGTTCCCGTTGGCGCTATCTATGTCACGATCGATTTCAACGTCAATTTTGCAATCGATGAGTGAAATCAGACTGATCAATATTGGATTTGGCAATATCGTCTCGGCTCATCGGGTGATTGCGATCGTCGCTCCAGAATCCGCCCCGATTAAGCGCATTATTCATGATGCCCGCGAACACGAAAAGCTCATTGATGCCACCTATGGGAGACGTACCCGTGCAGTCATCGTCATGGATTCCGGTCACATTATTCTTTCGGCGATTCAACCTGAGACAGTTGCTAATCGATTTCTATTCACCAAAGACAGTACGGATATCTAGAATTTGAAAAATCATCCCAATCCTTCACCCTTTTATTAACTAATTCAGTCGAGTTGCAAGCTATACTCACAGAATCAGAAAACTGGGAACACTAGCGCACAAAATTATTACGTAGCTATGAGCAAGGGTAGACTCATTGTTTTAACAGGGCCAAGCGGCGTCGGCAAAGGAACCTTGCTTCGATCGCTTCTTCAGCGCCACGAGCAGCTTTATCTCTCAGTCTCCGTCACCACCCGATCTCCCCGTCCTGGAGAAGTCGAGGGCAAGAACTATTACTACGTCACTCGCCCTCAATTTGAGCGAATGGTGGCACAGGGAGAATTTTTAGAATGGGCAGAATTTGCGGGAAATTGCTACGGCACACCCCGACGCACTGTGGAAGAGAAAATTCGCGAAGGCAAGTGGGTCATTCTGGAAATCGAGCTTGATGGCGCTCGCCAAATCCGCAAGTCATTTCCAAGCGCGCTCCAAATTTTCATTGCACCCCCTTCGATGGTGGAACTCGAATCCCGCATTCGAGGACGCGGCCAAGACTCTGAAGCCGCGATCGTGCGTCGGCTGGAGAGAGCTTGGGAGGAAGTTGATGCGGCTGGAGAATTTGACCTTCAGGTGGTCAACGACGATTTAGAGCGTGCGGTAGGAGAAATTGAGCACACGCTGTTTAAGCCAGTTGCAGCAGTGTGTTAATCGCATTACGACACGCAGAGGTGTGCGGTTAATTTCACTACACAGCAAAACGAGTGGGCGATCTGTTTGGATACCCACTCGTTTTGCTGTGTAGCAGTTTTACAGTCCGCTTGTGAAGTTTTTGAACAGCGCTAGATTGGTGAGCAGGAAGTACGCCAACGCTGCACCGCCAACACCGCCCACTAGGAAGCCAGCAGCATATTCGTTCCAACCATGTCCGGTTTTGAGTTCCGAGGGTGGGTTCGGAGTGGTGATTGTGGTCATGGGTGCCGGCGGATTGCTTGCGCCGTAGAGCGAAATTGCCAGCGTAGAGATAATCAGGAGTCCGATCGTGCTGAGCAATCCGGCTAAGTTTGCCAAGTCGGTGTCACGCAGAGGGCCCAATTTTGCAAAAGGGCCAATAATCCAATAGCCATGAGCGAGTCCCACTTCTAATCCACGGCGCAGCGGGGAGAGACCTTCGCGATAAGCGGGGAGAGCGTTGATATAAGTCCGAACGAGCGGGGACGCATTAATTGGTGTTGCGAGGTTGCCATTTTGAATATCAAAGGCAGGATAGATAACCTCTTTATTACGAGGATCGTCAGGACGATCGGTCGCTTCTGGATGTCTAAGAATTTGCATAAATGAAATGTCCTGTTTTACAAGGGTGCTGGAAGCATATTGTAGGGGGTTCATTTTTGCGGCTTCATCACTCTCAAGACACAACTTGAATTACCAGTTTTCAAAGAATGTAAGAGTTTGTGAACGGTGCGATCGATCAAATGCTTGAGCTTAGATAATCACAAAGTCATCCCACGACTTAACCAAGTTTCTTTATAAAGATTTAAGATTTCGCAACATCGCGCCTCAAACTGAGGAATCCCCCCTATCTTTAGGAAAGTTCCAGCCTGTTATTCATTTGCGATGGAAAGGTGAAGTATGTCGTTTAGCCCCACCCCAAATTATCTACGATCGCTCTTGTTAGCCAGCTTGCTGAGCTTTCTTGCACCGATCGCCTTGATCGGGGGAACAATCGCGCTGCTGCTGTTGCTTGGCGTTGTACCGGGATTGATGCCTTTTGGACAAGCTTGTGCGGCTCAAATCCTGTCGTTTCTTGAAACGTTTGGAAATGGTAGCGCTTGGGAAGGAGCGATCGTGATTGGCTGTACCTGCGGAGTCGTTGGTGCTCTATTTGATACCTATATTTTTACGGTGACTCACTCGCTGACCTTGAGCAAGCCGCTCTCGAAATAAGCCATTGCCGACAAAACTCCCTATGCTAGAGAACATGCCTTAAGAGTTCGTTGACATGGTGAGAATAAGTCGGACGATCGTAATCTTTGTTTTAGTGTTTCTGTTGGGTTGGGGTAGCGTTCCTGGAATTAGCGTAGCGCGGACGCTGCCTTCACAGTTGATTCAGCCTTATCTGGATCGAGTGATCCAAAACGTGACCGAGTTTAAGTTAGAAAATGGTCTGAAGTTTATTGTTTTAGAGCGTCATCAAGCTCCAGTGGTTTCGTTTGTAACTTATGCAGATGTGGGTGGAGCGGATGAACCGGAAGGAAGAACCGGAGTCGCACACTTCCTAGAACATTTAGCGTTTAAGGGTACCACTCGGATCGGCACACAGAATTTTCAAGCGGAAAAGCCGTTATTAAACCAGCTAGATCAGCTTGCAGCACAGATTAAAGCGGCAAGAGAGCAAAAGAAAGATGTTCGCACCTTGCAAGCGGAGTTCGATCGCGTTGAAGCCGAAGCCACGAAATTGGGACGGCAAAACGAATTAGGACGCATCGTGGAGCAAGCAGGTGGCGTGGGGCTGAATGCCAATACTTCGGCAGATGCCACTCGCTATTTCTATAGTTTTCCGTCTAACAAATTAGAGCTTTGGATGTCGTTGGAGTCAGAACGCTTTCTCGATCCGGTATTTCGAGAGTTCTACAAAGAGAAAGCGGTGATTCTAGAAGAGCGGCGATTGCGGACAGAAAATTCACCGATCGGGCAATTGATCGAAGCGTTTACGGGTACTGCCTTTAAGGTTCATCCCTATCGCCGCCCGGTGATTGGTTATCCAACTGATTTAGCCAATCTCACCCGACAAGATGTGCAGACCTTCTTCGACACGCATTATGTCCCGAATAATTTGACGATCGCGATCGTGGGCGATGTCAATCCAACCGAAGTGAAGCGTCTCGCTCAAACCTATTTTGGTCGCTACAAAACGAAGCCCGCACCGCCGGAAGTGGTTGCCGTTGAGCCGCCACAAACCCAGCAGCGTGAAGTCAGTTTGAAGCTACAATCTCAACCCTGGTACGTAGAAGGCTACCACCGTCCTGCTTTAAATCATCCGGATAACGTTGTGTATGAAGCGATCGCGTCAATTTTGAGCGATGGGCGCACTTCTCGGCTGTACCGATTGTTAGTTGAAGAGCAGAAGGTCGCATTAGCCGCTCAAGGAATTAACGGATTTCCGGGCGATAAGTTTCCGAATTTGATGCTGTTTTATGCGCTGACCGCTCCGGGTCGATCAATTGAAGAAGTCGCGCCTGCTCTGAGAGCCGAAATCGATCGCCTGAAAACTCAGCCTGTTTCGGCGCAAGAACTCGATCGCGTCAAAACTCAAGCGAGAGCCGGATTATTACGATCGCTTGATTCCAATATGGGCATGGCTCAGTCGCTATTAGAGTACGAAGTTAAGACCGGAAACTGGCGCAACTTATTCCAGCAAATTGACGCGATCGCCAAGATTACGCCTGCTGATATCCAGCGAGTTGCAAACGCCACGTTTACCGATTCCAATCGCACGATCGGACGAATTTTGCCGCAAGGATAAGCCACTCTATTGATGTGATGCGTTGTTAACTCAAATGAAAACTTTCCGAATCTCAACTCTATTTGTTTTGGCGTTTCTGGCTGTGTTGCTGTTTGTACATCCAGCGATCGCAGAGACACCGAAACACTATACCGATCTAAAATTCACACCGCCCCCAGAAGTTAGAGTCCCGGAGTACACGCGGTTTCAGCTTCAGAACGGCATGATCGTTTATCTGATGGAAGACCACGAATTGCCTTTAGTGAGCGGAACGGCGCTTGTTAAAACGGGAGATCGCTTCGAGCCTGCAAATCAAGTTGGACTCGCAGAACTTACGGGAACAGTGCTGCGATCGGGGGGAACTCAAAAACGCACTGCTAATCAACTGAATCAATTACTTGAGCAACGAGCGGCAGTGGTTGAAACTGGAATTTCCACTACTACGGGAAGCGCCAGCTTTAACGCGCTTACCGAAGATTTACCGGAAGTGTTTGATCTGTTTGCCGAAGTCATCCAGCAGCCTGCATTTGCACCGGATCAGTTAGCGATCGCCAAAGTTCAACTGCAAGGCGGCATTGCTCGACGGAATGACGATCCTAACGGCATTGTCGGGCGAGAATTCCAGAAGCTAATTTACGGCAGCGATAGCCCTTATGCTCGTACTGTGGAGTATTCGACGATCACGAACATTTCTCGCAATGATTTGATTCAGTTTTATAGCCGATCGTTCCGTCCGGATCAAATGCTGCTCGGAATCGTGGGAGATTTTGACTCGAAGCAAATGCGATCAGCGATCGAATCGAAGTTCGGAGCTTGGAAACCCGCAGAACAGGCTATCCCATCACAGCTTCCATCGGTTTCCCAAGCAAAACAAGGTGGAATCTTCTTCGTCAATCAGCCGCAACTGAATCAAAGCTATCTACAAATCGGGCATCTAGGCGGACAGTTAAACAGCCCGGATTACCCAGCATTAAGCGTGATGGAAGATGTATTAAGTGGCTTCGGGCGACGATTGTTTAACGAAGTGCGATCACGCCAAGGATTGGCTTACTCAGTTGGGGCAAGCTGGAGCGCTCAGTTTGATTATCCAGGTGTGTTTATTGCTAGTGGAGAAACGCGATCGGATGCAACCGTTCCGTTCATTCGCTCTGTGATGAATGAGATCGATCGCATTCGCAAAGAGCCGATTTCAGCCGATGAATTAGGATTCGCGAAAGATACCGTGTTGAATTCTTTTATCTTTAACTTCCAAGATCCGGGTCAAACTCTTTCGCGTTTGCTGCGATATGAATACTATGGATATCCCAAAGATTTCATCTTTCAATATCGCAAAGCGGTAGAAGCAACAACAATTCCCGATGTTCAGCGAGTCGCTCAGAAATATCTTCAGCCTGAAAAGCTTGTTACTTTGGTTGTCGGCAATGAAAAAGAAATTCAGCCGCCGCTATCGAGCTTGGGGCAGCCTGTCATACCTGTTGATATCACAATTCCCAAGCCGCCCCAGAGCAGCCGATAATCTCGCTTTGTATTAGACTCGATCGAGCGGTTGGTGAGGAGCTGGTGGTAGTTCAACTTGAATCCCATCGCCAGGGCGCACCTCGCCATCCGCCACAACAATACTCATCACTCCAGACTTACGAATCAGCTTTCCTTGTTCATCGTGATCGAGCACTGCTGACATCAAACCAGGCTGAAATCGATCGAGTTGAGCGCAAGGATTCCGTAGACCTGTTAGTTCAACGATCGCACTGTTGCCTAGATGTAGTCGTGTTCCAGCCGGCAGATTCAGAAGATCAATACCGCGTGTGGTAATGTTTTCACCCATTTGCCCCGCTGAAACTGAGAAACCAGCCGCTTGCAGTTCGTCGTGCAATTCAGCGTGGATGAGATGTACCTGCCGCAAATTCGGCTGGGTTGGATTTTTTGCCGCGTGCGATCGGTGTTTGACCGTCTCGCCTAAGTGAGCATCACCCTCAACCCCAAGACCGCCCAAAAGTCGAATGCGCTCCTGCTTCTGCTTGCTGAAGTTATGAGTTGCGCTGCGGCTAACGGCAACGACGGCTCCACTGAGTTGCACCACTTGACTCACTCCAAGCGGTAAAAACTTTCTTAATTCAAACCTAAATGAGTCTGCAGTGATCGCCGCATGACATCATCTGGGACAGATTCCCCTGTCCAGATTTCTAGAGCCGCCGCACCTTGTTGAACCAGCATTTCTAATCCGTCGATCGCGTCTGCTCCTCGCTGTTGCGCCTGCTGCAAAAATCGAGTCGGATTCGGCACATAGATTAAGTCGTAAGCGATCGCGCTCGATTGGATTTGATCTGCTTGTTCCTCGGTTAGAGGCGATTGATCAACGTGCGGCGACATTCCGATCGGTGTGGTATTCACAATCAGATTTGCTTGCGGCAGAAGTCCAGAAAGCTGATCCCAGGCGTGAACTGATAGAGAATCTAACGACCAAGATTGTGCAAACTCTTGAAGCTTGTCAGGATTACGTCCAACGACGTGAATTTCTGCAAATCCTAGCTCTACGCATCCCGCAACAACGGCTCTTGCAGCGCCACCATTACCAAGAATCAGCGCGATCGATTGATTCCAAGTTCGATGCTTTAATGGTGCAATAAAGCCAACAATATCGGTATTTGTGCCGCTCCAGCCGCGATTAGTTCTCCAAACCGTATTGACGGCTCCGATCGCTTTTGCCACATCGGTAATCTCAGTCAAGAGTGGCATAATCGCTTGTTTGTGAGGAATCGTCACGCTGAATCCTTGCAGATCGATCGCCTCGAATCCAGCGATCGCAGTTCTGAGATCTCCTGGGCGAATGCGAAACGGAACATACGCAAAGTCGATCTGCATCTCGGAGATCGCAGCATTGTGCATGATCGGAGAGAGCGAGTGTTCGATCGGATCGCCAATCACACCCAGCAGCTTTGTTTTACCCGTGATTCGATTCATTCTTCGGCTTTGGGGGTTCGGACGGCTCAGATTGATCAGGTTGAGCTTTGGGCGGATCTTCGGTCAAAGTCGCTTCAGTCAGCGTCAAATCCGGCACAATCTTTGCCATTTCTTCCGGGCTGGGTTCTGGCATCGAGCGAATTCGACGGATCGGTAAATTGGCAATTAATGCGGTCGATCGCTGGTGATTTTCCAGCACAAACTCCATGCCTTCATCCAGCTCGACATAACGCGACACCACTTCTAGAATTTCTTTTCGCAATTCCTCAACCAGGTGGGGCGGTAAATCTGCGCGATCGTGTGCTAGGACTAGCTTCAGCCGTCGTTTGACATCGCTGCGGCTATTATCTGCGCCACGCGGAAATAAGCGTTCTAGAAATTCGGTGATCATGAGCAGAGATGCGAACGGTTAAATAAAACGTGCAGCGATCGGGTTAATTCTTCTTAGAAAATCGACCAAACAAGCGAGCAAAAAATCCTTCATTTGGCGGTTCTAAGCTCATTAAGGGTACTCGCTCTCCTTCCAAACGGCGCACAATATTATCAAAAGCGGTTGCCGCCATTGAAGGTGTTTCTGATAATACCAGGGGTTCACCTTTATTCGTGGAAACAATCACTTTTTCATCGTCAGGAACGACTCCCAATAATTGCACCGCCAAAATTTCTTGCACATCTTCGACGGACATCATATCGTTTGCCTGCACCATATTCGGTCGGATGCGATTCACAATCAGACTGATGCGTTTAATGTTGTTCGCTTCGAGCAGTCCGATCACCCGATCGCCATCTCGAACCGCCGCAATTTCAGGAGTCGTGACGATAATCGCTTCTCGTGCAGCCGCGATCGCGTTTTGGAATCCAAGCTCGATCCCAGCCGGGCAATCAATCAAAATATACTCATACACTCGCGCCAAAGCATTCACTAATTGCCGCATTTGATCGGGGGTCACTGCTTCTTTGGTGCGATTTTGAGCCGCAGGAAGCAGCACTAAGTTCTGGAACCGCTTATCTTTCACCAGTGCTTGTTCCAATCGACATTGACCCGCGAGCACTTCAACGGCGGTGTACACCACGCGATTTTCCAGCCCTAGTAATAAATCTAAATTTCTCAATCCGAAATCCGCATCGATCACAGCAACTTTACGTCGCCGTTTTGCCAATGCCATACCGAGATTTGCGGTAGTGGTCGTCTTTCCGACTCCACCTTTACCCGAAGTGATAACGATGATACGCGCCATTAATAAAAATCCGCTTTCGAGAGGAACGGAGTATGCCGATTACAGGTTTTATAGGATATCAGAATTCGGAATTTGAAGTGTTCGGAATCTAGCATGATTTAAGAACTAGATCGAGAAACTTTCAAATTCGGGGTCGATCGCTGATTAGCATACCGCAAGCAGCAAGTCGCGCAAGGCTGGCTCTACAAAGCTTTACCGCACGTTGGAAATCACCGTGATCAATTCTGATTTTTGGACTCAGACTAATTTAGTCCTGTTTCCGAATCACAAAATCTGCGGCTCTCGCAATCCGAATATTGCCTTGCGGTGAAACATACGCTACTTCTGGGAAATACTGAGCGGGCGGGGTCTCCGGGGCGCGGGCGACGTAATCCGCAATCCGAATCTGGGTCGGCTCTAATTGCAGCGCCATGATCAGACATTTCGAGTTGCCTTTGCATCCGGCATGAGCCACACCACGCAGGCGACCCCAGACGAGAATATCGCCTTCTGCGATAATCGATCCTCCTGGATTGAGATCACCCATCACAATCACGGTTCCGTTATGGCGGATTTCCGTTCCGGAGCGCAGCGTCATTTGAATATAAAGCGGCTCCTCCATCGCGGTTGCCGTTCCAGGCTTGGTGAGCAGCGGTGAAGCGGCAGTAATTTGCTCAACGGAGTAGCCTGCGGTAGCGGCGACGACAGCCGTTTGACGGCGACGGGTGTGAACGCATTTGAGTTGCAGTTGCGCTTCTGCGAGGGCTTGGGCGATCGCGCTGAGCTGGCGGGTATCGAGGAGGCGATCGTCTGCGATCAGATGCACAACAGTGTTGGGCTGCCAGTGGCGTTCTCGTCCGGCTAAAAGCTGTTTGAACTGCTGCCAGAGTTCACTCCACGCTAAAGCGACTTTGGAAACAGATTCAGATTCAGGCGGCAGAATTAAATGCAGCGCACCGTCTTTGGTTTTGAGGCGGACTTGCAGATCTTCGATCGCAATTCTGGGCGTGTCCGGGGTTTCGAGTGGCGGCAGTTCTGGCAAATCCGGTTCGAGATTTGGGCTAGAAACGGATTCTGGGGAAATGGGGCTGGAGTCGTTCGAGATTGGCGAAACAGAGGTATCAGAAGTCATGCCTAATGTGGGGCTGCAACGGATAGATCATATTCACACATCCGGATGTTGGCAACATTGTTTCGATCGACAGACGTAAAGCCTGAGTTTTTTCATTATTGTGTGATGACGATTTTCTGACAGAGAACAATTAGGAGTTAAAATGTCAGACCTAATTCAAGCCGTTCTAGATAGCGATGAGAAAACCTGTTTGCGGCAGTTTGCAAGCGTGTTGAGAGCTTATGACAAACGCTATTTCCTGAGAAACGAAATCTTGCAGGTGTTCGATGAGTATTGCGAACAGTACAAAAAACCAGATGATTTTCAGGCTTCGTCTCAATTAGGAAAATTAATTCGATATGTGCAGGAGATTATTTTAGAAGATGAGAGTTTATGTCTGATTATTCGTCCTAGAATTGCGCGGCAGGAAGCGTATCGTCTGCTCGAAGATTTGACGATCGAGCCGATGACGATTCAGGAACTTTTAGACGTGCGAGATCGCTTTGTTAATCATTATCATCCGCAAGAAGGGGATGTATTCGAGATTGATTTTGCGCCGTTTTATGATTATTCACCTGTATTGCGCGACCCAAAAAATATTGGGAAGGGTGTAGATTTTCTCAATCGCTATTTATCAAGTCAGCTCTTCCAAGATCCAAAGCAGGGACAAAATCCGCTATTTAATTTTTTGCAGCTACATCAATATAACGGGATTCAATTATTAATTAATAAGCGGATTCAATCTCCAAATCAATTGAGCGATCGCGTGAAACAAGCGCTGAATTTAGTCAGCGATCGTGATCCGAATGAGGCGTATGAAACATTTCAGTTTGACCTACAAGATCTTGGATTTGAGCCAGGGTGGGGAAACACAGCAGGGCGAGTCAGAGAAACGTTAGAGATTTTGGATCAGTTAATTGATTCACCCGATCACCAAGCCTTAGAAGCGCTGGTATCGCGGATTCCGATGATTTTTAGAGTAGCAATTATTTCGCCGCATGGCTGGTTTGGGCAAGAAGGCGTATTAGGCAGACCAGATACAGGTGGACAAGTTGTTTACATTCTGGATCAGGTCAAAAGTTTAGAAAAGCAATTGCAGGAGGATATTACTCTAGCGGGATTAGGTGGGCTGGGTGTGAGTCCAAAAGTAATTGTGTTAACGCGGTTAATTCCAAATAGTGATGGGACGCTTTGCAATCAGAGACTTGAGAAGATTCACGGTACAACAGATGCTTGGGTTTTGCGCGTTCCGTTCCGCGAATTTAATCTGAATCTTACTCAAAATTGGATCTCTCGATTTGAGATTTGGTCTTATTTGGAAACGTTTGCGATCGATGCCGAACACGAGCTTCGAGCCGAATTTCAAGGCAGACCTGATTTAATTATTGGCAACTATACAGACGGAAATTTAGTTGCGTTCCTGCTTTCAAGACGCTTGAAAGTGACATATTGCATCATTGCTCACGCCCTTGAGAAATCAAAATACTTGTTCAGTAACCTTTACTGGCAAGAATCCGAAGATAAGTATCATTTTTCGCTGCAATTTACCGCAGATTTGATTGCCATGAATGCGGCAAATTTCATTATCAGCAGCACCTATCAGGAGATTGTCGGAACTCCAGAAAGCGTTGGACAATATGAATCTTATAAATCATTTACGATGCCAGATTTGTACCATGTTGTGAATGGCATTGAGTTATTTAGCCCGAAGTTTAACGTCGTTCCACCGGGTGTGAATGAAGTCGTCTTTTTCCCATTTACGCGCACCGAAGACCGATTGCTGAACGATCGAGAACGCCTCGAAAATCTTCTGTTTACTGATGAAGACCCCGATCTGATTTACGGCAAGCTCGACGACCCGACTAAACGCCCACTCTTTTCAATGGCACGGCTCGATCGCATTAAAAATCTCACGGGATTGGCAGAAGCCTACGGTAAGAGCGAAGCCCTGCAAGAGCGTTGTAATTTGATTCTAGTCGCGGGTAAGCTTCGGATTGATGATTCTAGCGATTACGAGGAAATCAGCGAAATCGAGAAGCTTTACGAAATCATCAATCGCTACGATCTCAAAGGCAAAATTCGCTGGTTGGGTGTGCGATTGCCAAAAAGCGACACCGGAGAAGTCTATCGCGTGATTGCCGATCGTCAAGGCATCTTCGTACAGCCTGCTTTATTTGAAGCGTTTGGATTGACGATTCTCGAATCGATGGTGACAGGTCTACCCACGTTTGCAACTCGGTTCGGTGGCCCGCTTGAAATCATTCAGGACAAAGTGAACGGGTTTTACATCAATCCGACCAATCATGAAGAAGTTGCAGCCGTAGTTCTGCAGTTTCTGGAGAAGTGCGATCTCAATCCAAACTACTGGAGCGAAATTTCCCAACGTGGGATCGATCGCGTCTTCAGCACCTACACCTGGAAAATTCACACGACTCGATTACTATCCCTTGCAAAAATCTACGGCTTCTGGAACTACACATCGCAAGAAAATCGCGAGGATATGCTGAGATACATCGAATCACTGTTTTACCTGCTCTACAAGCCCAGAGCAAAGCAATTACTACAGGAGCAAATGCAGCGATCGTAAACCAAAGCGAATATAGACCAAAAAGAGGGTGAGATTAAACTCGACCCTCTTTTGCTTGGTTTTACGCTTCAGCGTCGGCTTCTTGCTGCTTGCGGTATTTGAGTGCGATCGCGCTTACGAGAGCCAAAGCTGCGATCGTGCCGGGTTCTGGGACTTTCGTAGGCTTTGGTGTAGGAGGTTTAGGCGACGTGGGTGGGCTGACTGGGGGCGTAGTCGGTTGATCACCTGGTGGGGTTCCGTCGATCGGCTTGTCAAACAGTGGAGGCGGAGGTGTGACCGTGGTTGGTGGTGGAGGTGTCACAGTCGTCGGCGGTGGAGGTGTCACAGTCGTCGGCGGTGGGGGGGTGACCGTGGTTGGTGGTGGAGGTGTTACAGTCGTAACTGACGTTCCGCGACCTGTACCACTCTCACCATTAAAGCCTAGAGATTTGCTATCAATGCTCTGATAGCGAACGCCAAAATTGCTCAGACTCAGCGTGTTAACATTACCGCTCAACGCAAGCGAGAAGCTAAACGTGCCTTTATCGAAGGTTCCGGGCAGCGAAGTGCTGTTGTTCACACCACCACTGGTTCCACCTTGACAGGTATTACCATTCGTAAAGCAAACCCCGACATTACCAAATTGATTTGGGAAAGCACCGTTGAGATGAGCGTCGCCAAATAAACCACTGGTACTTGCATTTATAAGCGTTGCTGAGGTATTGAAGCCCAGTGCTGAAACACGAGAGAAGATATCACCACCAGTGGTGTTATCCAGCAAAACATCGAACCTTGCGATCGTGTTTCCACCTTGAGATGTAAATCCCTGGAAGGTGAAGTCTGCAAACGAGGTCATTCCGTTCACGGTTTTAGTGTCAACGTTACCGTCAAAGTTGATCCGGAAGATTTTCCCCAGATCTGCTAATCCAACCGTGAAAGAACTGGTGGATGGCGTTGCGCTTTGAGTGGGTGCCGTAGTCTGGGTTGAGGTAGTGTTGCTTTGTGCAAATGCTGGATTAGCAGCAAGCAACAAGCCTAAACTCGCAACCCCAGAACAGAGCGTCAAAATTGCAAAAGACAAGTTTTTAAACATCTGCGTGGTTTTAGACGATATGTATAAGCTATTGCATCGGACTGCCAGAAGAGCATGATACTTCTGCGGACTTAAGAAACTCTTTAAAGAGTCAGTTAAGTCAGTATTATTACGGTAAATTTTGTATAAGGCTAATTCAATTTGTGATTGAGCAGGACAGAATTTGCTGGATTCTTAGTAAACATAAATAGAAATAGATGAAATTATTTTGTGTATCTCCGTATTTCTGCGGAAAGCAGGAATAGAACTGAGAAGAGTACGGGGCTCGATTCAAGCATCAAGAGTACCGGAATTTTACTGAGGGCGGTTTGCAGAAGTGTAGCGATCCATTTTGCCCGAATGCACTTCAAAACGCTCCCGTAATTTCAGCATTGCCGAAGTTTTGGTTCTCGACATAATGGTTGCTTGTTCTGATGCCGTAGGTCGAGGATATGCTGGCGATCGTCCAATCTATAACCGCTCTCAAGCCGATAAAAACGTTCCTGATCGGTGTATGCTGCATCGCCTTAATTTTCATGGGCTTACCGCTTGCCGCGCAAACCCCACCGGAAATTAACCAACTTAAGCAGCAGCAGCAGCAACTCGACCAGCAGCGATCGTACGTCCAGAAAGAACGCGAAAAATTGCAGCGCCAAGAGCGATCGGCGCAAAAGAATCTCACAGGCATTCGTCGAAACATCCAAGTGACGACCGCTCAGATCCAAACGACTGAAGCACAACTCAGCAACGCCAATCGAGTGCTGAAAAAATTAGAAGCCGATTTGAGTAAAGCGGAAAACAGCTATCAGCAGAGACAATCTGCCACCGTTTCACGGCTGCGATTTCTGCAACGCCAGCAGAGGAGTAGCGGTTGGGCAGTTTTGCTGCAAAGTGAAAATCTCAATGATTTTCTCGATCGCCGATTTCGTCTCAAGCAGATTTACAAGAACGATCGCAAAACTCTAGCCGATCTGCAAACCGCAGCCGAAAAAGTCGATCGTCAGCGTCAACAAGTTGAACAGCAAAAGAACAACATCGTGATAATTAGCCAACAATTGATGGCGCAAAAGTCCGAGTTTGAGCAGCAGGCAGACTCTCAGAAGCAAGTCGTCGATCGGCTCAGAACCAATCGCCGCGCTCTCGAAGCCGCAGAAGCCCAACTTGAACAAGACTCGAAAAGCATTGGAGAATTGATTCAAAGACGCATTGCCGAAGAACGCGCCAGAAATGGAATTGTGATTTTAGGAACGGGGCAATTTAACTTACCGAGTGAAGGCCCGATTACTAGCCCATTTGGCTATCGAATGCACCCAATTTTGGGCTATCAGCGCTTTCATGCAGGATTGGACTTTGGAGCGGATTATGGTGCGCCGATCTTAGCTGCCGATCGTGGCGTAGTCATCTTTGCGGGCTGGTATGGCGGGTATGGAAACTCGGTGATTCTGGATCACGGAAACGGAATTACAACGATGTATGCCCATGCTCAGGAACTCTATGTATCAGACGGGCAAACCGTAGAACGTGGAAAAGCGATCGCTGCAACTGGCTCGACCGGACTATCGACAGGCCCCCACCTGCATTTTGAGGTGCGAAAAGATGGAGAACCTGTCGATCCGATGAACTATCTCTGAGCGATATCCACGTCGCCCTTGCCCGTGAGAAACTGGAAGGCGCGACTCGCTTCGGGAATCGAGAGCAGGAACGATGCGATCGAACACAGCGTCGCGACTTGACAGTAGGCGCAGAAGGCTTCGTTATCACGCCATTCAATCCGAGCTAAGCGTAGTGCAAAGATCGAATCCATCAAGGTTTTGCCTGACATTGCGATCGGCAACCAGGGTGCATCTTTTGCTCGATTGGCGGTGCCTGCTCCAGCTAACAATGCAGTGATCGAATAGTTCACCAGCATAAAGAAGCCATCAGGTGTATCCAAAACGCTGTAAGCATAATCGGAGGCATCCACTTTATTAGAATCAATCCCTGGAAGCGGCAAGTCTGGTAGTTCCTTGACTGCACCGATTTGATAGAGCGAAACAGCTTCTGCCATCGTTGCACCGAGTACAGATAGTCCAGTGATTAATCGACGGCGGGATAGGTCAGGATTGTCGCCTCTACGCAATTCAAGGCTCAGTTCTCTCGGTTCCATCTCAAAGATTCTCCTTAGTTTGTAAGAATGCCTTGAATCAACGTATTGGATTCAATGGCGCGGTTAGGTTGGGATAAATTGCGTGAGTTCAACAGCAAAAATTGGCTTCGGTTACGGCTTCTTGCCCCCTAAATCTCCCACAAGTGGGGGACTTTGAAGGTTGAAATTCCTGGCTCGAAGTCCCCCATTCATGGGGGATTTAGGGGGCAAGAAGCCGCTCAAACCGAAGCAAGAAACTCCGTCAAACTAACGTTAAATGATTGCGATCGGGGTGAGCGTAAATGCTCGTATTTCACAACGGTATTCACAATCAAAATCGGGGTCGTCTAACCATCGGAAGGCATCTGATCAAGACAATAAAAAAAGCGCCCGATCGAGTCGATCGAGCGCTTTACCGTAGACTCAGTTTGAATCTATACAGATTTAGGCTTGAACAATCCGCCGAGTTTTTCACCCACAGATGCGATCGCACTTTGCACCGCATTCGCAACACCCGGAGTCGGACGCACCGCTAATTGAATCTCTTCGTCTTTGAATTCTTTTAGCCGATAGCCATATTCCAGTGAATCTCGCTCTTTGCGGAGCGCGGGAAATAATCGGAATGCACCTTTGAGCAGTTCTTCTTCGTTCGCAAAAATAGCGTCATCAATTTGAGACGATCGTTTGACTGCGATCGCGCCGATCGGGAACCACTGAAGCTTCTTTTTCCCCTGGACTCGGAGGTAAATTTCATACTCTGGTAACCCTTGCGATTTGAAATTATCAAACTGCTTCGAGGCTTGAGCGCGTTTGTCGGTTCCCGTAGACTTTTTCTTTTCTTTGTGAACCTTTTTACCGAATCCAGGAGAGCTTGTCATAATCGCAGTGCAGAAATGTCTATTAACAAAAGTTTACGACATTTTAAGAATGAATGGGGATCAGACTGCACCAAGTAGGCTTGCCATCAGTGCTTTCTGAGCGTGCATCCGGTTTTCCGCCTGAGCCCAGACTTTCGATTGCTTGCCTTCGATCGCTTCATGGGTGATTTCCTCGCCTCGGTGCGCCGGGAGACAGTGCAGCACGATCGCGTCTTTGTCGGCATAGCTCATCAGTTGATCGTTTACCTGATAGGGCTGAAAAATCGGAATTCGACTGGCTGCGAGATCTTCTTGTCCCATGCTTGCCCACACATCGGTATAAATCACATGAGCGCCTTTGGCGGCAGCGATCGGATCTTCAGTTAACAGCACTTCGGATTGACCATTGGCAATCTTTTCGGTCAGTTCGACAATTTCGCTCAAGGGTTGGTAGCCCTTGGGAGTTGCAACTCGGACATTCATTCCCACCAGCGCACACCCAATCATCAGCGAGTGCGCAACGTTATTTCCGTCACCGACATAGGTTAGGGTCAAGCCAGAAAGCGTCGAAAAGGTTTCTTGAATAGTTTGGAGATCTGCCAGGATTTGACACGGATGCTCTAGATCCGTCAGAGCATTAATTACGGGGATTTCCATCTCCTTCGCAAAGGTTTCGAGGTCGGATTGCTCGAAGGTGCGAATCGCGAGGATATCAAGATAGCGATCGAGGACTCTGGCGGTATCTGCGATCGGTTCTCCCCGGCTGACTTGAGTGGCGTTCAGTGGTAAATCGAGTACCTGTCCGCCTAAGTGATACATCGCACTTGAGAAGCTGACACGGGTTCGAGTAGAGGCTTTATAAAACAACAAACCCAACACAGGGGGATGTCCGTTGACGGTCACACGCGGGTTTAATTTTCCTGATTTTAACTGCGCGGCGATGTCTAACAGTTCCATCACTTCATCCGTGCTGAGATCTGACAATTTCAATAAATCTCGTCCTTTTAGTGATCCCATGTGCTTCTCCAAAAAAATAAAAATCGCTCCCTACTCAAGCGTAAAGGAGCGTTGTTTTACCCAGCGTAGCAAATCTATCCGATCGAGCAAATAATCAATGCTTTATCCCTGTTTCAGTTGCAGAACTAATTTCTGCCATTGCGCCAAAATCGCTGGATCAGAAGGCTGACCCTGCACCATCATCACCACGCCATCTTCAACTTGGCGCACACCGTACTGATTCTCGTTGACCAGCTTCTCCAGTAGCGGTAAGGTTCTGGCGAGGTATGCTTGACTATCTTTGAACGCTTTGCTGTATTCCTTCAGTTGCCAGAGATCTGCGATCGCATAATCGACCCGAACCTTTTGTCGGCGATCGTCATAGATCTCCAAGGTTGGAAGGCGGACGATGATCCGACGGGTCGAAAGCTGCGGCACAAGATAGGTCGTCGTGCTAACACTCACATTGTCTGGAACATTGCGAATCACGTTATAGATATGGCTTGCGTGTTCCCATTGACGCGGCAGTGGCACAAACACCCAAGGACGCACCGAATCTGGAATCATAAACGAAAAAGCTCGATGCGGATTTCCGCTCACCATAAATAACAGCGATAGCACAATGCACACTTTCCACCATCGACGGAACTTGGCGGTAAACCAGTGTGGATGGCGCTCCCACCACAGAATCGCACCATAAAACACACCCGGAACCACAGCGACAGCATATCGCAGCGTCACCGAGAGCGCAGTCTGTCCGGTTTGAGCAAAGATCGCAATCAACGGAAACGCTGAGAGAATCCAAGCCGCTCCCGATACCGCAGGCACAAGCGCTAACGCCGCCCACTGCCCCGCAAGATAGTTAATGCGACGATCGATCGGCAGCAGCAAATATTGCGCCAGCCGGAGCGGATGCGTGACCATGCCCCAAAGCACTTGCAAGGTCGTGGGCTGATCCGTATCTACAAACTGTCTAAATCGATTGGCTAAATACAATCGTGAAACATCCGATGAAAACTGCGGTTGAATCACATTCGTCACGAACGCGACATAGCCAAAACTGAGAATGCAGAGCGCAATGCCAATCCCCGGATGCCGCCGACTCAGCATCAAATACACGCCAATACCAAACAGGATAATCCCTGCATCTTCCCGAACGCCCAGCGCCAAGACCGCACAGATCCAAAACCAAAGCCAGTTTTTTTTCTCCAGTGCCAGAAGTGTTCCAAACGTAAACAATGGAATCTGGCAGTGTTCGTAGAAGTTCGCAACGGTTGAACCCACGGCTGGAATCGCTGTGTAATAACTGGCAGTAATCCAGACCGATAACTGTTCTGATAATCGCTGTCGTGCTAGTGCATATAGCAGCAATCCGCCCACGGTCATCAATCCCACTTGCAACACAATTAATGTAATCGGATGAGGAAAGAGGGCGTACAACGGAAGCCAGAGCAGGAAAGTTAAAACGACATGCTGCCCTAGATGAATAAAAGATACAATTGGAGTTACACCGTCTTCGAGTGAAGCAATGGAATTTGCAGACGTGAGTGAACTCTGAAACCAACGCCCGTGTAGGTTATTCCAGAATAGCTGATTGAAAAGTCCTTGATCGTAAGAGGTATAAAACGAGAAATAACGGTTGAGCGAAATTGCTAGGACGATCGTAAAAAATACGATCGCAAGCATGAGCGCTCGTCGCAATCCTACTTGATGGCGATCCGGGACGATTCGCTTCAAAATCCTCATTTCAACGCCTGCCAGTCCTTGGTCAATACTTCGCCCCATCGTGCCGCCAAACTAACTTGAGTAAAGGGCACTTCAATCGATTGATCGCCCAAATCAAACGCAAGTGCGATCGTTTTTCCCTTAGTGGGTGGCGCATTGAGATCAACGGCTTCACCGTTTACCAGCAGTCGAATATTTTGCACAGATTCTAATGAAAAAGTATCGGTTTCGGTCACTGCTTTGCGGGTTGCTTTGCCGACCGTTAGTGTATCTTCTTTTTGTCCCAAAACTGAGTAAATATCGTATTTCGCTCGTCCAAACGGTTCTGCCCAACGGCGGTAGGTTTCTAAGGTTTGATATTCATTCCAGCCTGCATACGCTAATCCAATAAATGCTGCCAATAACGGCAACCATAACAACCCGTGAATCATAATTTTGAAGGCGCACGATCGACAGTTTCCATCGTGCCATAGCTTTATTGTTCTAAACACACGAGAACAGCAGTATCGGCTATGGTTGGAGTGCAAGTAGGATTTTGGCTTCTATTATGAGAAAGCTCCTGATCATCGCCCTCTGTCTTGTGGGATTGGGTTGGGCGATCGTGCAGTTTCCCGGTTTAGCCACTCAAGGCACTTATGATCGCATCATTCTCGATTTCCGCGATGACCTCGCCAACACTGAGATTCAATCTCAGATTGATGCGATCGCGCAAAATTACCACGTCCGCCCTCAATTAAATAGTCAATTTTCACAACTCGAACATCTTTATACGGTTGAAGGCGACAAATCGCTGTTAGACAAACTGAAAAAATCCAATTTGAAGCGATACACCGAAGCGATCGAGCCGGATTATATCTATCGCATTCCCCAAGGTGAAACGCCGAAAGCAGTTCGTTCAAACTCTGAACCAAAGCTCTCCGCTCTAGCGCCCAACGATCCGATGTACAGCCAACAATGGAACTTGCACAACATTGGCATCGAATCAGGCTGGACAGAAACGAAAGGACGGGGTGTAACGGTTGCAGTGATTGATACCGGAGTCTCGAAGGTTCCCGATTTAGAGCAGACTAACTTTGTTACAGGCTACGATTTTGTGAACGATAGCGACAATGCCGAAGACGATAACGGACATGGAACTCACGTTGCAGGCACGATCGCACAGTCCACAAACAATAACTTTGGCGTTGCCGGAATTGCTTACGAAGCAAACATTATGCCGCTCAAGGTTCTGAGTTCTTTTGGCGGTGGAACCGTTGCAGACATTGCGGAAGCCATTCGATTTGCAGCAGATAACAAAGCTGATGTGATCAACCTCAGTTTGGGTGGCGGTGGTGAAAGTTCAGTGCTGAAAGATGCGATCGACTATGCTCACGGTAAAGGGGTCGTGGTCGTCGCGGCGGCGGGAAATTCCAGCAGCAATGCGGCAGATTATCCAGCGCGGTATCCTCACGCGATCGCGGTGGCAGCATTAGATGCCTCTGGAGAAAAAGCGCCTTATTCTAACTTTGGTGCCGGGGTGGATATTGCTGCTCCGGGTGGCTCAACCGCTCAAGGTGAAGCAGGCGGCATTCTGCAAAATACGCTGAATCCCCAAACGGGTGAATCTGTGTTCGCAGCCTTTCAAGGAACGAGCATGGCGGCTCCGCATGTTGCGGGAGTGGCAGCTTTGATCAAAGCTGCAGGAGTCACCGAACCCGATGAAGTGTTAGCCGTTATGAAGCAATCCGCTCGCAAAGTTGAATCTGATGAACTAAATCATTTTGGAGCCGGAAAGCTGGATGCTTCGGCAGCAGTCAAACTCGCGCTACACGGCAAGATTACGTTTAACGATTTTTGGCGCTGGCTGCGGGACAATGGCTATCTGAATCCGCGCTTCTGGATCGATGGTGGAGTCGTAGGACTACTGCCAAAACTGGCAATGGTGCTTGGTTCTTATCTATTGGCATGGTTCTTGAAAGTGTACTTCCCGTTCAACTGGGGTTGGGCGATGTCGTCGGGATTGGTGGCTGGCAGTTCTGGGCTGTTCTTTCTCCGGGGACTGTACCGATTTGATATGCCGCAATTCCCATTCCGCATTCTGGGAAGTTCGCTGCCTGAACTGGGAAGCGCGATTCAAGCGAGTGGAGCGCTCAATCCGATTTCTGCCAGTGTGCTGATTCCGTTTATGCTGCTTGCGTTATTGTTAGGACATTCTCAGGGAAGATTGTTTGCGATCGGCACGACGATCGGCGTGACGACTTTCTTGGGAATTAGCGCGATCGTTGATCCACAAGTCATGTGGCTCGGTGAGGGTTTCATCGGGAGAGCGTATTTGATTGTGAATGCACTACTCTGCTATGGGCTAGCGCGATTGGCTTTGAAAGCGGGAGAAAGAACAGTATGACCGTTACAGGAGTGATTCAGCGGAAAGGATTTGGCACGGGAGCTTGGGCGATCGATGCCGACAATGGCAAGTCTTACGAATTACACAAGCCCCCAGAAGAACTGCAACACGCAGGGCTAAAAGTCACCGTTGAAGGAGAAATTCGCGATGATGTGATGAGCTTTGCGATGATTGGACAGATTCTTGAAGTGAAACAGTTTCAGATTCTCTAAGCGACCGCCCGCTAAAGTGTAAACCTTAGCGGGCTTTTTATTATTCAAAAATAGTGATAAAAGACATGGCAGGATTTCAGCCGCTCCATACCAACAAACAAACCAATAAACAAGCGCGCCAAATCATCGATTCGCTGTATTTGGGATCGTAGCGATGCGATTAATCGCATCGCTACCGGAAAACCTACAATACGTGTGCAGCATTTACAAATCAAATTGAGATTTGAACTGGATTCGATGCGAGAAAATTCGCAAGCTACTTCACGTCTTGATCAATTGGAACTAGCTTATACAGCGTTTCACCAGTGGCGGCAGTGGGCGAAGTAGTGGGCACATTGACAACTCGCTGTGCCGGGGGTGCTTTAACATCATTGGCGATCGCTTTCACTGCGTTAACCGCGTTCATCACAGTCTTCACAGTTTCATTCACACCATCTGCGGTTTGTCTAACCGTACTCACTGTGTTTTTCACAGTATGACTCACACTGGTCGTCACACTATTAACTGCCTCATTGACATCTGTGGTAGAACCATTAATGTTCTCGGCAACATCATTGACCGCATCCCCAATCTGTTGCACAGCATCATTGAGATTGTCTGCCGTAGACCTTGCCGTTTCCCCCACACCTCTAATTGTTTGATTGATCCGCCTTGTTGCCTCTGGAGTCAGAAGCGACGCAGCAAGACCTCCCAATATAGCCCCGATCGAGGCTCCGATCACAATCTTCGTTAAGCCGTTCCCGTTCCCCGATGGACTAGCGGATGCATGGCTAGAACCATTAACCGGAGGAGTTGCTGTTATTAAAAACTCATTGCTATTTGCCACGATCGCATGTCTCCTGATTGACTGACTTCGATCTTCTGCTTACTCTCTCCGCTCAAAAGATTCGTAGAAAGCGTCAACCGGATCGACTTCTGCGTTTTGTTCCATCGTCGGGTAAGTGTAGGACTGTTCTGTTTGAATGTCCACTGGCTGATCGACATCCATCTCGACTGATTTTGCAGACATTTCGCGATCGATCACAGATTCTCCAGTTGAAGACTGTGTAGCATAAGCAGCATTATCGATCGTTTGGCTTGTTGCTTGTCCGGTTTGGTCGATCGCATTAGCAGTGGTCGAAGCCGCTTGTTGTGTTCCTTTGCTTACCGCTTGTCCAGTTTGGTCGATCGCGTTAGCAGTGGTCGAAGCCGCTTGTTGTGTTCCTTTGCTTACCGCTTGTCCGGTTTGAGAGACAGCATTAGCAGTGGTCGAAGCGGCTTGCTGTACTCCTTGGCTCACGGCTTGTCCGGTTTGCTGAATCACATCCGCAGTCGTTGAAACAGCTTGTTGCGCCCCTTGGCTTACTGCTTGTCCGGTTTGCTGAATCACATCCGCCGTTCCAGATGCAACTTGTTGAACGCCATGTGCCACGTTATGTGCAGCCTCAGATGTTCCTCCTACAACTGCATAGCTCACACCGTCTCCAATACTTTGTGCCGCTTCTCCAATGCCTTTTGCAGTGGTCCCCAATCCTTCCCCGATCGTACCCAGTGCTTTACCAAAGCCTTTAGAGGCGCGGTTAAAGCCTTCAGATACTTTTCGACCGGCTAACAGCCCAATCGATGCTCCAATTAGCGCACCAACTAACGCTCTTGAGAGGGGTGAACCTAGGCTAGAGCTATCAGATTTCACTTCTGGCTTGTAGTCAGTCGAAGCGGGTGTTTTAGCCTCCATGTTAACTGAGGTCGGATAGCTCTGTGATTGAGGGGTTGATGTCGGATAGCTCTGTGATTGGGGAGTTGATGTTGATTGCTGTGGATAGTTCGTTTGATTGGTAGTAAACTGATCTTCCTGAAGCATGGCTCTTTTCCCTGGTTAAAATTTTGCTGACTGATGAGTGATTAAATAGTCATCTACAGCAAAGCTAGCGAGTTCACTTTAGGACTAAATGCCCCCAAAGACAGACTTACAGCAAAGTGCAATCAAACAAATCTTCGGAGATTAGATTGTGACTAATCTCCGAAGAACGATAGGAATTTTAGAGTGAAGCTATTGCATTACACCAATGCGGGTTCCGGTAAAGCGCCTTGCATCCGGCTTAACCAGTCAATTAAGTTCGTGAGCTGTTGATCAGCACTGAGCGCACCTAAACCGCGAACCGTAACTTTTCCAGGCGTGAAAACGAAGCGCGATCGCAGATGCTCCGGTAGATTCTCCTTCAGCAAATTCCAAGCTGGTTCTTCCATCGGAGTTTCCAAAATAACGTGCTGCTTACCCTCGGGTTTAATTCGAGAGAAACCAAGCTTTTTAGCGATTTGCTTCAGTTCCATGACTCTAAGAAGCTGTTGAGCCGCGATCGGGATTTGACCATAAAGATCATTCCAGTCGGCTGCGACTTGCACCAATTCAGCTTTTGATTGTGCCGCCGCGACCGCACGATAAGCACCCATTTTCTGATCTAAGTCTGGAATATAATCGGCAGGAATAAACGCTGTGAGACTGAGATCAATCTGCGTATCATCGACTTGCGGAATTTCTTGACCGCGGATTTCCTGGATTGCTTCCTGCAGCATTTCCATATACAGATCAAAGCCGATCGCATCCATCTGTCCGGATTGTTCTGCACCGAGTAAGTTACCCACTCCTCGGATTTCCATGTCTCGCATGGCTAACTGATAGCCCGATCCAAGTTGAGTAAACTCTTGCAAAGCGCGGAGCCGTTGACGGGCTGCATCTGAAAGTTGATGTTGTTTCGGATAAAACAACCATGCGTGTGCTTGAATGCCTGCACGTCCGACTCGACCACGCAACTGATAAAGCTGCGACAAACCGAACTTCTGAGCATCTTCGATTAGAATCGTGTTGACTCTGGGAATGTCTAAGCCGGATTCGATGATTGTCGTACAGAGCAGAACATCAGCTTCACCTCCTCCGAAAGTTAGCATCACGGATTCAAGCTCAGATTCGGGCATCTGACCATGCGCGATCTCAATTCTCACGCCTGGGATCATCTCCCGAATGCGAGCGGAGATTTCCTCAATTCCTTCGACACGCGGCACAACGTAGAAGATTTGACCCCCGCGATCGAGTTCTTGGCGGATTGCCGATCGCACCATTTCACCATCGTAGGGTGATAGATGAGTTTTAATGGGACGACGAGAAGGCGGCGGTGTGGTAATTAAGCTCATTTCCCGCACACCGGAAAGAGCCATGTATAAAGTTCTCGGAATCGGAGTTGCACTGAGCGTGAGAACATCAACTTGAGTCTTCAGAGATTTAATTTTCTCTTTTTGATTAACTCCGAATCGTTGTTCTTCATCAACTACCAACAATCCTAAATCTTTGAATGCAACACCTTTACCTAAGAGCTGGTGTGTTCCGACTACAATATCCAGTTCTCCAGTAATCATGCGGCGCTGAATGTCTTTGCGCTCTTCAGCCGTGCGGAACCGATTGAGCAATCCAACTTGAATCGGGTAGGGTGCAAAGCGTTCTTTGAGGGTGTGATAGTGCTGTTGGGTCAGAATTGTTGTGGGAGCGAGTAATGCAACTTGTTTTCCAGCGGTGACTGCTTTGAAAATGGCTCGGATGGCGACTTCAGTTTTACCAAAGCCCACGTCACCGCAAACTAAGCGATCCATTGGTCGATCGCTCTCCATATCCACCTTGACATCTTGAACTGCTTTTAACTGATCCGGTGTGGGCTGATACGGGAAAGAATCTTCCATTTCCTGCTGCCACGGCATATCAGACGGATAGGTAAATCCTTGTTGCTGTGCCCGTTGTGCATAGAGTTGCAACAGGTCAACCGCAACCTTTTTAACTGCTTTACGAACTTTGCTCTTGGTTTTTTCCCAAGCTTTGCTCGACATTTTGTTTAGTTCAGGTTTCGCATCTCCCACACCGCGAAAACGGGAGAGTGAACCTAACTGATCGGCTGCAACTCTTAACAATCCATCTGCATACTTCAGAACTAAGTATTCACGAGTTTCATTGTTAATCGTTAAGCTTTCAAGCTTGAGAAACTGTCCAATTCCATGACTTTTATGAACAACGAAGTCCCCAGGCTGTAACTTATTTGGATCAACTTGTTTCGATGCAGCACGACGACGCTTACGAACATAAGTCGGTGTTGCTAAGGTTTGCTGTCCGAAGAACTCTTTATCGGTAACAATAACAATGCGAAAGGTTGGTAAGACAAATCCTTCAAGTTCCGCTAAGCCAGAGTATTTAAGAGCAACTGGAATATGCTGCGTTTGGAGCTTGTCGATCGCCAGAAAATCCTTCTGATTCGGAACAAACTGCGCGGGGCAATCATGCTCTTGCAGCAATGCCACTGATCGCGAAGGTTGCGCCGAAACCAGCCAAATTGCAAAGTTACGATCGCGCTCTTGCCGCAAGGTTTCCGCCAGTCTTGCAAATTGATGCGGAATCGCTGGAACTGGACGACAAGCCAGATTTAAGCCATTCTTTTCTTCAGCAAGTTCATTTAGGGTAATGCGATCGAACCGTTCAGCTTCAATCAAAGCAGACTCTAAGGTTCGGTGAATTTTCGGCAAGGTGGGTTTGACTTCTTGCCATTGTTCTTCGACGTGTTCGACCCAACGATTGCTATGTGCCTGAGTCATTTCAGGTTCATCGATCGCGATGATTGTATTGCTAGATAGATAATCTAATAAAGATGCGGGACGATCGAACGCTAACCCTAAAAAGCGACGCATTCCCTCAATGGCTACGCCCTCTGCAAAGCGCTCTTGATCTTCGGGCGAAAGATATTCAAGAACAGTCTCATCTAATGCAGATTGAATGATCGGACTAAAGCTAGTTGGTGTTAAAGTGACTTGCGTAACGCGATCGAGCGATCGTTGTGTTCCTGGATCAAACTCGCGAATCTGATCTAACTCATCCCCGAATAGCTCTATTCGCACCGGTAATTCTGCTGCAACCGGAAACACATCAATAATGTCTCCGCGTCGGCTCCATTGTCCTTCGGTTTCAACTAAGTTCGATCGTTCATAGCCCAACTTCGCTAACGTATCGCTCAACTGTCCGAGGTTGATTTCTTTGCCCTTCTCCAGCGTCACGAAGTAGGGCGTAAACGCTTCAGGCGGCGGCAAATGCGGCTGAAGGGCGCGTTCGGTCGCGACGATCGCTGTTTTTCCCGTTCCCTTCACCAAATCCGCCAGCGTTTGCAACTGTCCCCAAGTCATCTCTGCTTCAGGATCAAACGGCTCATACGGAGACGATTCCGAAGTCGGATAGAAGTGTACCGTATCCCAGCCCATCGCATCCATCTGAGCGCTCCAGCGCCCCGCCTCCTCCAGGGTTGCCGTAATCACTAAGAGTGGTCGATCGCTTGCCTGTGCCAGCGTTGACGCGACAATCCCTTTGGCTAAACGAGATAAGCCACTGAGATGCAGCGTCGAATGTTGCTTGAGTTTGCTGAGCAGTTCCGTGGTGAGCGGCGATCGACCGAGTGCGCGGGTAATCGAAGAAAAAGCCATGTCGGACAGAAGATCTTAATGGGTCTTTACATTCTATCGAATTGAGTTTCTGCTGACAGACGGAAGACCAAATGCCCGAAAGTATTCACCATTGAAAGATAAACTATTACAGTCCGTTCTCTCGGCGAAGTGCCAATTTCTGGATGAATTCGTTCACCTCCGACCTGCTGATTATTCTGTTTCTGACGCTGGCAAACGGGTTATTTGTCATGTCTGAACTGGCGATCGTGTCTGCCCGCAAAGTCCGCCTTCTGCAAAGCGCGAATCAAGGCGACGCTAAAGCGAGAGTCGCCCTACGTCTAGCAGAGCAGCCGAATAATTTTTTAGCAATCGTTCAGGTCGGCATTACTTTAATTGGAATTGCGTCCGGTGCATTCGGGGAACAAGCCTTAACTCGTCGATTAGAACCATTCTTTCAATCCGTGCCCTTTCTTGCGCCGTACAGTCAAGCGCTGGCGTTTGGAATTGCCATTTTGAGCCTGACTTATCTGACGCTGATTGTCGGTGAACTCGTACCAAAACGACTCGCACTCAACTCGCCAGAAGTGATTGCAACTTGGGCAGCCGTTCCGATGAGTTTGATGGCAAAAATCGCAGCGCCGATCGTCTATCTGCTCAGCACGTCTACCAATATTGCGGTTCGATTTTTGGGCATTCGTCCGTCGGATGATCCGCCTGTCACCGAAGAAGAAATCCGCGTGATGATCGAGCAGGGCACAGAGGCGGGAATGTTCGAGCAGGCAGAAGAAGACATCATGAAGCGGGTGTTTCGGTTGGGCGATCGTCGTATTAGTTCGTTGATGACTCCCCGCTTAGAGATTACCTGGATTGATCTGGAGGATTCGATCGACGAAATTCGCCGCCAGATAACAGAAAGCGCTCATGCTCGATTTCCCGTTTGTCAAGGTGGATTAGATCACTTGCTCGGTGTGGTGCAAACTTATGATCTGTTGGTTAATCTAATGTCGGGTCAGCCGCTTGAGTTTACCAGTTCGCTCCAGACTCCGGTGTTTGTGCCAGAAAGTACCCGCGCCCTGAAAGTATTGGAATTGTTTAAACAAACCGGAACTCAGATTGCGTTCGTGGTCGATGAATATGGGGTGATTCAGGGATTGGTGACGCTGACGGATGTGTTGCAGGCGATCGTCGGAGACATTCCCACAGTTGAGGAGTTAGCAGAACCGCAAGCGATTCAGCGTGAGGATGGTTCTTGGCTGCTCGATGGAATGCTGCCCATTTATCAATTTAAAGAGATTTTAGACCTTGAAGACCAAGAGCTTCCCGGAGAACAGCGAGGTAGCTATCAGACGTTGGGCGGTTTTGTGGTGATGTATTTGGGACGCATTCCCACCGCTTCGGATGCTTTTGAATGGGAAACACTCCGGTTTGAAGTGATGGATATGGACGGCAATCGCGTGGATAAAGTTTTAGTTGAGGCTGCTAAGTCTTACGGAACAATCCAAGAGATGTAACACTTAAGCGAACAGCGCATGAATCGCTAACCAAATACAAGCAGGATTGTTGCTGGTATAGCTCACCCGATGTTTTTGGTGGGCTGGAATCAATAGATAATTTCCTGCTTTGAGATCGATCTCACTCCCATCCTCATACATTAACTGCGCTTCACCCTGCAATAGCAACACCCATTCATCGCGGGGTTGATTGTACCATTCACCTTCGGGTGTGGTTTGTCCAGTTGAAATAATGCGTTCAATTAATAGCTGATCGGTTTCGATTAATGGCTCAAATAGTTCTCGATCGAGCGATCGCTCCCCAATCTCAAAGATGTTTCCAATCATACCTACCCTTGAATTGCTGCTATTACAACCTGAGCAAAGTTGCCCCACGTGGGTTTAATCTGAAGTCTTGCAAAACATCGCGAACAATTGAGCAAATTCCGATGATCCGCAAACCAAACCGGAGTCAGAGGCATTCGGAACGGTGCATACAAGACAGATTTCTGGGGTCGATCGAGAAAGCAAGCGTTATGCACAAAGCCTTGACCGGATTGAATATCGTTCGCATCACTGCCTGGATAAGCCCCCCAAGTCAGTTGAGGCACGCCAAAATTGGCAGCCGACCAAGCATTCACGCCGATCGCGCCATACTTCAAATTCGCAACCGCATTTTCTACGTTTGACTTCGACAAAATTACGCAGGACAAATTGCCCCAAATTTTCTCATTAGCAAAGGAAACGACACGATCAAGAAATTCTTCTGCGGTCGTCGCGTCTAAACTCACTTCAGCCAGCACTCCACAAAAAGCTTCGTTTTGTAGCGCATAATCATCCTCAATATTCGGAATGAATGTCCACGGTACAATCGCTTCCGTGCGAGTGCCGAAGATTTCAGCTTGGGGATAACGATCGAGAAATGCCTGATAGCGCTGTTGCGCCCCTGGATAGTAAGCGTTGCGACTGGGAGTTTTGGCGAGTTCTTCTCGGATTAGATCGAGGAAACGATCGCGCAGTTTCCACCCGCTTGCCGTCACAATCACCTGTGCAGCCACACAGTTAAAACTGGCATTGTTGACTACCATACTCGCGACATGACGAGCTTGATATCTTAACTCCGACTCAGACCAATCGCCGGGAACAATCAAAACCGGAGTGACACAGCCTAGCTCAGAGGTGATCGGCTTCGGCTGAGGGAGTGATTGAACGATCGCTTCATAAGTATGATGCGACCCCGTGATGTGAATGGTGTCAATTTTTGGATGCTGACAAAGAAATGCGCCGACATCAGCGCCACCATAGACAATTTGTAGAAAACCATCCGCGATTAACGGCTCAAACGCTTGCTCTAAAAACTTTCCGACGTAGGCATTTACCGGATTCATCTTCAGCAAAACGACTTGATTTTCAGCAAATAGCTTGTGAATTGCATCGAGCGGCGGCGTTGCTCCGACATTCCCCGCTCCCAAAACCAGCGCAACCCCTCCAGCTTGAGAAACCTGACGAGATTCAAAATCCCCCACTCGTGGGGAATTTAGGGGGCTTTCTGAGTCTTCAGCCGCACCTCGATCGAGCCAAACTTCCCCCCGAAACCCAAGCCAAAGCAATCGATCGAACCAATTATCGGGGAACACCCGCGCAATATTATTTTCGATTTTTGCAGTTCGTCCTTCGAGTGTTCTGACGATCGCCCGCAGCATCGTCAAGGTCGCTACTGCTCCGGTCAGATATTCTTCACCTACCCACTTTGGATCAAATCCCTTTGCCTCACACGCCGCGATCGCCCACGGCTCTGCAACGGCCATCACACCCTGCATACACCGCTTCAGATAATCAATCCGCGCTGCCGTTTTGACCTGGAGCCACGCAGATTTCCGGGAATTTAGTAAATCGATCGCACATTCGATTTGGGTAAACATTTCGTAGGTCAAAATCGTAATGACTATGATATAGTTGTTAAAGTTTCGTGATCCTAATACGAAACCTGCTACTCTTGCAAGGAGAATTAAATCCCATGACCCAAGAAGGATGCTTGCGTGTCGGTCAGAGCGCACCCGATTTTGCTGCTACCGCCGTCATCGATCAAGAATTCAAAGACATTAAACTGTCTGACTATCGTGGCAAATACGTGGTGCTGTTCTTCTACCCGCTCGATTTTACCTTTGTTTGTCCGACCGAAATTACCGCATTTAGCGATCGCCACGAAGAGTTCAAAGCGATCGGCACCGAAATCCTTGGAGTATCAGTCGATAGCGCGTTCTCGCACCTCGCTTGGATTCAAACCGATCGTAAATCGGGTGGTGTGGGCGACTTAAACTATCCATTGGTTTCAGACATCAAGAAAGAAATCAGCACCGCTTACAATGTGCTTGATCCTGAACAAGGAATTGCACTGC
This sequence comes from Leptolyngbya sp. AS-A5, assembly GCF_039962495.1. Lineage (NCBI taxonomy): Bacteria > Bacillati > Cyanobacteriota > Cyanophyceae > Leptolyngbyales > Leptolyngbyaceae > Leptolyngbya > Leptolyngbya sp. AS-A5. Next base: position 8,598 of record NZ_JAMPLL010000008.1, on the reverse strand, counting down.
GCGGTCTGTTCATCATCGACAAAGATGGTGTGATTCAACACTCGACAATCAACAACTTGTCGTTCGGTCGCAGTGTGGATGAAACGCTGCGGACGCTGCAAGCGATCCAATACGTACAATCGCACCCGGATGAAGTTTGCCCCGCAGGTTGGAAACCCGGTGATCAAACGATGAATCCTGATCCGGTGAAGTCGAAGGAATACTTCGCAGCGGTTTAAGCATTCTAGACAGGCTGAGTATTGCCCCTAAGATTAAGGTCTTGGGGGTTTTATTTTGCCAGTTTTATTGTTTATTGCAATCGTGCGATCGTCTCATACCAAATTGATTTTTGAGTGCGACAGATCTCGGAAGCCCCCTAAATCCCCACGAGTGGGGGACTTCAAGCCAAATCTGTTTCGGATTCTCAAAGTCCCCCAGTATGGGGGATTTAGGAGGCGAAGGATCTGTCGCATCCACAAATCAATCTGGTATCAAATAGCCTTCTTTTGATAGACGGCATTGCTAGATCAGGAGTTCTATAACAGTTGTGATGAGATCAAACCGATAGCAATGACTGTAGAAGTTTTAAGAAAAAGCGACATGATGGCGCATCTACTGGATGCGCTAGATGCAGGGGAAGACATCGGACATTATGGGCGATTAGTGTTTGCGATGATTGCGCGGCATTTCTTGTCAAAAGAAGAAGTGATTGAATATCTTCTGAAGGACAAGGACTGCGACGAAACCGAAGCAACATCGCTTTACGAGCAAGTTCAGGGCAAAGATTACAACCCGCCGAAGCGAGATCGTATTCTCGAATGGCAGCAGCAACAAGAGTTTCCCATCTGCCCAAATTCCGATGATCCCGATGCTTGTAATGTCTATCGAGATTTAGAGTTTCCGCAGCACGTTTACGAACATATCTCAAGCTACTACGCGCATAAGGCTTAGCTACTTGTTGGGGGTGAGGAGTCCTATCCTCTACTCCCCAACTTCTAACCGCCCATACCCGGAATCAATCCGCCTCCTAACCGTTTCAGCGCCCGATTTGCTACATCTGCATAACGCAGTTCGCCACACATGATTTTGCCCAGTCGATCGGTCGCAGTCGGACGCTTCACACCAACTTTGTAGCCAATTCCCGGCACACGATAAAACAGATTCGCCAGCCGTTGTGCCCAAACCATGTCGCTACCCCAGTCGCGCTGAATCGTTTCGGTGTATTGCGCCAAGGCAGATTGATCTCCATTCAACGATTGATCGATCGCTTCTGCAGCTTTCATACCGCTATACATCGAAGGACGAATCCCTTCAGCCGTCATTGGATCAACGATCGCAGCCGTTTCTCCTGCCAACACTGCATTCTGAGTATGCAGTGTTTGATCGCCATCCCAAAATACGATCGGATGCGTGTAAATCTGTGCGCCACTGGTATTAAAGCCTGCTTCCTTTGCATACTTCGACAAAGCAGCGTTAAAATCCGTGCGATCGTCCCCTCGAAATGAGGCGGTTCCAGCAGAGAATCCTTCTGCTTTCGGTAAATTCCAGATAAAGCCGTTTTTCAGCATTCCGAAGTCGAACTGAGCAGTATTGCCGATCGCTTGCGGCGCTTCCATTACCGCACCCATGCGGGTTTTGCGCTCTTTGAATCCGAGCCATTTTGCCATCGATCCTTTTGCACCATCAGCAGCAATGAGATATTGAGCTTCTAAGGTTCCAGCCGTAGTGTTGACTTGCCAGTGATTGCCTTTAAATTCGATGCCTGTAACTGCGGTTGCATCTTGGAGTTTCGCGCCTGCTTGCTGTGCCTGCTGCATCAAATACTCATCAAACAGATCGCGCTGCACCATCCACATCGGCTCAGGTGTATTGAGCGTTGCATCCACTGGATCACCAAGCTTCCAGGTATAGCGAATCGAATTCACTTTACGCGAGATCACGGGGCTGAAATCGAAATCGAACCATTGAGCGATCGCAGGAGATACCCCACCGCTACAGGGTTTATAGCGAGGGAGAGCTTCTTTTTCCAGCACCAAAACAGAGCGTCCACGTTTGGCAAGATGATAGGCAGCAGTTCCTCCGGCGGGGCCTGCTCCGACAACAATACAATCAAACATATGCTGGAACCTCACTCCTACGTCAACGCTATGTAGATTATTCAAACGTTCAGCTCGTGATCCGAACTGTTTCGGTAATTCACAGAAATGCTCTGCTAGTGTACGTTAGATTCTAAAAAAATTCCGGCGTTTCTCAGCTTAGGAGAGCAATCATCATCAAGTATTTACAAATTTCCCGATGAACTCTGTAAGGAGATGCTTGAAAAGTCTTCGATCGTTATCTCGAAGCGAAGAGACTTTCTAGATGCTTCAAACATCATCTAAGTTGCCGAATGATTTGAACGAGCAGGCTAAAAGAGTGCGAATTATCGCTCTAGCCAAGCCCGCATTTTACCCGGATTTAATAATCCGTAGGGATCAACTTTTTCTTTGAATTGAAGTTGCGCCAAATCCACCATTTTCATCCCACCATCTTCGATCAAATAGGTATGAGGATTGAAAATAAACGCGCCTTTTGATTCATGATGAGCGATAATCTCATTCAATCGTTCTTCAGTCGAATACCGCACCAATTGCAGCGAAGCCGGACGTGCCGTTCCTTCCACCCTCAAAAACTCCAAGTGCATCATCACTTCATCACCATAGTGATGATACATTTCTTCTAAAAGCGTCAAATTTTTGTCATCTGGAAATAGCGTTTGTAGATAAGTAATCGACGAATCAACGCTGCGAGCATGAAGCGTTGTATGATTCCAACTATACTCAGCTAAAGCAAATCCTTTTCCTGCATCTTCAGCATTTTTTTGATAAGAAATCTCACCACCGAATTCTTTTACAAATTCATTGAGCGGCTCTAAACAAGTCTCAGAAACAATCAAAAGCGCACAACTTTTTCCGCTCGGAATATAGCTTTTCAAGGCCGCGAAATAGTTCGGAATGGGATCAGCGCAAACGCACACCAATTTTTTGATCATGCCGTCCGCATCGCTGAGAGATTGCCCAAATCGAGCCGCGTTCATAAAATCCGAAAAGGTCACAATCACTTCTGCCCAAGGATAAGCAGGCGCAAGCGGAATCTCTAGTTCCGTGATAATTCCATTTGTGCCATACGCATGAGCCACTTGGTACACCTCATCCCCGCGCAATTCCAGCACTCTTGGCTGATCTTCCATTGTGACCACTCGCACTGCCAGAAGATTGCCCCGATCGCGCAGTTGTCCATAAGTCACCGAGCCAATTCCGCCGCTACCGCCACCGATAAACCCGCCGATCGTTGCAGTGCGATAGGTGGACGGAGCCATGCGAATTTCCCAGCCGATCTCGCGGGTTTGTTTGTCGATCGCCGCTAGTTTCGCACCTGCCTCGACTCGCAGCAAACCAGGCTTCATCCATTTCACTGCGGTCATTCGAGTTAAATCCAAAATCACGCCGCCTTCGAGCGGAATACATTGCCCGTAGTTTCCGGTTCCCGCACCCCGCACGGTGAGGGGAACGCGATATCGAACACACGCTTGCGCCACTTGTAACACTTCTGCTTCATTCACTGGACGCACTACCACATCGCCGAATTTGTCCTGCAATTGAGGCTGCAAAACTGGGCTGAAATGATAGTAATCCTGCGAGAGTTTTGCGACTTGGCTTGGCTCGGTGATGAGATCAAGTCCTGCCAAATCTGCTAAAACCGATGCGATCGCGTTAGAAGTGGTCGTTGTCATCCTGCTGTCCTTATAGTCTTGTTTCTGACTATAAAGGGATTTTTCGCTTTCAACTGTACTTGCGATCGCAAAATTTCTAATAAAAAACCCTGATCCGAAGACCAGGGTAAATAATCAGGGTGCATCTACCATTCCACTATTCCCAAAGTGAGAGAGCTATCCGGAGGATTCGCAAAATTTCTAATAAAAAACCCTGATCCGAAGACCAGGGTAAATAATCAGGGTGCATCTACCATTCCACTATTCCCAAAGTGGGAGAGCTACCCGGAAGAATTAGCGACGTTTTTGAGATTTAAATCGACGATCGCGCTCTCTTTGAGGAGCCTGAGACGATTTACCGAATGCAGCGTTGTAGATTTTCTCGTTTGCCTCGGCAGATTTGAATAGATCAACGATCGGGTTCGGATAATCCACGCCTAAGCGCACGTTAAATCGCTGCTGCTCCACAGGCAAAAGTTTCCAAGGCTCATGAACTTTAGCAGCGGGAACCTCTTTCAGCGCTGGGAGCCAGTGTTTCACATAAGAGCCGTCTGGATCGTAGTCCTTCGATTGCTTGATGATGTTGAAAAACCGAAATCCCCGCGCATCATTTCCGACTCCTGCGGTGTAGTTCCAGTTGCCCCAATTGCTACAGACATCGTAATCAATCAGTTGAGACTCGAACCATTCTGCACCCCACTGCCAATTGATTCCCAAATTTTTTGTGAGAAAGCTGGCGACATTTTGCCGTCCTCGATTCGACATAAATCCGGTCGCGGCAATTTCCTGCATATTCGCATCTACAAGCGGAAAACCTGTTTTCCCTTCGCGCCAAAGTTCAAACCGATCGACATCTTTTTTCCAAGCGATCGGAATCCGTTGCAAGCCCGATCGATAAAAGATTCGATCGCCATGTTTCGCGACAATAAACCGGAAATAATCGCGCCACAGCAATTCAAAAATCAGCCAGTAAGTTGAGTCGTTCCGCACCCGCTTCGATTCATAGTCTTGAACTTGCGAATAGAGGTAGCGCGGCGACAAACATCCCAATGCTAACCATGCTGAGAACTTAGAAGAGTAATCGACTCCCAGCATTCCGTTGCGCGTTTCTTTGTAAGCCTTGAGTGCATCTTGATTCCAGAAATACTCCTGAAGCCGCGCCTTTCCCGCTGTTTCACCGCCCTTGTACGGAATCATGCCTCTTGGATCTGGTTCTGGTGCTTCGAGTCCAAACACACTCAACGCTGGAATCTCACCTGGACTAATCTCCGGCAATTGCGGCAATCGCTCCGGAGTCGGAAGCACTTCGTACACAGTCGAAGACTTCTCAACCTGCTTGCGGAAACTTGTAAATAGTTCTGGAGTCTCGCTAATCTCGAACGGTAAATCGTCACGATGATAGAGTGTATGTCCCCAAAATTCTTGAGTCGAAACGCCGATCGCTCTCAACGCCTCACTTAATGTCTTTTCAACCTCCGTTTCTTCGGAAGTAACTTCGTGATAGTAATAAACCAATTCAACGTTCAATTCTTTGGCGATCGCCGGAATCACTTCTTCGGCTTTCCCTTGCCGCACAATCAAATCGCTACCGAGCGATCGTAAACTCTCCCGCAAGTCCGCAACGCTTTCGAGTAGAAACTGCGCTCGGATTGCCCCAGTTTTGGGAAATCCATACGGAGTCGTGCCAAACTGCCTCGGCTCAAAACAATAGACTGGAATAACACTTGCACCGGATCGAAGTGCTTTTACTAACGGTTCATGATCATGAATCCGTAGATCATTGCGATACCAAATAATAATCCGCTTCTCTGCCACGATCGAGTCTTGTAAACGCTGCACGTCGATCGTAACGTTTCTAAACAAGAGCGCGACCGTCAAATGGACGATCGCTTAATGTTGGCTCTTCAGAAGCTGAGACTCTAGCCTGCAAAAGCCGATAAATTCTGCAACGGACTCAGCAATGCGGGAATGAATCCCTGTAGGATTTGAAGCGCAAAAATCGCCAAAATTGCTGAGAAATCGATTCCACCCAGCGGCGGAATGACGCGACGAAATAGATTCAAATACGGATCAGTCAACTGGCTCAAAATCGCGAAAGGTTGTTTATACCAGTCGATATTCGGAAACCAACTGAGCAAAATGCGAATAATCAGCAGGGCAAAGTAAATTCCCAGAAACCGATCGATCGTTGTAGCAAGCAAAATGACTGGACTCATATCCTTTCCTTTTGGTGTAGGGAATGTGATTCACTCTCAGAACAGTTTAAGCGATCTTTTTTGTTCTTGTACTCTTGCTGCGGAAGCACGTCATTCTTCTCGAATAATTTCTCGCGCTCCGGGCAAATCGTTCTCAATGGCGCGTCCGTTCACGTTGCCTAACTGCTGGCGCACATCATCGATCGCATCATTCAATTGAGCAATCTTATCTTCTAAACCTCGACGCGCTAATTCAATATTTTGCTCGGTCGAGGGACGCATCCGGCGTTTTGGCTTGGGGAGTTCTGATTTGGCTTGAGTGTCTTCGACTTCTTCTGCAAATCGTTGCGCAGTTACGACCGAGCCGATAATCCCGCCGACAATGCCACCGACGATCGCCCCCAGAACAAATCCACCAGAAAAATTATCTTGTTGACTCATACGGCGATCGTTCCTCAAACTCTATAAGACTTCTATTGTATCGATCCTCAAGTCCCAAAGATCCGATCACCCGCATCTCCCAATCCGGGGACAATAAATCCGCGATCGTTCAGCACTTCATCAATCCCTGCCGTGTAAATGCTCAAGCTCGGATAAGCCGCACCTAATTTTTGCAGGGCAGGTGGAGCGGCAACGACTGCAACAATTCGCACAAAAGCTGGATCAATTCCGCGCTGAGTTAACTCTTCCATCGCTCGAATTGAGCTTCCACCCGTTGCCAACATTGGATCAACGATCAAAACTCGCGTTTGCGGATCAAAGCGATCGGGCAATTTATTCAAGTAGCAACTCGCTTCGAGCGTTTCTTCATTTCGCACCAGTCCCAGATGGTAGATCGATGCTAAGGGTAACAACGACTGTGCGCCATTCAGTAAACCGAGTCCAGCCCGCAGAATCGGTACGATCACGATCGGGACTTCAGAATTGACAAAGGTTGCCGGACAGGGAGCGAGAGGAGTTTCGATCGTGGTGTCGATCGTTGGCAACCATTCGCGCACGGCTTCATACGTGAGCCACCGTCCTAATTCTGTGATTGCACTGCGAAATATCGTTGAGGGTGTTTCAGCATTCCGAGCGACACCAAGCCAATGTTTGATTAGGGGATGGGGTGGAACGTATACACGCAGTTGCGGACTCATAAGCGCTCATCTTGAATAATCTGAATCATCATACTCCTTACTGCTTCAATATTTTCGGTGATAGGTTGAAAAATTGCGCGATCGTCGCTGCCGATTTTATTGAAATACTTTCTCATTAGTGTTGACAAAATTTTTCAACAAGCCGTATAGTAATTTTCAGTGTTCTCCTCTCTAGAGGATCGCGCACGGTGCGGTTATATGTAATCTTGTGATAGAGTTTCCGATCGTACCGTGCTTTCTCTCTTTTAATGGCGACGGAATTTCACAATATCGGATACGTCGGATTAGCCAACTGGATTACGGGCGAGGAATCTCGAACACCGAGCTAGACGTTGCAGCGAAGCAGCAGAAGAGTCGTTTAGAGCGTGCTGGGTGTACGGAGATCTACTTTGATTTACAGCCGGGCAGCGATGACAACCGCCCGGACTTTGAACGCTTAATGAAGGCGAAGGAGCGCGTCGACCGAGTGACCATCACTCGAGATGATCGAATTACCCGCTCGCCGCAAATGACGCTCGATCTAATAGAAGTGTTTCTCAAGCAGAATATCGAGCTCGTAATCCTCGATATGGGCGACGATCCGATCGATCTGGAGAATCCGTACGTTTGGAAGAGCCGCGTCCAAGCAGGACTCGATGCAGCGTTTGAAATTCGGATGTTGAGTATGCGAATTCGGCGCGGTTACGAGTATTTCCGTCAAATGCAGAAAGCGAATCCCGCCGTGCCGTTTGGGTATCGACGCTCAAAAGAAGGCAAGTATGAAGCCGACCCGGATCAGTGGGGGACGGCGCAGACGATTGTGCAGACGTTCTTCGAGTGCCGATCGCTCAGTAAAACCTGTCTGTTAATCAAGCAGCAGTACGGCAGGGAGATGACCCGGACGACGCTGCGGCACTGGTTAAAGAGTGAAGTGCTGAGAGGCAACACACCTTATAAGTTCGATCCAAAGACGCGGGAGCCGGCTGAGGTCGTGCATGGAACACACACTGACATTCTGATTAGTCCAGAGCAGGCTCTATTAATTAATGAGATCAGTCGAGAGAATCGCAAGTTAGGCGGCAAGCGGCACAACGTTCCGTATCCGCTAGGAAGTGGGCTGTGCCGCTGTCGTAAGTGTGGCGCGACGATGGGAGTGAGGAAATTAATTAAATCAGAGCCGGACGAGTTGGTTTACACACTGCGCTGTAACAGTAACTCCAAATCGGCTTCAATCTGTGACTTTGGATCTGAACCGCGCTCGTTTACGATCGAGCCCCATGTGGTTGCCGCGTTAACCGAGAAGGCAGCGACGATTGCTGAACTGGCGGTTGGAGAAGTGAAGCGGCGTGAATCACCTGAGCTAGGCGCCTTGCGAGTACAACGCTCGCAACTGCTGGCGATTCCTGGAAACAACCCGGCGATTCTCGATGCGATTGAGAAAGTGCATATTTGCACAACTTCGGCACCTAATTCTCACCTTTCTTCGGCAGGTGATTCTCACTCAACTTCGGCAGGTCTAACGATAGCGTAACGGAACCGAATGAAAATTGCAAGC